>NZ_CALFCW010000065.1:0-100809 GCF_937950555.1 uncultured Pigmentiphaga sp. | reverse complement strand
CGGCCGACGTCCGCCCAGTGGCGCAATTCGCTGGCGACGAAGCCGGGAAAGTCCCGGGCGCCGGGGCCGTCGACGGTAGCGCCGTAGTCCTTCCACAGCGCCTTGATCTTGTCGGTGGCCAGGGCCTGGACGATGAGCCCGCGCATGCGTTCGGCTATCTCGGGCGGAAGCTTGGCGGGGCCGAAGATGCCGTACCAGGTCGTCACGGCGAGGTCGGGCACGCCGGCTTCGGCCAGCGTGGGCGTGCTCGGCAGCGCGGGCGAGCGCGCGGCCGACGTGACGGCCAGGGCGCGCAGCGCGCCGCTTCGTATCTGGCCCAGGGCCATGGGCATGGTCTCGAACATCAGGTCGATCTGGCCGCCGAGCAGGTCCGTGATCGCCGGCGCGCTGCCCCGGTAATGCACGGCCTGCATCTTGGCGCCGGTCAGCAGCTTGAAATGCTCGGTGGAGAGATGGTGCAAGCCGCCCTTGCCGCCCGTGCCGTAATTCAGGCCCTGCTCCGACGTCTTGCCCGCGCGGACCAGGTCTTCCAGGGTCTTGAACGGCGAATCGCTGCGCACCAGCACTACGTTCGGCACATTGGCGATCAGCCCGATGGGCGCCAGGTCCTTGGCCGTGTCGTAGGGCATCTTGGGATAGGCGATGGGCAGGATCACATGATGGATGGCGCCGAACAGAAAGGTGTAGCCGTCGGGCGCGGCCTTGGCCACGTTGTTCGCGCCTATCATTCCCGCCGCGCCGCCGACGTTCTCGACGATGAAGCGTCCGCCGGACAAGTCCGACATGGCCTGGGCCAGCGGCCGCGCCAGGGTATCGAGCGAACCGCCGGCGCTGGCGGGCACGATCAGTCGGACGGGACGGCTGCCGGGCCAGGCGCCGGTGGCGAATGAAAGGGCCGGCACCGCGAGCGCCATCGCGGCCAGCAGGCGAAGGGCAATGCGCATGAATGTCTCCTTTATGGGTATGGGTCCGGACGACGGCGGGCGCTATCCTTTGCCCTTGCCGGCCGAGCACGGCAGCTTGGCGATCTCGGCGATGGACGCGCGGTCGGGCTCGAAGCCGAGTCCCGGCGCCTCCGGCAGCTCCAGCCAACCGTCGCGCGGCTCGGGAATGTCGCGGTAGAGCTTTCTCATCATTTCCACGGCCACCAGGTGCCACTCGACCCTTCCGCCGTGCGCGAGCCCGGCATGCAGGTGCATGTTGTGCAGCGGGAAGGCGCCGCCGTTGGCCATCGGCACGTTGTAGGCCTCGGCCATGCCAGCGATCTTGGCGGCCTGGGTGAAGCCGCCGCTGATGACCACGTTGGGCTGCACGTAGTCCACCGCCCCTGCGGTCAGCATGTCGCGGAAGCGGAAGGCGAGGCCCTCGTTCTGGCCGGCCGCCACGGCCATGCCGGTGCGGCGCCGCAGGTCGGCCATCAGGCGCACGTCGTTCTGCGTGACGGGCTCCTCGAAGAACGCGATGTCGCAATCGCGCACGGACAGCGCCAGCTTCTCGGCATGGAAGCCGTCGAGGCTGCAATTGGCATCGATGTAGAGGGAAGGCTGGGCCCCCACCGCTTCGCGCACCGCGCGCACGCGCAACGCATCCTCGCGGATGACCTCGCCCAGCGGCCGCGGTTCGTCGCGCCGCTGCAGCGCGCCGTGCCCCACCACCATCTTCAGATGCCCGAAGCCTTCCGCCACGCATGCGCGTGCGGCCTCGGCAAGGGCGTCGCGATCGAGGAAGTTGAAGCCGAAGGTGGTGTAGACCGGCACTTTGGAGCGGGCGCCGCCCAGGAGCCGCCAGACTGGTTGACCGAGGGCCTTGCCCTTGAGGTCCCACAACGCGACGTCCAGCGCCGCGACGGCGTGCATGCCATAGCCGGTCTGTCCGCGCGGACAGAGCAGCCAGTACAGTTTGTTCCACGCCGCCTCGTGGTTCATCGCGTCCATGCCGACCAGCGCGGGACCGGCCACGGCGTTGATGATGCCTGCCGCGACCTCTTCTTCCGTAATCGCGGTCAGGCCATGGCCGACCAGCCCGTCTGCGGTTTCGACCTCGACATGGCATGCCGACAGCGACGTCGAGCGGCGCACACCGCCGGCTGAATATTCGAGCGGGACGTTCAATGGCGTAGCGTGTACGCGGGCAATCTTCACCGGCATTTCCTTCTAGCGTGAAACGAATCGGCCCTCCGCGCCGCATCGCGGCGTCAGGCAGGATGAGCCTCGAGGCTGCGCAGGCGCAGCCGGCAGCTATGCTGACAAAGGCCGCGGCTGGCGGCCATTGCTATTTTTTTCACGCTGGTTTCGCATTTCGCGCATGCGGATGCGCATCAGGCCGGCGGTGCGTCGCGCGGCCCGGATCGCGCCAGGAATTCGGCAACCGACAGCGCGGCGGAGGAGATATCGGGAGCATGCCGGTGGCACAGCACGAACTGCCGCCGCGCCCAAGGCTCGGCGATCTCGATGTGGCGGAACGTCTTGCTCACCGCCAGCCACTGGGCCACTCCCTGCGGCACCAGCCCCACGCCGAGCTCGGCCTGGATCATGGCCAGCATGGTGTCGAAGCTGCGGGCGCGCACGCGGACGTTGAGCTTGCCATCGTGGCGCGCGGCCAGCCGCACCAGCAGCATCGACAACGCCGAGTCCTCGTTCAAGCCGACGAGATCGCACGGCAGGATGTCGGCGAATCCCACCTGCCTGCGCCGCGCGAGCGGATGGGCCCGGTGGGTCACGAGCACCAGCCTGTCCTCGCGATACGGGCGGGTTCGCATCATCGCCGGCGGCGTGCTGACGGCCGCTTCGTAGATGCCGACCTCTGCGGTTCCCTGCACCACCGCCTTGATCACGCCGTAGCTGGTCCCCTCCTGCGTTTCGATGTCGATGTCGGGAAACAGCGCCTGGTGCGCGCGTATGTCGCCCGGCAGGAACTGCAGCGCCGCCGAGGTACAGGCCGCCACGCGGGCCAGCCCCTTGTGGCCGTCGGCATGCGCGGCTGCGTCGTTGTGCATGCGCTCGACCGAGTGCATCAGCGCGCGCGCATGGGCCAGCAGGCTGCGGCCGGCATCGGTGGGAACCATGCCGTGCGGCCGGCGCTGGAACAGCGCGATGCCGAACTGGGCCTCCAGTTCGGCGATGCGTCGCGAGGCGGCGGTCACGGCCACGCACTGCTGTTCGGCGGCCCGGGTGATGCTGCCGTGCTCGACCGTGGCGATGAATAGACGGATGGACGTAAGATCGAAACGGATGCGGTCCAGGCCCAGGCGCCGGGCCTGCGAGGAGAGCTGCCGCTCGGCGGCCGGGGTCGGGGTGTTCAACGCTTTGCTCATGGCTTGCTTGTCGGTGTGCGGCAATTCCTGTTAGCCTCGCGGGCCCAGGGTCTCAAGCGTACCGCGAAAGATCCACCGCTTTGCCGCCCTGCCGCGGGCCGGGCGGCCGCAAGGACTCCACATGCTCGAACTGATCAGCCTGCACCAGTGCTTCGGCGGCCAGCAACGTTTCTACCGCCACGACTCCACCGCCATCGGACTGCCGATGCGCTTCTCGGTCTTCCTGCCCACGCATGCGGACGCGGGGCCCGTACCCGTGATGTTCTATCTTGCGGGACTGACCTGCACCGAAGAAACCTTCATGATCAAGGCCGGCGCGCAGCGCTTCGCGCAACGGCACGGGATCATGCTGGTCGCGCCGGATACCAGCCCGCGCGGCGCGGGCATCGATGGCGAAGCCGATAGCTGGGACTTCGGGGTAGGCGCCGGTTTCTATCTGGACGCCACCCAGGCTCCGTGGAACCGCCACTACAAGATGTACAGCTACATCGTCGACGAACTCTTCGGCCTGGTGACTTCCCAGCTGCCCGGCGACCCCGGACGCGCCGGCATCTTCGGACACTCCATGGGTGGCCATGGCGCGCTCGTGCTCGCCCTGCGCAACCCCGGCAAATTCCGGTCGGTCTCTGCCTTCGCCCCCATTGCTCATCCGATGGACTGCCCCTGGGGGCACAAGGCTTTCGGGAATTACTTGGGGGAGGACCGCGAAACGTGGAAGCAATATGACGCCACGGAGCTGATGCGCGCATCGCGGCAGCCGTTTCCTCATGGCATCCTGATCGACCAGGGGCTGGCCGACCAATTCCTGGACACCCAGCTGCGGCCCGAGGCCTTCGAGGCGGCGTGTCGCGACGCCGGGCAGCCACTGGAGCTGCGCCGGCATCCCGGTTATGACCACGGCTACTACTTCATCTCCACCTTCATCGAAGATCACCTTGGGTTCCACGCGAAGGCACTCGGCGCCTGAGCCCGGCCAATGAGACGCTTTCGTAAGTTCCCGTTACTCGGGCTGGCGTGCGCGCTGATGGCCGGCGCGCACGCAGTCGCCCAAGACATCGATTTCGATGTAGACCCGGAGCCGCAGACCGCCTACCAAGCCAAGCAGGCGGTAATGGGCCGCCGGTTCATGGCAGCCACCGCGCACCCGCTGGCCACCCAGTCGGCCCTGCGCGTGCTCGAGCGCGGAGGCAGCGCAATCGATGCAGCCATTGCGGCGCAAATGATGCTGGGCTTGGTCGAACCGCAATCGTCTGGCCTCGGCGGCGGAGCATTCCTCCTCTATTACGATGCGGCGCGCGATGCGGTGACCTTCTTCGACGGCCGGGAAACGGCCCCCGCTGCCGTCGGCGAGACCCTGTTCATGCGCGGCGCCGCACCCATGCCTTTCCTCGAAGCCGTGGACAGCGGCAGATCGGTTGGCGTGCCTGGCCTGCTGCGGGCCTTGGAGATGGCACACGCTCGCCACGGCAAACTGCCCTGGCCCAGCCTGTTCGACGACGCCATCGACCAGGCCCGCCGCGGATTTCCCGTATCGGCCCGCCTGGCGGCCATGCTGCGCGGCAACCAGCGGCTGGCCGCCCAGCCGGCGGCACGCGAATACTTTTTCCGCGCGGACGGATCACCCAGGCAGGAAGGGGAGATCCTGAGGAACCCCGACCTCGCGCGGACCCTCGAGCGCATAGCCCGCGATGGCGCGAACGCGTTCTACCAGGGACAGCTGGCCCAAGCCATGGTGCGCGCGGTCCGCAGCCACCCCACCCCGGGAGCGCTCTCCACCGAAGACCTGGCCCGGTATACGGCCAAGGAGCGCGAGGCCCTGTGCCGCCCCTACCGCGTTTACTTGGTCTGCAGCGCGCCTCCGCCGAGTTCCGGGGGACTGGCCGTGCTGCAAATGCTGGCGCTGCTCGAGCACACGCCCATCGAGAAGGCGGAACCCACATCGGTTGCCGCCGTCCATTTCTTTTCCGAAGCCGGCCGGCTGGCCTATGCCGACCGTGACCGTTACCTCGCCGACCCTGACTTCGTGGACGTCCCGGTGCAGGCCTTGCTGGACCCTGCCTATTTGTCCCGCCGGGCGGCGCTGATCTCCCCCGAACGATCCATGGGGCGCGCGCGCCCGGGCGAACCCCTGCCCGGGGCATCCTCTCGCCATGGACAGGACGACACCCCGGCGCTGCCCTCCACCACGCACGTCTCCATCGTCGACGCGGCCGGCAACGCGGTCGCGATGACTTCGACCATCGAACAGGCGTTTGGCAGCAAAATCTTCGTGGAAGGATTCCTGCTCAACAACGAGTTGACGGACTTTGCGTTGTCCCCGGTGGATGCACGCGGCATACCCGTCGCCAACCGGCCGGAAGGAGGCAAGCGCCCGCGCAGCACCATGGCTCCTACCATCGTGCTGCGGGCCTACGGCGCCGGCCCGCGGCTGCGCATGGTGGTAGGATCCCCTGGCGGCGGCGCGATCGCCAATTATGTCGCCCAAACCTTGATCGCCAGTCTCGTGTGGGGGCTGGACGTGCAGTCCGCCATCGACCTCCCCCGCTACGGAGGCCGCAACCGGACCACCGGGCTCGAACGCGGCACGCAGCTCGAGGCGCTGGTTCCAGCGTTGCAGGCCATGGGACACGCGGTCGCCATGCGCCCGTTTCCGAGCGGCCTGCATGGCATCGAAGTACTGAGCAACGGGCTCCTGCGGGCCGGCGCCGACCCGCGGCGCGAGGGTAGTGCAAACGGACGATAGGGGAACCAATTGGGGGTTTCGACGTCCATATGGCCCCATAAAAGATCGCTACATCCGGTATTACATGCTTGCGGAAGAAAGCCCCTGCAAACAGGCATACCTTCTAAAATCCTCTTGTCTCAGCATATCTCGCCACCCCGGACGACCCAGATCCGTGACTGAACTTTTCACTCCGTTTTTCGCAGGAACGCGCCTGCGGGCATGCCTCTCCCTACCGGCCCTGGTCCTTGCGGCTGGGTTCCTTGCCGCCCATTCCGCCTGGGCGTTCGACTTCTCGGACGTCGCCCGGCGCGCCAAAGCGCTCGCGGAGGAAAAATACAAGGCTCCCACCAGCCAACTGCCACGGGAGCTGCGCGAGCTCAAGTTCGCGGAGTACAAGCAAATCCAGCCCAAGCGCGAGAAATTCCTGTGGGCCGAAGGCCGCACCCCCTTCCAGATCGCCTTCCACCATCAAGGCATGGCCTTCGATCTGCCGGTCAAGATCCACGAGGTGGACCTGGAAGGGGTGCGCGAAATCAAGTATGACCCGCGAGACTTCGACTTCGGCCCGCGCAGCCCCGACCCCAAACAACTCGAAGGCCTGGGATTCGCGGGGTTCCGGATCCTCTATCCGATCAACAACCCATCCAAGCGGGATGACGAAATCGCCTCATTCCTTGGCGCCAGTTATTTCCGCATGGTTGGCAAGGACCAAGTCTACGGCGTCTCGGCGCGCGGTCTCGCGATCGATACCGCGGTTCCGTCAGGCGAGGAGTTTCCCCGCTTCCGCGAATTCTGGATTGCCCGACCGGCCAACAGCGACAAACACCTCGTTGTCTACGCACTGCTGGACTCGCCACGCGCCACTGGCGCTTACCGGTTCACCATCATCCCGGGCGAAGACACCACGGTCGAGGTCCGGTCGCGCATCTACCTGCGCGCGCCAGTAACCAAGCTCGGCATCGCGCCCATGACCAGCATGTATTTGTACGGGTCGGCCCAACCGTCCGGAACCCAAAACTTCCGGCCGGAGCTGCATGACTCGGACGGCCTGGCCTTCCACGCCGGCAACGGGGAATGGCTGTGGCGCCCCCTGAACAATCCACGCCGGCTGGCCAACAGTTCGTTCCTGGTCGAAAACCCGCGGGGCTTCGGGCTGCAGCAGCGCGGACGGGACTTCCGCCAATATGAAGACCTGGACGAGCGCTATGACCTGAGGCCCACGCTCTGGGTCGAGCCGCGCGGCGACTGGGGCAAGGGCCGCATCGAGCTGGTCGAGATCCCGACCTCGGACGAGACCAATGACAACATCGTGGCCTTCTGGGTACCGGAAGAACAGCCCAAGCCCGGTTCCGCGCTGGATTTCAACTACACGCTGCGCTGGACGCGCAACGAAGCCGGCTTGTACGATCCCAAACTGGCGCGCGTGCTACAGACGCGGCGCTCGGCAGGCGAGGTCAAGGGCGCTGACTTGATCCGGCGCCCCGATGGCAGCACGGCCTTCGTCATCGACTTTTCCGATCCGGCCCCCGCCAAGCCCAATGATCCGCCCCTGCCGGTATCGCTCAACTTTTCCACCGGCGGCAACGCCGACGTGATCGAGAACAGCCTGCGCCGCAACCCCGTCACCGGCGGCTGGCGCGTCACCGTGCGCCTCAAGGTCAAGGACACGACCAAGCCGGTCGAAATGCGGGCCCATCTGGTCCACGGCCAGACGCCCGTCTCCGAAACCTGGAGCTATCAGTTGCCTGGCTATGAGAAAACCGAGTGACGCCATGGCAACAGCGATAAACCCAGCCCCTGGGCAAGACAGCGACGCGGCGGCACTCGAACAAGCCTTGATCGAGGCCTACGGCCCGGAGATCCAGGAGTACGGCGTCATCGGCCGCGACGATGCGGGCCGCCTATGCGTCAAGACGGCGCCACCCATCCGGCGGACCTCCATGGTCCCCGAGCCGTGGGTCACCAACCCGCTGGTGCGCGGGTGGCGCAAGATGCGCGGCAGGCTGCACCAGCGGCGCGCCGAGCGGCTCGCCCGTCCGCCCGAGCCGCGCTGGAAAACCGCGGGACGGCTGCGTCGCTCGATCCTGCTGGTGGGTGTGCTCAGCCAGACGGCCATCGCTACCTGGTACATGAAGGCCGTGCTGCCCTACCAGGGCGGACAAGCGCTGGAAGTCGCCATCCTGCTGCTGTTCGCACTGCTGTTCTGCTGGGTATCGGCTGGCTTCTGGACGGCGCTGATGGGCTTCCTGCAGTTGCTGATCGGCCGGGACCGCTACAGCATCTCCGCCACCGTGGCCGAGGGCGTGCCCATTTCTCCCAACACGCGCACCGCCATCGTCATGCCCATCTGCAACGAAGACGTGGGCCGGGTGTTTGCCGGATTGCGGGCAACCTATGAATCGGTCGAGCGCACCGGCGATCTCGACAAATTCGATTTCTTCATCCTCAGCGACAGCTACAAGCCCGACCATTGCGTGCAAGAACAGCGCGCCTGGGTGGAGCTGTGCAAAGCCGTCAAAGGCTTCGGCCGCATCCACTACAGGCGCCGCCGCCGGCGGGTCAAGCGCAAGAGCGGCAACATCGACGACTTCTGCCGCCGCTGGGGCAGCCAGTACGACTACATGGTGGTGCTCGACGCCGACAGCGTCATGAGCGGCGAATGCCTCAAGCGGCTCGTCGTGCTGATGGACACCAACCCTGAAGCCGGCATCATCCAAACCGCGCCGCGCGCCTCCGGCATGGACAGCCTCTATGCGCGCGTGCAGCAGTTCGCAACCCGCGTATACGGCCCCCTGTTCACGGCCGGCCTGCACTTCTGGCAGCTGGGCGAATCTCACTACTGGGGCCACAACGCCATCATCCGGCTGGCCCCCTTCATCCAGCATTGCGCGCTCGCTCCCCTGCCCGGCAAGGGCAGCTTCGCCGGCGCCATCCTCTCCCACGACTTCGTCGAAGCCGCGCTCATGCGGCGCGCCGGCTGGGGCGTCTGGATCGCCTACGACCTGCCGGGCAGCTACGAAGAACTGCCGCCCAATTTATTGGACGAGCTGCAGCGGGACCAGCGTTGGTGCCAGGGCAACCTGATGAATTTCCGGCTCTTCTTCATCCACGGCCTGCACCCCGTGCACCGCGCAGTATTCCTGACCGGCGTCATGTCGTATCTGTCGGCACCGCTATGGTTCCTGTTCCTCGCCCTGTCCACGGCGTTGCTGGCCGTGCACACGCTCACCGAGCCGCAATACTTCGTCGCGCCGCATCAGCTATTCCCCATTTGGCCGCAGTGGCATCCCGAAGAGGCCATCGCCCTGTTCTCGACCACGGCCCTGCTGCTCTTCCTGCCCAAGATACTGAGCGTCCTGCTCGCCTGGGTAAAAGGCGCGCAGGGTTACCGGGGCGGCGGCAAGCTGCTGAAGTCCATGCTGCTCGAAGTGCTGTTTTCCATGCTGCTCGCGCCCATACGGATGCTCTTCCACACGCGTTTCGTCGTGGCAGCCTTCCTGGGATGGAAAGTGCAATGGAAATCGCCCGCCCGCGCCAACAACGAAACGCCGTGGGGCGAAGCCGTCAAGCGCCACGGGCTGCAAACCCTGCTAGGCGTGTGCTGGGGCCTGCTGGTCGCCTGGTTGAACCCCAACTTCCTCTGGTGGATGCTGCCCATCCTGGCATCCTTGCTGCTCGCGATCCCGCTGTCCGTGCTTTCCAGCCGGGTCAGCCTGGGCCGGCGGGCCTTCGCCAACGGTTTGTTCTGTATTCCGGAAGAAACCGCGCCGCCACGCGAGCTGCTCGATACCGATCGCTATAACGAAGCCAACCAGGCGCGCCGCAGTCCCGGCTTCATGGAGGCGCTCACCGATCCCGCGGTGAACGCGCTGGCCCGCGCATGTGCGACCGCCCGCCACCGGGCGGGGCATCCCCTGATCGAGCACGCCCGGGCGCGCTTCACGAACGAGGTGCTCGAGACGGGCCTCTCGCACCTCACCGATGCGCAGCGCCTCCGGCTGCTCGACGACCCCGAGGTGCTCGGGCGCGTCCACCGGGCGCTGGCGCAGCCGGAGCTCGAAGTCCGGGCGGCTTGAAGCACCGGGTGCCACCTCGGGGCGGCGGGCCTGACATGCGCGCCGGGAAAGCCGTACCATCACGGCTTTCCCGACGTTCGTTCCCATGTCCCCGTCGCCGCTCAACCGCATCCGCCTGCAACACATCCGGTGCCTGCTCGCCACGGCGCAGCACGGCAACATGCGCGCCGCAGCGGAGTTCCTGTCCATTACGCAGCCGGCGGTAAGCAAGATCATCAAGGAACTGGAAGAGATCGTCGGCAAGCCGCTGGTGGTCCGCCAACGCCATGGCGTGGCGTTGACCGCGGCGGGAATGGCCTTCGTGCAGCATGCGCGCCAAGGCGTCATGGCGCTGGAAATGGCCTTGGGCGAGGCGCGCGATCCGGAAGGCGACTCGGTGAAACTGGGCGTACTGCCCTCCCTGGCGGTGGAGCTGCCACAGGAAATCTTGCAAAGTTGGCGTGCGCGCGGGCGCCACGGCCCCGTCCGGCTGGAAACCGGGCTCAACCCGGAACTATTGGGCCGCCTGCGGCAAGGGGAGCTCGACGTCGTGGTCGGGCGGCTGGCAGAACCGGACCATATGCTGGAACTACGTTTCGAGCCCCTGTGGAGCGAACCGCTGGTCGTGGCCATGCGCCCCCTACACCCCCTGGCCCGGGCCGACTGGCACGCATGGCAGGAGCTGTCTTACCCTGTCATCCTCCCTCTGCCTGGCACCAGCATTTACCAGGCCGCCGACAGTTTCCTCGCCCAGCTCCGTCCCGCCGCCAGCCATGAACGGCTGGAAACCCTCGCCATCCCCCTCGCCCGCAACCTTGCGCTGAACAGCGATGCGCTCTGGTTCGCATCGCTCAGCACCGTCAAACAAGAGGTCGAGCACGGCATCCTGGCCGCGCGCCGGGTGCCCGGGGCAGCCACCGAAGCCATCGGCCTCTTCACCCAGGCACAGCCCGCCGTCCACCGGCCGCTGGCGGGCGACATGGCCGCGGTGGTACGGGAAGTGGCGGCCCGCTGGCGCGCCGCGTGCGAACGACTGGAAGGAGCCTCTTCCTGAACGAGTAGCCTTGGCCGAAGATATTCCGTCAAGTTATACCTTGCCGGCGCATTCTTCACTTGTCCCCGCCAGCCGCGGTGACTACAGTTTCCGCTGCGAACATTCCCACCAACGGTAGAGAGACATGAGCAATCCCCTTCTGCCTTCCTCGACGACGGGCTTTTTCCTCCCGCGCGATCCCGAATCGCACCCGCCAGCCTACACCCCTGGCTACAAGACCAGCGTCCTGCGTTCGCCGCGCCGCGCGCTGATCTCAAACCCGCCCTCGGTATCCGAGATCACCTCGCCCGTGTTCCGGCCGGAAGAGCTCGGCCCCAAAGACAACGACTTGATCACTAATTTCGCCAAGGACGGCCTGCCCATCGGCGAGCGCATCATCGTCCACGGCTTCGTGCGCGACCAATTCGGCCGCCCGGTCAAGGGCGCGCTGATCGAAGTCTGGCAAGCCAACGCCAGCGGCCGCTACCGTCACAAGAACGACACCTACATCGGCACGCTCGACCCGAATTTCGGCGGCTGCGGACGCATGCTGACCGACGAGAACGGCTACTACTGGTTCCGCACCATCAAGCCGGGCCCCTATCCATGGCGCAACGGCCTCAACGATTGGAGGCCTTCGCACATTCATTTCTCCATCCTGGCCGACGGCTGGGCGCAGCGCTTGATCACGCAGCAGTACTTCGAAGGCGATCCGCTCATCCCGCACTGCCCCATTCTCAAGACCATCAAGAATGAAGAGCAAATCCGCGGCCTGATCGCGCTGCAGGACATCGGCAACTTCATTCCGCTCGACAGCCGCTGCTACCGCTTCGACATCACGCTGCGCGGCCGCTCCGCGACTTGGTTCGAGAACGTCTGAGGGAGAACAGGATCATGAGCACCCAGATCACCTTCTACCGCGAGACGGCCTCCCAGACGGGCGGCCCGTACGTGCACATCGGCCTCGCTCCCAAGCAGGCCGGCTTCGATATTTTCGAGAACAATTTCGGCAACGTCCTCGTCCAGCCCGAAACCAAGGGCGAACGCATCCGCCTCGAGGGCCAGGTGTTCGATGGCAGCGGCACCGTGCTGCGCGACGTGCTGATCGAAATCTGGCAAGCCAACGCCGCCGGCAAGTATGCCCACCCGGCCGACACGCAAGACAAGCCCATCGACCCGACCTTCCGCGGATGGGGCCGCACGGGCGCGGATTTCGAGACTGGCTTCTACAGCTTCGAGACCATCAAGCCCGGCCCGGTGCCCGGGCCCAAGCCCGGCACCATGCAGGCGCCCCACATCTGCCTCGTCCTGTTCGCCCGCGGCATCAACATCGGCCTGCACACGCGGGTCTACTTCGAAGACGAGAAAGAAGCCAATGCCAAGGATCCCATCATCAATGGGATCGAGTGGGAAGTACGGCGCAACACCCTGATTGCCAAGCGCGAAGAACGCGACGGCAAGGTGGTGTACCGCTTCGACATCCGCATCCAGGACACGCCCGACGGCGGCAAGGAAACGGTGTTCTTCGACGTCTGATGCGCGGGCTCGCGGCTGGGCCCGCCCGCAGCCGGCCCAGCCGTCCCCTCCCGGCCATCCCGCAGCGAGGCCAAAAGCGCCGCATCCACCGATGCGGCGCTTTTTTTGCGCACGTCCTTCTTCTTTCCAAGACCGTCGGCGATGACTACTATCTCGCCACCAACACCAGGGAGGAAAAATGGATCTGCAATTGCGGGAACGCACGGCCGTGGTCACGGGGGCCAGCCAAGGAATAGGTAAAGCCATTGCCATGGGCCTGGCCATGGAAGGCGTCCGCGTCGCGCTGGTCGCGCGCCGCCGCCCCCTCCTAGAGGCGCTTGCCCAGGACATCATGGCTGCCGGCGGCCCCGCTCCCCTGGTCGTCGAGGCCGACCTCTACCGGGAAGACTCGATCGAACTCATCGAGCAATCGGCGCGCGCGGCCTTCGGCCACATCGACATATTGGTCAACGCCGGCGGCGGCAGCCGACCCCTCGATTTCGATGCCGGGCCCGACAAATGGATGGAAGGCATGACGCTCAACTTCTTCCGCCTGAGGGAGTTGACCCATGCGATCATCCCCGGCATGCGCAGCCAGAAATGGGGGCGTGTGATCAACATCACCGGCACGTCCGAACCCAAGATCCTCAACGCTGCCTTCTCCGCCAAGGCCGCCGTCCACGTCTGGGCCAAAGGCCTATCGCGCCTGGTCGCCGCAGATAACGTCACCGTCAATTGCCTGCAGCCCGGCCGCATCCACAGCGAACAGATGAAGGCGCGTTATCCCACCGTGGAAAGCGAGCTCGAGTTCGCGCGCCAGGAGATCCCCGCCGGCCGTTTCGGCGAGGCCGAGGAACTCGCCAACTTGGCCGTATTCCTCTGCTCGGCGCGCGCCTCCTACGTGACGGGCGCGGTCATACCGGTCGATGGCGGCATGTCGCGCTTCGCTTTCTGAGTAGTCATAGCAGGTGCCGAAGCTACTCAGGCGATTCTGCGAGAAAATTGGCATGGCCAAGATTCAGTTGAACTGACCGGGATCCTAAATCACTAAGTGGGTGCGACCGGTCTATGCGGCCCTGATGCCGCTCCAACCGGCCTCCCCGCGGGATGAAGTACGCCCTGATGCTCCGCGGCGGTCGCTCAGAGCGCTCGGTCCCCAAGCCCCACCGAGGCGTAGATTTCATTGATGTGCTTTTTCACGTCCTCGGGCGTATCGTCCGTCGCGGGTTTGTGCGCCCAACCCACCTTCTCGCGGGCATAGCGGCCGATGACCTCATCTTGGTTTGAGGTCGCGCCGCTTATCCCGTAGGCTCCGACCATTTCGTCGCCCTTGAACACGGGAGCGCACCCTCCCGACGCCACAACCTGTCCGCCAGTAAAGACCGACGCGTTCATCAGCATCTGGGGGTTCCGCTCCTTGAACCATTGCTGGATGATCAGTCCATCCTGGAACCGCGGACTCATCGAGCGGAATGCCGCCACGGTATAGGCCTTGCTACGGGCTGTCTCGGGCGTGATGAAACCGGCGTCGTCCATGCGCTCCAGGGCAATGAGATGCCCCTCAGCGCTGACGACGGCGATCGAGACCGGCACCCCCATTTCTCGCGCCTTCTCCTCCGCCGCGCGGATGAATTCCCTGCATTCTGCTATCTGTATTTTTGCCATGCCTGGTTTGCTCCTGCCAAGTACTAAATGAAGATTATTGAGGCCTGGAGTTACTCCAGCTTGACCCCTGCCGCCTGCATCACCTCGGCCCACTTTTCGACCTCGGCGCGGACGTATTTAGAGGCATCCTCCGAACCAGCCTTGAAAGGTTCGATGCCCTGCGCGGCGAACTGCTTGCGCAGTTCGGGGGAATCGAGTGAGGCCTGGATGGCGGCCGAGAGTTTCTGCTGCACGTCCTGCCCGGTTCCCGCAGGAGCGGCGAGCCCGAACCAGACCGAGGTATCGAAATCCTTGAGCCCCAGCTCCGACAAAGTCTTCAAGTCGGGCAAAGCTGCCACGCGCGCCTTGCTGGCGGCCGCCAACGCAACGAGCTTGCCTGCCTGGATGTGCGGCAAGGCCGTCGAAGCGGGCGCGAACATGATGGCGACTTGTCCGCCCAACAAGTCCGTCATGGCCGGCGCGCTCCCGCGGTAGGGAACATGCAGCAAGCTCACCCCTGCCTTGTTCGCGAACAATTCGCCCGCGAGGTGAGGCGAAGTGCCGTTGCCTGATGAGGCGAACGTCACACGGCCCGGGTTGGCCTTGGCCGCGGCAATCAAGTCATCCACCGACTGCATCTTCTGCCCGGGGTGGGCAACCAGGACATTGGGAACATTGCCAACCATTCCCACGACGTCGAAACTCTTGACGATGTCCACAAGGTCCGGGTTGCGCGAGCTGGAATTGATGGCATTGGCGATCGTTATGACGAAAAGCGTATAACCATCTGCCGGGGCACCGGCGACCGCTCGTGCGGCGATGTCGCTGCTGGCGCCCGGCCGGTTCTCCACGACCACGCTCTGCCCCAGCTGGCGACCCAGCTCGCCGGCAAGAATGCGCGTGCCGACGTCCGTGGAACTGCCGGGAGGAAAGCCCACAACGATCCTCACCGGTTGCGACGGGTACTTGTCTTGTGCTTCCGCTGCCGCAGGCATGCAGGCCGATAGGGCCACGCATAGCGCAGCCAGGCAGTTACCGTAGTTCATGATGTGTCCCCGAGCTAGAAATTCGCGCATTTGCTCACTTGTTCTGCGGCGTATTACACGCGAGCGCAACTTATAATTCCAACGAATATTTCTTATCCATAGATCAGCTCATTTCATGAATCTGACGGTACGTCAGCTACAGGCGTTCGTCCTGGTTGCCCAGCTCGGCAGCTTCACCAAGGCAGCCGGCGCGATGCACGTCACACAATCGGCGCTCAGCATGCTGATTCGCGAGCTGGAAAGCGGCCTGGGCACGAGGTTGGTTGACCGCACCACCCGCAGTGTCAGCGTGACAGCCGTCGGAGCGGAGTTCTTGGCCAGTGCGGAACGCATCTTGGCCGACATCGCGCATGCCATTGCCAACGTCGATCAGTGGGTGGCTCACCAGCGCGGTCGGGTGGTGGTCGCTGCGCCGCTCGTGCTGTCGGGCACGCTGCTTCCGCCTCTCATAGCCGACTTCAGGCGCCGCTATCCCGGCATCGAACTGATGCTGAAAGACGCTCTGCCGGATGAAGTGCTGCCCCAAGTCCGCAATGGCGCCGCCGACCTCGCCATCGGCACTTTCAAGCGAACGGAGTCTGAGCTGCATCGCATCCGCTTGTTCGAGGAATCCCTAGTCGCGATATTTCCGGTAGGACATCCGTTAGCGCGTGCGCGGCGCCTGAGATGGCGCCGCCTGCAGGACGAGAACGTGCTGACCCTCCCCCGCGGCAGCGTGTTCCGGGAGCTTACCGAGCGCGGCTACAACGCCGCCGGCATGGTGCTGGATCCGGTGGCCGAAGCCACATACGTGGGCACACTGATGGGCATGGTCGCCTCCGGCCTGGGCATCGGCATCGTGCCCGGGTATGCGACCGCGCTGGCAAACAGGCAGGTCATCGCATGGAAGGCGCTGGTCGATCCAATCGTCCACCGCGAAGTTTCGGTCGTACATCGGGCCAACGTGGCGGTGTCACCCGCCGCGCAGGCTTTCATAGACTTCGTGCTCGATCATCCTTCGATCAGGCGACTGCGCACAAGCGCGAGCTCACATGCAACACCCGATTAGCCAGCCCGGAAGATGCCGGCGCGCGTAGGGCGCCCGTTCTCAGCTCAGCGCCAGCAGCATTTGCGCCAAGACTTCTGGCGCGGTCACCATGGCGTCGTGCCCCGTAGCGAGCTCGAGGTATTCCCAATCGCTCCGGACTCGCGCGTGTTCCGCGCTGGCAGCGATCGGCTCGTAGGCCGGCGCGGTGCAGCGTATATAGGTGACGGGGAGTCCGTTGCCCAGGGGGTTCGACAGGCGCAATGGCGACGTGTACGCCCCCAGCGGATGCGGGGTCAGCCGGCGGGCCAGCCACGCGGCCGCCTGAGGCTCGACCACGCCGAAGGCCTCGGCCGGCGGCGCGGGCATGGCAAAGCGCAGTCCGGCGGCCTTGGCCTGCGCCACGCGGGCCTCGCGCACTGCGGGGGGAAGTCCGTCCCACGCCGCTTTGCCCGGCTCCGGCAAGCCCGCATCGAGCAGGACCAGCCGGTGCACGGAATCCCTCATTCTGTCGGCAACCCCGCACGCCACCCGGCCGCCGAAGCTGTGTCCGACCAGGTAGACGTCGGTGAGTTCTTCCGCCTCGATCACGTTGGCGACATCCTGCACGAAGGTGTCCAGCGTAATCCCTTCGTGCAGCAGGTGGCGCCGCTCCCCCAACCCGGTGAGGGTCGGCGTGAAAACCGCATGGCCGGCGCCCCTCAAGCGGTCGGCCACCCGGCGCCAGCACCACCCCCCGTGCCAGGCGCCGTGCACCAACACATAAGTGCGTCGCTCCATGCTATTCCAGCCGGATGCCGAGCCGCTTGATCGTGGGTCCCAGCGCGTCAGACAGCGCTTGCATTTCGGCTGCCATCTGGGCGGAAGACATCACGGTCGCTTCCATGCCGGCGCCAGCCAAGCGTTCCTTGACCTCGGCCGAGCCGACCACTTTCGCCAGCGCACCATCGAGACGGTCCACGATCGCCCGGGGCGTCTTGGCTGGTGCGAACAACAAGAAATGCACGCCGCCGTATAGGCCCTTCAAGCCCAGTTCGCCGGTGGCCGGCAGGTCGGGAAAGAGCGGGGAACGCTTGTCCTGCATCACGGCCAGCGCGCGCAATTGCCCATTCTTGATGAAACCCGCGACCGTCGCAGCCAGGAAGCTCGCGAAATCCACGCGCCCGGCAAGCAGGTCGGTCATGCCGGCGCCGCCCGCGCCTTTATAGGGCACGTAGACGAACCGGGCGCCGGTGCGCGCCATCACTTCCTCGATCGCCAAGTGTTGCTGCAGTCCGTAGCCTGCGATGCTGTAGTTCAAGGTATCGGGCTTGGCCTTGCCGGCCTCGACCAGCTCCGAAAAACTGTGGAACGGGCTCTTGGCCGGCACCACCGTGAGCGTGGGCGTGATGCCCACGCTGCCCACGGGCACCAGGTCGTTGAACGGGTGATAGCCCAGCTTCGGAAAGCTGTGCACGAACGTCGCGATGACCGTTCCGTTCATCAAGAGCGTACAACCGTCTGGCCGGGCGCGCGCCACTTCTTCGGTGCCGATGTTGCCGCTCGCGCCCGGCTTGTTCTCCACGACCATGGTCTTGCCCAGAGCCGTGCCGAGCCGCTCGGCGACCACCCTTGCAGCAAGGTCCGCGGACGCCCCGGGAGAATACGGAACGATGATTTTCAGGACCTGGCACTGCGCGGGGAAATCTTGTGCGGCGGCCGGGGCAGTCGCAGCAGCGCCAAGCAGCACGCATGCGCCCACGGCGGCACGAAATCGGAAAGCTTCCATGCTGTCTCCTTGTATCGATCTATTTGTCGTGCATGAATACGGAGCCTTGCCGGCAGCCGCGCGCCATTATTACGCCGCCGGGCCCGGGAATACAGGCCCGTTTCCAAATCTCTGTTATCCGATTTCTCGATAGGTGCGGCGGATTCCCGACCCCGCGCGGCGCGGGCATCGCATCGATGGCACCCCCGGGGCGCCGGCGAAAAAAGCCTGACGCGCTTTGCGCTCGGGTAAACCCCTAGCCTGCGCGAACGCCGCGCCAAAACGGTGGTCGCGCTCGACCGGATCGATCTCGTTACGCCCTTCAGCTTGAAAGACCCTAGACCCATCCCTATAATTAGCACTCGCTAGCCGAGAGTGCTAACAACGCCGTCCACGGCGCGGGGGCATTCCGGCGAGGCTGTCGCATCGTCCGCTCGCGCGGGTCTTGGCCGGAATCCGGCGTTCCAGCCTCTTTTCAATAATCAGACGTCAACTTCGAGAATATCAGGAGTTTGTATGGCCCTCCGTCCCTTGCACGATCGCGTGATCGTCAAACGCCTGGACAACGAGCGCAAAACCGCTTCAGGCATCGTCATCCCCGACAGCGCTGCCGAGAAGCCTGACCAAGGCGAAGTGTTGGCCGTTGGCCCGGGCAAGAAGACCGAAGACGGCAAGGTTCTGCCGGTCGACGTCAAAGTCGGCGACAAGGTGCTGTTCGGCAAGTATGCCGGCCAAGCCGTGAAGGTCGACGGCGAAGAACTGCTCGTCATCCGTGAAGAAGAAATCCTGGCGGTGATCCAGTAAGCCTTGAGGCTCGCTGCAAGATCCCCTAGCGTTCAACCCATACTCCAAGGAATTTTCTTAAATGGCTGCCAAACAAGTCCAGTTCGGGGATGACGCCCGTGCCCGCGTCGTGCGCGGCGTAAACGTCCTCGCCAACGCCGTCAAGGTCACGCTCGGTCCCAAGGGCCGCAACGTCGTGCTCGAGCGCTCCTTCGGCGCCCCCACGGTCACCAAGGACGGCGTGTCCGTGGCCAAGGAAATCGAACTGAAGGACAAGTTCGAAAACCTCGGCGCCCAGCTCGTCAAGGAAGTCGCCTCCAAGACCAGCGACAACGCCGGTGACGGCACCACCACCGCCACCGTGCTGGCCCAGGCCATCGTCCACGAAGGCCAGAAATACGTCACCGCCGGCCTGAACCCGATGGACCTGAAGCGCGGCATCGACAAGGCCGTCGCCGCCGCCGTGGAAGAATTGAAGAAGCTGAGCAAGCCCTGCTCGTCGAGCAAGGAAATCGCCCAGGTCGGCTCCATCTCGGCCAACAGCGATAGCTCGATCGGCCAGATCATCGCCGACGCGATGGAAAAAGTGGGCAAGGAAGGCGTCATCACCGTCGAAGACGGCAAGTCGCTGGAAAACGAACTGGAAGTCGTGGAAGGCATGCAGTTCGACCGCGGCTACCTGTCGCCCTACTTCATCAACAACCCCGACAAGCAAGTCGCGGCGCTGGACAACCCCTACATCCTGATCCACGACAAGAAGATCAGCAACATCCGCGACCTGCTGCCGATCCTGGAGCAAGTCGCCAAGGCCAGCCGCCCGCTGCTGATCATCGCTGAAGACGTGGACGGCGAAGCCCTGGCCACCCTCGTGGTGAACAACATCCGCGGCATCCTGAAGACCACCGCCGTCAAGGCGCCCGGCTTCGGCGACCGTCGCAAGGCCATGCTCGAAGACATCGCCATCCTCACGGGCGGCACCGTCATCTCCGAAGAAACTGGCCTCTCGCTCGAAAAAGCCACCCTGCAAGAGCTGGGCCAAGCCAAGCGCGTCGAAGTGGCCAAGGAAAACACCACCATCATCGACGGCGCTGGCGACTCCAAGGCCATCGAAGCCCGCGTCAAGCAAATCCGCGTCCAAATCGAGGAAGCGACCTCGGATTACGACCGTGAGAAGCTGCAAGAGCGCGTGGCCAAGCTGGCCGGTGGCGTGGCGGTGATCAAGGTCGGTGCCGCCACCGAAGTCGAAATGAAAGAGAAGAAGGCCCGCGTGGAAGACGCCCTGCACGCCACCCGCGCTGCGGTGGAAGAAGGCATCGTTCCCGGCGGTGGCGTGGCCCTGCTCCGTGCCAAGCAAGCCATCAAGGACCTCAAGGGCGACAACCCCGATCAAGATGCCGGCATCAAGATCGTCCTGCGTGCCATTGAAGAACCGCTGCGCACCATCGTCTCCAACGCCGGCGAGGAGCCCAGCGTGATCGTCAACAACGTGCTGAACGGCAAGGGCAACTACGGCTACAACGCCGCCACCGGCGAGTACGGCGACATGGTCGAATGCGGCGTGCTGGATCCGACCAAGGTGACCCGCACGGCACTGCAAAACGCCGCCTCGGTTGCTTCGCTGCTGCTGACCACGGAAGCCACGGTGGTCGAGCTGGTCGAAGACAAACCTGCTGCTCCCGCCGGCGGCGGCATGGGCGGCATGGGTGGCATGGGCGGCATGGACTTCTAATCGGGTCCCGCAACCCTATCCCCTTCGGCCTCGGCCTGGAAACCGCGCGGCATACGCCGCGCGGTTTTTTTTATTGCCGAAACGCCTTATTCAACCTTGGCGCCGGAGGCCTTGACCACCGTCGCCCAGGTTTCGACCTCGCTCTTGATGAAGTCGCCGAACTCCTGGGGCGTCGTGCGGGCGGTGATCGCGCCCAGGTCCCTGAACTTCTGCTGCACCTCAGGCTTGGCCAGTGCCTTGAGCACCGAGGCGTTGAGCTTGGACACGATTTCTGGTGGCGTGCCCGCGGGCGCGATCAGGCCGAACCACGACGAGACGTCGAATTTCTCGAAACCGGATTCGACCATGGTGGGCAGGTCGGGGGCCGTGGCCGAACGCTCCGCGGTCGTGACCGCCAAGGCCCGCAACTTGCCGGCCTGGACGTGCGGCCACGCGGACGGCATGTTGTCGAACATCAGTTGCACCTGGTTCCCAATCAGGTCGGTGATCGCGGGCGCACTGCCCTTGTAGGGAATATGCACGATGTCCGCACCGGTCCGCAGCTTGAACAGTTCGCCCGCCATGTGGATGGACGTGCCGCTGCCGGACGAAGCGAAGGACACTTTGCCAGGATTGGCCTTCAAGTAGGCCACCAGCTCCTGCACGCTCTTGACGGGCAGGGAAGGATTCACCACGAGGATGTTGGGAACCTTGATGACGAGGGCAACGGGCGAGAAATCCTTGACGATGTCGAAGCTCAGGTTCTTGTACAGCGTCTGGTTGATCGCGCTCGTCACGGCCACCATGTAGAGCGTGTAGCCGTCCGGCTTGGCGCGAGCCACCGATTCCGCACCGATGTTGCTGCCCGCCCCGGGCTTGTTTTCGACCACGAAGCTCTGGCCAAGGTCATCGCTCAATTCCTTGGCGATGATCCGTGCAGCGACGTCGGTCGTCCCCCCCGCCGAAAAGCCGACCACGATGCGTACTGATCGCTCGGGAAACTCGGCTGCCGGGGCGGGACCGGCCAATGCCGCAGAAAGCAGCCCGGCCAGGCAGGCGGCCCGGGCCGGCGACGAAAAGTGCTTCATGACTCCGTCTCCTTATCATTCGCTTGGAAAGGCGTTATTGCGGGATCTATGTCAACATCGCCCCGCGGCGCCGACCATTGTTGCAAACCCCAAGGCTGCGCCGCCGACGCGTTTGGCGGTATCCTGCGCGCTTCCTTCCTGGCTCGCTCCCATGACTGATCGACAGCACTCCCCTTATAAGAGCGCCGGTGGCCTGCGGCGCATCCTCCGCGCCTGGCGCTATTCGATGCAAGGCCTGGGCGCCGCGTTCAGGCACGAAGCGGCCTTCCGCCAGGAAGTCGCGCTCGCGCTCGTCTTGGTGCCGGCTGCGGTCTGGTTGGGTCGCGACGCCTCGGAAACCCTCTTGCTGCTCTTTAGCATGCTACTCGTGCTGGTGGCGGAGCTGCTGAACTCGGCGGTGGAGGCCTTGGCCGACGCCATATCGGTCGAAGCCCACCCGCTGCTTGGGCGGGCGAAAGACCTGGGCAGCGCGGCCGTCTTGCTGGCACTGCTCTTTTCGGGTGGCCTCTGGGTGTACGTCCTGGCGGGACGATGGGCAGCCTAATGCGCGCGGCCGGGCGGCGCCCCGTTTCGCGCGAAGCCGCGGTTGATCCTACAATGGCGGCTCGATTCCGTCCCGTCTCATCATGTCTTTCACCCGCAAACTCACGCAGGCCTGGGCTGCATCCGACTCCTTGCTGACCGTCGGCCTGGACCCGGACCCTTCCCGTTTCCCCGCCGAGCTGCGCGGACGCGCCGATCGCATCTTCGACTTCTGCCGCGCCATCGTCGACGTTACCGCCCCCTACGTGTGCGCCTTCAAGCCCCAGGTCGCGTACTTCGCGGCGCGCGGCGCCGAAGATCAGCTCGAGGCGCTGTGCCGTCACATCAAGGAACACCATCCGGACATCCCGCTGGTCCTGGACGCCAAGCGTGGCGACATCGGTTCCACGGCCGAGCAATACGCCATCGAGGCCTTCGAACGCTATGGCGCTGACGCCGTCACCGTCAGCCCCTACATGGGCTGGGATTCGATCGAGCCTTACTTCGCCTGGCCTGACCGGGGCGTCATCGTGCTCTGCCGCACCTCCAACCCCGGCGGCTCAGACCTTCAATTCCTCGAGACCGGTGGCGAGCCGCTTTATCTGCGCGTAGCCGGCCTGGTCGCAGACAAATGGAACCGGCACGGCCAGCTCGGCCTGGTGGTCGGCGCCACCTACCCCGCCGAGCTAGCTGCGGTGCGTGCCCGGATCGGAGGCGACATGCCGCTTTTGGTGCCCGGGATCGGTGCCCAGGGCGGTGACGTGAAGGCCACGGTGGAAGCCGGCTGCAATGCAGCCGGAACGGGCATGATGATCAACTCGTCGCGCGCCATCCTCTACGCCGGCAACGGCGACGACTGGCTCGAGGCCGCGGCACGCGCGGCCCGCGACACGCGCGACGCGATCAATCGCTATCGCGTCAAGCCGGGCTAAGCGCCGGATCGGCCGAGAGCGACCACGGCATGGCGGGGCACGCCCCCGCAAACCGATGCGGGCTTAAGTCGCAGAAGGCAAGTCGATGATCGGCACGCCGCGATCGATCGCCTCGCAGCGCGCATCTTCCGCGGCCGCCCGCTTGCGCGAAAGTTCCAGCACTTCGCGTGCGCGTTCCTTGGGAATGAAGCACACGCCGGTGTCGTCAGCAACGACGATATCGCCGGGGTTCACGCGTATTCCCTCGATCTGCACCGGGCCGTTGATTTCGATGGTCTCGATGCGCCACTTGCCCGTGATGGGCGAGACTTCGGTCGCCCACACCGGGAAGCCGACGCGACGCGAATGCGCAATGTCGCGCACGCCGCCCGACACGATGGCGCCGATCTCGCCCTGGCGCTTGGCCACCTGGGCCGAAATGCCGCCCATGTTGGAGACCCCCGGCACGCCTTCGATCACGAGCACGTCGCCGTCTTCCGCGATGTTGTGGGCTTCGATCTCGGCCATGCCGTTGCGATAGGCACGCGCATTGTCGGTCGGATGCCCCGTCAGCACGGTGTTGCGCAGGGTGAGGGCCGGCCCGACGATGGTGGCCCCGGGAATGGTGGGCTTGAGGCGCGAGCCGGGCAGCGCGCCGACGATGCCGAGGTTGTCCATGACGTCTGAGACGATGCCGGTGGCATCGCCGAGCGCCTTGAAACCGTCGATCAGATCCTTCGGCGGACGTTCGATGTCGAGGCTTTTTACGCGTTCTGGGGCGATCTTGCCCAACAGCGTCTTGGTCATGCGGTGTCTCCTGTGGAATGCGGCCCCTGGCGGCCGGGACAATGATTGAAAAATTCTCATCGCATTCCCGGGCGGCATCAATCGATTTATAGTCAATATCATTGACTTTTATTCATCCATCATGCGCCCTCGCCTGCCCCCGCTGAATCCCCTGCGCACGTTCGAGGCCGCGGCGCGCCACCAGAGCTTTACCCGCGCCGCCCGCGAACTGCACGTCACCCCCGGCGCGGTGAGCCGCCAGGTCATGGTGCTCGAGAAATTCCTCGGCGCCCGGCTATTCGAGCGGGTCAATCGCGAAGTGCGCCTGACGCCGGTGGGCCAGCGTTACCTGAACGACTTGAGCGATGTCTTCGACCGCATCGCCGCATCCACCCTGCGGGCCATGCAAGGCGTGCGCGAACGGCCGCTGCACGTCTGGTGCCCCATGACCTTCGCCATGCGCTGGCTCGTGCCGCGGCTGCCCGCCTTCCATGCCGCCCACCCGGGGCGCGACGCGATCTTCACGACGTCGCTCAAGCCCGTGGATTTCTCTGTGCACGATGCAGACGTCGCCATTCGCATGGGGCGGGGCGATTGGCCGGGCGTCATTTCACGCCACCTGGTCGGCATCGAGTTGCTGCCTGTATGCAGCCCCCGGCTGCTCAGCGGGCCGACGCCACTGAAAACGCCGCGCGACCTCGCCCGCCACACCTTGCTGCAATCGGTGGCCCGGCCGGAGTACTGGCGCATCTGGCTCGAGGCCGCCGGCGCCGGCGACGTCGACCCCGATCGGGGACTGACTTTCGAGAGCGTGAGTCTTGCGTACCAGGCGGCGCTGGAAGGCCTGGGCGTTGCGATGGGGCAGCATGCGCTGGTGGCGGAAGATCTGGCTGTGGGCAGGCTGGTCGCGCCGTTCGGGCCGCGCGTGCCGATCGACAACGCCTTTTATCTGGTTTACCCGGAGAGGCTGGAAGACGACGCCCACCTGAGCACCTTCCGGGACTGGATCCTGGCGGAAGCCCAGGCCGACGAGGCGCGCCGCGCGGCGCTCAGGCAATGACAGGCCAGCCGTGCAAGGGGGCTGGCTAAGCCCCGCGCCCGCCGGCGCCACCCACCCTCTCCAAGACGCCCCGCAACGCGATGTGCACGGATTGCATGCGAACGGAGGTGCGGTCCCCTTCAAGCAGGTGGGTAGCGGTCCTGACTTCAGGATGCGCCGGGTCGCCCCAGGCCCAGCCGAAGCACACCATGCCCACCGGCTTGCCCGGCGTAGCGCCTCCCGGCCCCGCAATGCCGGTGGTAGAAACCGCAACCTGCGCGCCCGCCGCGCGCAAGGCGCCTGCCGCCATTTCGGCCGCCGTCTCTTCACTGACTGCACCGTGCGCCGCGAGCGTCGCTTCGTGCACGCCGAGCTGCGCCATCTTGGCGGCATTGGTGTAGGTGACGAAGCCGCGGTCGAACCAGGCGCTCGATCCTGCGATGGCCGTCACCAGGCCGGCCACCAGCCCGCCCGTGCATGACTCGGCCGACGCCAGCATCAATTGTCTTGCCTGCAGGAAACGTCCGACTTCGGCGGACAGCGCGAGGGAGTCTTCGTCGAACATGGAACCTCCGGTCGTGCGGAGCGGACTTCAGCCGCCCATGAAGCGGTAGTACAGCGCAAACGCAAGCAATGTATAGAACGCCGCGATGAGATCGTCCCACATGACGCCCAGCCCGTTCTTGAGCTTGCGGTCGAAATAGCCGATCGGAGGCGGCTTGAGGATGTCGAACAAGCGAAAGAGCAGAAAACCGAAAGCCTGGGCCACGGCCGAGCCGGGAATCAGCCACAGCACTGTCCAGAACGCCACCATTTCGTCCCATACCATTCCGCCGTGGTCGGGCACGCCCAGGTCGCGCCCAGTGCGGTGGCACGCCCACACGCCCAGCACAAAAGCGGCCAACAGGAACACGGCCTGGTGCAGCGGCGCCAACACTACGGCCAAGGGCTGCCACAGCAGCCACGCAAGGAGCGTTCCCCAGGTGCCCGGCGCCGGCCGCATCAGGCCGCTCCCCAGGCCAAAGGCGACGATGCGCGAGAGTCGGACGCGCATCCATGCGAAATTCGGACTGGCCGGCGCCGTGCCGGCGGAAGAGAAATCGGTCATGGCATTCAAGCGAAGTGATCGAAGCCTGCGCGGGGCAATTCCGGCAGCGGCGCGCCGCTGCCGTCCACCACGGACAGCCCGGACCCAAGCTCCACGGCCCCTATGCGCGTCACCGCCGTTCCCACTCGCGCGGCCGCCTCGGCGACCCGTTCGCGCGCGGAGGGCGGCGCGGTAAAACAAAGCTCATAAGCGTCCCCGCCCCCCAAGGCGCAACGATACCGCCACGCGGGAGGCAAGGCTGCCAAAGCCTGGGATACGGGTACGTCGTCGGCACAGAGACGGGCGCCACAGCCGCTTGCGGCCAAGACATGCCCCAAGTCCTGCAGCAGCCCGTCCGAGATGTCGATGGCCGCGCTCGCGATGCCGCGCAAGGCGAGCCCGAGCGCGACCCTGGGCTGCGGCCACTCCAGCGCCTGCCGGGAAGCTGCCAGCGCGGCGGCGGGATCGGCAACCGGCACGGATTCGCCCGACAACAGGCGCAGCGCCAAATCGGCGTCGCCCAACGTGCCGGACACCCAGATGTCGTCGCCAGGCCGCGCCCCCGAACGGCGCAAGGCCTGCTCCTGGGCTACGGCGCCGAAAATGGTGATCGAGATGGTCACGCCCGCCTGGCCCCGGGTCGTATCGCCCCCCACGAGCGCACACCCGTGTGCGTCGGCCAGCGCATAAAGCCCCTGCGCGAATGCCGCCAGCCAAGCATCGTCGATGCGCGGCAGGGCCAGCCCGAGCACGAAAGCCACGGGCCGCGCGCCCATGGCGGCCAAATCAGAAAGGTTGACGGCCAAGGCCTTGTGCCCGAGTGCCCGGGGATCGACATCAGGAAAAAAATGGCGCCCCTCGATCAGCAGGTCCGTGCTGACGGCGGTGGATTCGCCCGTCGCGGGCAGCAGGGCACAATCATCGCCCACGCCCAACATGCCGTCGGGTGCGGCGCGGTGGAAATGGCGCCGGATCAGGTCGAATTCGCCGCCTGCCATCACATCTCCGGGGAAAACACGCGAAGCAGGCGTGCGGCGGAATGCATCCGCGCCTCGCGGTCAGCTGCGGCGGGCTGCCTGGACTTCCTCGGCCCGCACCACGGCCGCGAGCTTGTCCAGCACGCCATTGACGAACTTGAAGCCGTCAGTGCCACCGAACGACTTGGCCAGCTCCACCGCCTCATTGATGACGACCTTGTAGGGGATCTCAATGTGGTTGACCAGCTCATAGGCGCCGATCAGCAAAATGCCGTGTTCGACCGGCGAAAGTTCGGCAACCTGGCGATCCAGGAAAGGCGCGAAGCGCTCGCGCAGCGCATTGGCATCGCGCGCCGCCCCGTACAGCAGCGCCTTATAGTGGGCGAGGTCCGCTTCGGAGAAGCCCTCGGAATCCTGCATGTGGGCGTCGATCTCTCCCATCTCGCCTGCGTCGGCGCCCTTGAGCAGCCATTCATAGACGCCCTGCAGGGCAATCTCCCGCGCACGGCGTCGGGCGCTGCGCCCGGCTTGGCGGTGTGCTTCAGTCATCCCCGTTTTCCTCATCGTCCAGGTCTTCGTCGTCCTCGTCTTCGTCGAAGTCCTCGTCGTCTTCTTCGGGTTCGAGAGCGGCAAGCAGGTTGGCCATTTCCACCGCGGCCTGCGCGCAATCGCGGCCCTTGGTGGCGGCACGCTCCAGCGCCTGCTCCTCGGTGTCGGTGGTGAGCACGCCGTTGGCGATGGGTATGCCCGTCTCGAGCGAAACGCGCGTGATGGCGGCGGCGCTTTCATTGCTGACCACTTCAAAGTGGTAGGTTTCGCCGCGGATCACCGCGCCGAGCGCGATCAGCGCATCGAACTCGCCGGTGTGGGCCAGTTGGGCGAGCGTCACGCCCAGCTCCAGCGCGCCAGGCACGGAGACCACCATGATGTCGCGTTCATCCACGCCCAGTTTGCCCAGCTCCTCCAGGCAGGCTTGTAATTCCTGTTCGCCGATGTTCTCGTTGAAGCGAGAGCGCACGATACAGATATGCAGCCCTTCGCCGTTCAGATCGGGGGTCATGGTATAGGGATTCATGATTGGGCGCCGTCCTTGGTGGTGGGTTGTTCATGGCCGGCGTCGTAACCGGTCACGGTCAGGGAAAAACCGGTCATGCTAGGCATGCGGACCGGGCGCGCCAGCAACTTCATGTTGCCGACGTTCAGGTCTTTCAGGATTTGCGCGCCTATGCCGTAAGTGCGCAGATCCATGCGGGGTGCGGCCGGGCCGCAGGTTTCGCCGGTGCGGTCCTGCTCGATCAGTTGCTGGAACTCCGCCACGAGATCGGAGGACGCACCATCGCAATTGAGCAGGATCACCACCCCGGCCTCAGCCTGGGAAATGGCTTCCAGCGCGCTAGACACACTCCAGCTGTGCGTGCTCTTGCCGACCTCCAACACGTCCAGGAGCGAGGTGGGCTCGTGCACGCGCACCAGCGTCTCGCGGTCGGGATGGATCACCCCGTGGACCAACGCCAGGTGCGGCGCGCCACTAGGCGTATCGCGGTACATCACCGCCCGGAAAGTGCCGCAGGCCGTGCGCATCGGGCGCTCTGCCACGCGCTGGACGAGCGATTCGTGTTCACTGCGGTACTGGATGAGATCGGCAATGGTGCCGATCTTGATGTTGTGCTGCTTGGAAAACTCGATGAGGTCGGGCAGGCGTGCCATCGAACCGTCATCCTTGAGCACCTCGCAGATGACGGCTGCCGGCGTGAGCCCGGCCATCGCCGTCAGGTCGCAGCCGGCCTCGGTATGTCCGGCGCGTGCCAGCACGCCGCCGCGAGCGGCCTTGAGCGGGAAGATGTGGCCGGGCTGGACTAGGTCCGACGGCTTGGCGTCGCGCGCCACGGCCGCCTGGATGGTGCGGGCGCGGTCGGCAGCGGAGATCCCGGTCGTCACGCCTTGGGCGGCTTCGATCGATACCGTGAAATTCGTGCCGTGCTTGGTGCCGTTGGCGGCGACCATCAGCGGCAGGTTCAGCTGCCGGCAGCGTTCCTCGGTGAGCGTCAGGCAGATCAGGCCGCGCCCGTAGCGGGCCATGAAATTGATGGCTTCCGGCGTCACGAACTCCGCGGCCATGACCAGGTCACCCTCGTTCTCACGGTCTTCCTCATCGACCAAGATAACCATGCGGCCTGCCCGCAGCTCAGCCACGATTTCGGGAATCGACGAGATGGGGCTGGGGCCGGAAGCGGCGGAATCGGGAGAAGCAAATGCAGACATGACGGTCGTCCGGCGCTGGATTAAAAACCTTACCGTGGCGGCCTGCAGAACGGCCGCTACGGGGAAACCAGGTATTTTACCCGGATGGGACGGAAAGCCCGCCGGCCCGTCAGCTGGAGCGTCGATCCGATGCGCCCTGCGCGTCGGCAGCCTCCGCCGGGCGATCCAGCCTGGGCCTCAGCTCGGGATCCAACGCTTCGCGTCCGTCGAAAACGAAGCAACTACCCCGGAATTTTTCGCCGCCGACCTCCTCGAAGTATTTGAGGATCCCGCCGTCGAGCTGGTAAATGCGTTCGATGCCCGCTTCGGCCATGTAGATCGCCGCCTTTTCGCAGCGAATGCCCCCTGTGCAGAAGCTCACGACGGTCTTGCCCTCCAGCTCCGCGCGATGCGCTTGCACCGCCTCGGGAAACTCCGAAAAGCGAGAAATCCGCCAATCGATGGCCCCTTCGAACGTACCTTCGTCGACCTCGAAGGCATTGCGCGTATCGAGCATCACGACTTCATTGCCCGCGTCGTCCCGCCCTTGCCGCAACCATCGCGCCAACGTGCGCGCGTCGACGGCCGGCGCCCGGCCGGCTTCAGGCCGGATCGTCGGGTGATTCATGCGAATGATTTCGCGTTTGATCTTGACCAGCAGCTTGCGGAAAGGCACATGCTCGGACAGGCTTTCCTTGACCTCGATGTCGGCAAGCCTGCCGCCGAAGGCCGGCCCGTTGCGAAGCCAATCGAGCCAGGCGTCGATGCCGGCGCGCGTGCCGGCCAAGAACAGATTGATGCCTTCGGGGGCAAGCAATACCGTGCCCTTCAGGCCGCAGGCATCTGCGCGCTCCCGCACCGCCTGCCGCAAGGCGGGCAGGTCCTCGAGCGAGATAAAGCGGTAAGCGGCGATGTTGACGACGGCGGGCACGGCAATCCAGTGAGTAGAAACGGCAAAGCCCGCTAGTTTACGCCGTCGCGGCGGCGGCCGGCTCCGCGAACTCCAGCTTGCGATAGCCGTAGCGCTCGGCCGTCATGTGGGCCAAGATCGCGACGGCGATCTCCGGCGGCGTGCGGGCGCCGATGCGCAACCCCACCGGACCGTGCAGCCGGGCCAGGTCTTCAGGCGTAAGGTCGAAATCCAGCAGCCGTTCGCGGCGCTTCTTCTGGTTGGCGCGCGAACCGATGGCACCGACGTAAAAGGCCTCGGACTTCAGGGCTTCGAGCAGGGCGAGGTCATCGAGCTTGGGATCATGCGTGAGTGCGACGATGGCGGTATGCCGGTCCGGGCGCATTTCGACCACGGTGTCGTCGGGCATGGTGGTCACCAGTTTCGCGCCCGGCACTTCCCATCCCTGGGTGTACTCCTCGCGCGGATCGCAGACGATGACCTCGTAGTTGAGCGCGAGCGCCATCTGCGCCAAATATTGGGACAACTGGCCCGCCCCGATGATCAACAGGCGCCAGCTCGGCCCGTGCGTGGCGACCAGCTCTTTGTCGGTCAGCTCCAGCGTATCGGCGCGATCGCCCGCCGGCTCCAGCGTGGCTGCGCCGGTGGCAAGATCGAGCCGGCGCAACACACGGTTCCCCGCGCCCAGCTCCTCCAGCAACTGGTCCAGGCCGCTGTGCTCGCCGACCGGCTCGAGAACCAGCTCCAACGTGCCGCCGCAGGGCAAGCCGAAGCGGTTGGCCTCCTCCGCCGACACCCCATAGCGCACGACGTGCGGCGCCGGCCCGGACCATGCGCCGGCGCGTGCCTTGTCCGAGAGATCGTCTTCGATACAGCCGCCCGACACCGACCCCGCGATGACGCCGTCATCGCGCACGGCGACCATCGCGCCAATGGGCCGGGGGGCGGAACCCCAGGTGCGGGTCACCGTGCCCAACACCGCCTTGTGACCCTCGCGCCGCCATTGGGCCAGGCGCCGCAGGACATCCAGATCGACGTTGTCCATTGCTCGTTGCCACTCCACTTCGTTCGCAGAACGCCATGATAGTGCAACGGGGGAGCCGTGGGCCGTTTCGCCGGCCACCTGGAAAGCCCGGCCGGGCCGACCGGACAAGAAGGCTAGAGGCCGCCCCCAATGCCCCGGCGCCCCGCAGCGTGCTAGTCTTTTGCGTTACACCTTCGGCAAGGAAAGATTTTTCGCAGTTTGTTATCCCTTTTCCGGCGCCTGCCCAGGCTGCCGCTCTCAGGAGGAGATGTATGTACCAAGACCTCGCCCTCTACATTGACGGTGAATTCATCAAAGGCGGCGGTCGTCGCGAACAGGACGTCATCAACCCGGCTACCCAGGAAGTCCTTGGCAAGCTGCCGCACGCCACGCCCGAAGACCTCGACCGTGCCCTAGCGGCAGCGCAGCGTGCCTTCGAAAGCTGGAAGAAGACCTCGCCCATGGAGCGCTCCCGCATCCTGCGCAAGGTCGGCGAGCTCGCGCGCGAGCGGGCGCAGGAAATCGGCCGCAACATCACCCTCGACCAAGGCAAGCCTCTGGCCGAAGCTGTCGCCGAAGTCATGACCTGCTCCGAGCACGCCGACTGGCACGCCGAAGAATGCCGCCGCATCTACGGCCGCGTCATTCCCCCGCGCAATCCCGCGGTGCGCCAATTCGTCGTGCGCGAACCGGTGGGCGTGTGCGCGGCCTTCACGCCGTGGAACTTCCCGTTCAACCAAGCCATTCGCAAGGCCGCGGCCGCCATCGGCGCGGGCTGCACCATCATCCTGAAAGGGCCCGAAGACACCCCGAGCGCCGTGGTCGCGCTGGCCCAGCTATTCCATGACGCAGGCCTGCCCCCCGGTGTATTCAACATCGTATGGGGCGTGCCGAGCGAAATCTCGACCCATCTCATCCAGTCGCCCATCGTCCGGAAGATCTCCTTCACCGGCTCCGTGCCCGTCGGCAAACAGCTGGCCGCGATGGCCGGGGCGCACATGAAACGCGTCACGATGGAACTGGGCGGACACTCCCCCGTGTTGGTATTCGACGATGCCGACATCGAACCGGCCGCCGAAATGCTGGCCCGCCTCAAGGTCCGCAACGCTGGCCAGGTGTGCATCTCGCCGACGCGCTTCTACGTCCAAGAGAAGGCCTACGACAAATTCCTGGCCCGCTTCACCGACGCCATTTCGTCGATCAAGATCGGCGACGGCTTGGTCCAAGGCACCGAGATGGGGCCCCTCGCCCACGAGCGTCGCCTGATGGCCATGCAGATGTTCCTGGACGACGCCAACCAACGCGGTGCCCGCGTCGTGACGGGCGGCTCCCGCATCGGCGAAAAAGGCTACTTCTTCGCGCCGGCCGTCGTCACCGACATCCCGGACGACTCCAAGCTGATGACCGAAGAGCCCTTCGGCCCCGTGGCGCCCGTCACCCGGTTCAAGACCATCGAAGAGGTACTCAAGCGCGCCAACAGCCTGCCGTACGGCCTCGCCTCCTACGTGTTCACCAATTCGCTGAAGACGGCGACCGCAGTCTCCAATGGCCTGGAGGCCGGCATGGTCAACATCAACCACTTCGGCGTCGCGCTTCCCGAAACCCCGTTCGGCGGCGTGAAAGACTCCGGCATAGGCAGCGAAGGCGGGATCGAGTCCTTCGACGGCTACCTGACCACCAAGTTCATCACGCAGATCTGACGGCAGCTACGCCGATTCGCGGGGCCGGAAGCGGCCCCGCGAATGGAGTCAGAGAAAGAAAGTTAGATTGCCCAGCGGCATGTCGCGATTGATCAAGAGCACTTTCTTTTCTTTGATGCCCAACTTGTCTCCGTCCTGCCGCAAGACATAGTGGACCGCGGCAGCGTGAGTAGACACCTTGCCAAGTCCCACTTGACTGGAATCCCCGCCTCGCATCTCTACGATCAATTGGTTGGTCCGTACGTTGACGAGGCCATCCAGCGACGGCTCATCGATCCGGATATTGTTGACGAAGTGCAGCGTACGCGACCTCGGGGTCTGAGCAGGAAAGGTCAAATGCAGAAAGCGATAGACCCGCTCCTCACGGCTGATCGTATCGTCATAAATGATGGACGCGCTAGCCTCATGCGGCTGCCTATCGTCGATGGGCACCCAATACAGCCCATCCGGCGTAAATAATGTCAACCACTCCTCGAGGCGCGCCGTATCCAACAACTCTACCTCGTGATAGAGCAAGGCCTCAATCCGGGTTCGCAGGTCAGACATGACTCCCCTCCGGCTCCGCGGACATCAATTCCCGCCATCGACGCCAAAACGCACGATGGACGGTCTCGCTGGACGGGCGCCCCTCGATCTCTCCCGAAGGCAGAACCGTTTCCGCATGCATGCCGCGCTCCAATATGATCCAGTCCGAGAGCGTGGCCGCTAACCCTTGCTGATTCAAAGCAAACACTTCTACGTCGTCCGTGGCACCGTATCCAGCCGGACCATAAAACCGCTCATGGCTGCGTAGCATGCCTTCGTTGAAACTATCCGGTGCACCGTCGAGGGAATAGGGATAGATCGTGACCTCGGTCAGATCGGGCCCGATCGGCCGCCATACCCGCAGCTGATTGTGGATAATGCCAAAATTGGGAAAGATGCACCCTGCGCCAGCACCGACTACCCACTTCAGTTCGTCTTCGCCATGCAGCTCTCTCAGCTGAAAGTAGTAGGCTGCATAGTTGCCTATGAACAGCGACTCCAGGTCTGGGGTAGGTTTCTGATTGATGCCATGGCCGTAACGAGAAGCCAGTACATTCCCGAGCATCCGATTGCGTCGCATCTTTGCCGCGTTATCGCCCTTGTGCACTCCAAAATCACCCGTACTGTCGCCATATTTGCTCTGCAAACTAACAAAGGCACGATGCGTGTGCATGAAGTGGTAGCCGTCAACGATGTTTTCAGCCTGGAATTTCCAGTTTCCTTGGTAAACGCCGATGAAAGGTGCGCCGCGCAGACTAATAGTGCCTGCCGGAGCCTGAGCAAGCTTCCGATCGATGAGCTGCGCCGCTCCCCCAGCCAGATAAGTTTCAAGAGGCACTACATCGTCCGAAGCACAAGCGAAAATAAAACCTCGATAACTCTCGACTCGGGGAATGCGAGCCAAGCCTTCAGGCTGCTCGAAATCCGGACCGTAACCGCCCGCGTCGTCTCTACCTGGAATACCGGTGAGGCGGCCAGTCAGGTCGAAAGACCAGGAATGATACGGGCAGACAAAAACCCGAGCGTTTCCGGAGCGCTCACGACACACAGCCGCGCCTCGATGCACGCATCGGTTCGCGAACACGTGAATGCGCATGTCGTCGCCTCGCGTGACAATGACGGGTTGCGTGCCGAGATGGGCGGTCTTGAAATCGCCTGGCTCGCGTAGCTCGCTCTCGTGCGCCACATAGATCCACGTTTTCAGGAAAATACGCTCCTGTTCGAGATCGAAAATGGCCTGGTCAGCATAAGCACGTCCGCTCACGCGGAACGTGCCCGGCCCTTCCCGGATCAAGTCCTGAATGCCTATCGCCGACTGGTATGGCGACATAGCGCAATACTCCTCTCTGCAAGCGGGCCTATTGCAGCCCCTAGTCCATGAACCGCCCACCGGACAGACTAAGCGTCTCTCCGGTGACGTACCCTGCGCGATCCGATGCCAAGAAGAGGGCTGCATGCGCAGCCTCTTCCGACCGGCCGGCCCTACCCACGGGAATACCGGCTTCGATCGCGGCGCGTTCCTCGTCCGACTTGCCAGCCAGTTGGACGTCGAATAAAGCAGTAGCGATCGCATTGACCGTCACGCCGTGCGGAGCCAACTCCGCTGCCAGCGATCGTGAATATGCAATCAGCCCTCCCTTGGCCGCCGCAAACGGTGCCACCCGGGGATGCACGCCGGTTTTTCCCGACATGGAAACAAAAGACATGATGCGACCGCCGATGCCTTTCTCCACCATGCGACGAGCGCATGCTTGGATCAGCCGCATAGGGCCTAGCAGCTCCTGTTCAACAATGGCCTCCATTTCGCTTGGTTCGACGTCGAGAGCACCCATAGTTCTCACTGGTGGCGGCACGACCACCAGCACTCGAACGAGCCCGACCTGCGCTTCGCAAGCGTCCAGAAATACATCGGGGTCAAAAAGATCGCAGGCATGCTGATATACGCCTTTCGGAAGGTCCGTCATAGGCGTCGTACCGGGTAGGACGCCTATCGCGACGCACGCAGACTCGGCGGCGAAAGCCTGTACCACCGCAGGCCCCACCCCGAGATTTCCACCTGCTACGACTACTCCTATCCCTCGAAACTCTGTCTCTCGTGCGCGGTCGCTCATTGTGAAACCTATAGGCGAACATTTTCTGGAAGTACCATCAAACGTACGACGTCACCCACGGACGCCGCTTCGTTTATGTAGGAAAGGGCCTGATACAGTTGATCGGTACGGGCCTTGCCGTACATAGGCACCACTGTTTCACAGAACTTGGCGCGAAAATCGTCCGGAGTGAAGGGCTGCAGAGGATGTCCGGGAGGCGCCATCGCCTCTCCTACCACTACTCGGCCATCGGCCTCGATAACCTCTACTCGACACAGAAAGCCCGCAGCCGCCCCTTGACTTAACTCTTCAGCCACGAACGCCTTGACGCGCTCTTTCAAGAATGCTTGCCTCCGCCGCTCCGTGACGACTGTCCGCTCGAATGACAGACTGTTTACTTTCCCATCCAACAAAGCCGCGACTACTATGTATGGCAGCGAATGGTCGGCCGTCTCACGTGAGTGAGGTGCCCAGGCATCCACGCGACTGCTGACCAGATGCTCGTATACCTGCTTGTCAGCGTGAATGCGAACTTCTCGTATGGCATCAACGTCACGCAACTGGCCTCTAGCCGACAAGGCTGCCTGAATGGCGCTTTGCGCACGCGACCCCACTGGCCATCGCTTGAAGGTAATTTTTTTTTGTGCAGCACCGACACTGAGCGTGCCCAGCCGCCCAATCAATTCGTCTGCTTCCTGTCCTGTCGCGCCGACCTTTTCCCAAAGTCCGTAACGGCCCTCGAATGGCCGTACAACCCCTTCTACGCCGACCTCCGCCAATAGCGTTGCATAGACCGCCTGGCGGGTCGCATCGCTTCCATTGAAGCGCTTCCACATCGTAAGGTCGCCGCGTGCGTTGAGATCGCCAGATTCCGGCTCTAAAGACGCCAGATGCGGAATGACCGTGATAGCCAATGCTTCTCTCGTTTGCTGTTCACTAAGGCTCAACAGTCGACAAGCCGCACAAGTGGCGCCAATCGCCGTGATGACGGGATAGTCCCAGCCACCCAACTTGAGGTTAACGGCATCCATGAGCGCAACGGTGACCTCATAACCCACCACCATCGCCTCCAGCAACGACCGGCCACTAAGGCTGCGTGCCTCCGCTAATGCAATGAGACCGGGCAGAATATCGCTGGGATGCCCGCCACATTTGCCGATATATAAATCGTTGAAATCGTATCCACGAAGCGGTACGCCATTGACCAATGTCGCCGTTTCTGGGGCGACGATCTCCCCAGTCCCCCAAATCGTCGCCCCCCGGGTCACCGGGTACAAACGTCCATAACGGCGTGCGGCAACTGCGGCCTCGTGCTGGAGTGCTCCGAGCGCAACGGCTACCGCATCGATTAAAGTCAGGGACGCAGCTTGCTCCAGCTCTGCGTCAAGAGGAACAACCGCCTTCGCGGCAAAGGCAGCCAACGCTGCCTGTACTCGATCCGGACAAGATGTTGCAGTGCTCACGTATACCCTCCCGGCCGTTGCTCCATCGCCGATCCATTGGCTAATGACGCCTCACGGCGTGCGCCAGCCTGGATCAACGCCGTATCTTTGGCGACCGTGACAAGACCAAAGCCTCGCTCGGCATACTCGCGGCCCGACTTTCCGTTCGAGCACTGAATGCCGGCCACAATGCCTGCTTCGCGGCAAGCATCCAGGATGGCTTGTACTGCGCGCACGTGCTCCGGCTCCGTTTTGTCGAGATCCGGTTCCAATCCGAGCCCCAGGGCAAGGTCAGCTGGCCCCACATAGATGCCGTCCAAACCTGGTGTACGGACAATGTCCCGGATGTTGTCAAGGCCCTTTCGGGTTTCGACCATGACGAAACACAAGGGGCTGTCTCCCAACGCCTGCGTATCGCGAGATCGACCGACCAATGCAGCGCGTATCGGACCATATGAGCGAACGCCACGGGGCGGATAACGGCACGCAGCGACAGCCCTGGCTGCTTCGGCTTTCGTTTCCACCATGGGGACGATCACACCTTGCGCCCCGGCATCCAAGGATCGCCCGATCATCCATGCCTCATTGGCGGGCACCCGAGTCAGCGCAACACAGCCTCTCGCCTCGATGCCAGCAAACATCGGCAATGCCGACTCGTAATCGATAAGCCCATGCTGCTGGTCGACACATACATACCCTAAGCCTTCCGCCACCAGTAGCTCGGCAGAAAAAAATGACGGCAGCGCAGCCCAAGCCCCAAACACCGGCTTGCCCTTCTTCCAGTTTTCTCTCAAGCTCAATGCTGAAGCCATTCGCCCCTCACAAAATGGATCCATTTTTTTAATAATCTGGCCTGGTTAAGAAAATTTGTCAATGCCGACAACTCCCATCGGACCAACGCAATCAAATCGTTGACACCATGCAGAGGCCACACCTAGACTAGAAAAAATGTGGATCCATTTTTTAGAAGACGAGAGAATCCACATACCCGCCGAAAGGCCAACACGGAGATTGTCATGAGGATGGTCAGCTTTCTCTCAACTGCGCTTATTGGCCTGGCATCGGCGTCGGCCACCGCGCAACCTTCCACTGCTCCCTACCCTAGCCGCATGGTGACGCTGGTCGTGCCCTTTTCACCCGGAGGAGCATCCGACAACATGGGGCGCATCTTTGCGCAAGCTCTGAGCGAAATCTGGAAAGTGCCCGTCATCGTTGAAAACCGGCCGGGTGCAAGCGGGACCATAGGGGGGGAATACGTACGGAGGGCAGCACCTGACGGTCACACTCTATTGGTCGCCGGACCTGCTACGTTGACCATTCTCGCCGCGGTCAATCCAAAGATCCCCTATGATCCGGTCAAAGACTTCGCCCATGCCACGATCGCGGTTTCCTATCCCTACGTCCTCACCGCCAACTCCAGCGTAGCCAAATCCTTGCCCGAATTACTCGCAACGCTCAAGCGCGAACCTGGAAAGTACACTTACGCCAGCTCCGGCGTGGGCACCACGAGCTACTTCACGGCCGAGCTCTTTAAATCTATGGCTAGCGTCGACATCATGAACGTTCCCTACCAGGGAGTCGGTCCAGGGCTCAACGCAGTCATGGCGGGGCACGTTTCAATGCTATTTGCACCGGTCAACGAAATCGGAGCCGCACTGCGATCCGGTCGTTTGACAGCTCTGGGCGTCACGTCGCCTACGCGGATCGCCGATCTACCCAATGTTCCGGCTGTAGCTGAATACGTAAATGGCTATGTTGCTGAAAGCTGGATCGGATTGCTGGCGCCGGCAGGTACACCCCCAGCAGTCTTGGAAAACATCTCGGTCGGCCTACGTAAAGCCCTCAAGCTGCCAGAGATCGAGAAGAAACTAAAGGAGCTGAGCCTGACTCCCATAGGTAGCTCGCCAGAAGAAACGCACAAAGAAATAGCGGCTGATGCCCAGCGCTGGAAAACGCTCGCCCAACAGATGGGCATCAAGTCGCAATAAGGAAGGGGGCTCTGCGGGTTTTATTCGCCCGCAGCACGCTTTTCTCGCCTCGACGCTGAACGCCCTAACGTAACAGCCGCGGCTTTCCCCGCCGTCATACTAAGCGCTTGCCGAATGGCTCGAGGTTCGTACTCCGGGTCTATCTTTTCTATGACCTCGAGTGCTACCCGGGCCAAGTGCATGCTAAATAGCTCGACCGCCTTGGTCGACGATCCCTGCTCGAAGGCAGCGAGGATAGCGCTGTGTTCGCTTTCCGACGCCTGCCACGAAGCGCTCGAGGTTCGAAGTGCAGCTCGGCGAGCTCGTTCTGAACGCAACCAGCACTTCTCGATAGTCGAGAGAATCTCGCTTCCGGCGTGGCGAATTACCATGCGGCTGTAGGCCATGTGACGCTTCCTCCACGCTGCCGCCGAGCGGGCGTTGATCGGAGTAATTTGGTTTAACGCGTGTACCGCTTCTCTGAGCTCTTCCAGCTCCGAAGGCGTCGTCTCCGGCACAGTCAGCCCGACCGCCAAAGACTGCATCAAGATCCAGGTAGCATAGACCGTGTCGACCTCTTCTGCGGTCACAGCCTTCACGCGCATCCGATGCTGATAAGGAGCATCCACCAGCCCCTCGCTCTGTAGCATCCGAAGCGCCTCCCTGACGGGCATGCGGCTGACGTTGTACTCACGCGCGAGATGGACCGTATTCAGGATTTCTCCGGGGGGCAACGCCCCTGACAGGATATCGCGACGCAGTCGTTGATAAATCGCGTGAGCGTCGCTCTTCGCCGGCGCCTTGGCCACATTGTTGGCGGATTGAGACTCGGATGTACGCGTTTGCTTCATGCGGGTTTTTACGCCCGCCGCCGTTTTTTTTGTCGAGACCATGAGGATGCCAGCCCTTTCTCCTATTCATCGATAGGTCCGGAAACGATCCGGCATACCAAAGCTTAACTTATTGCACCCACCCACGGTTAGCACACTTGTCGGGGGAGCGAATAATGCGAAGAAACGGCAGCAAATTGTCCCCTCACTCCCTCAACGCCACTGCCGCGCGGACGGCGGCAAGGCGTTCGGGGTCCTGGGCCCGCAAGCGCACGTCGGCGCCGACGCGCGCGACGTCGTTGAATGCGAAGCGGCGCGCCTGGGCGAGATCCTCGAGCACGGGCAGCTTGGCCATGCCTGCCCCCTCACCCACGAGCATGGGGGCAAGGTAGACCAACCACTCATCGACGCAGCCGGCCTCGAGCAGTGCGCCGGTCAGCTGCGCACCTGCCTCGGCGTGCACTTCATTGATTTCATGCTGGCCTAGCCATTGCATCATGGCGGGCAGGTCGACCCGGCCGTTGCCGTCCGGGAGGCAGATGACGCGGGCATTCCGGTCTGCGAGTTGCGCTGCCTTGCCGGCGTCTTCGACGGCGGTGAAAATCCACGTTTCGGCACCATCGAGCAGCCGGGCGCCGGGCGAGATGCGCAAGCGGGAGTCCAGCACGATTTTCCGTGGCTGGCGGCCTGTTTCCACATGGCGCACGTCCAAGCGTGGATCATCGGCCAGTACCGTCCCGATGCCGGTCAACACGGCGCAGCTGCGCGCGCGCCAATGATGGCCGTCCGCGCGCGCCGCCTCGCCGGTGATCCATTGCGAGCGGCCATTGGGCAATGCGGAACGCCCGTCGAGCGTGGCAGCCATCTTGGCCCACAACCATGGCGTTCCCCGGCTCATGCGCGCCGCGAAGCCGAGGTTCAGCGCCAGTGCGTCGTCCAAGCACACGCCAGTCGTCACGGCGATCCCCGCGGCGCGCAGCTTGGCGAGCCCCTGGCCGTCGACGCGGGGGTTGGGATCCCCCATGGCCACCACGACGCGTGCGGGCGCGGCCTCTATCAACGCATCGACGCAAGGCGGCGTGCGGCCGTAATGGCTGCATGGCTCCAGCGTCACGTACACGGTGGCGCCCTGTACCGACTCACCCCGCGACCTCGCATCACGCAAGGCGCACACTTCGGCATGTGGCCCACCTACGGGCTGGGTGGCACCTTCGCCGAGCACCTTGCCGTCCCGCACGATCACGCACCCGACGCGGGGATTGGGCGAAGTGGCGTAGAGCGCGCCCTCTGCCAAGGCCAACGCGCGCCGCATCCAAGCGGCGTCCTCTGGGCGTTCGGCGTCGGCGGGCATCATGGGCATCGCATCAGGGATCAAGATTTCGTGACGGGAGGAACGGGGCCCTGGAATTCGCGGACCACGTCGGTGAATTCGTCTACGTCCTCGAAACTTTTGTAGACGGACGCAAAGCGGATGTAGGCGATCTTGTCGAGCTTCTTGAGCTCCTGCATGACCAGCTCGCCTACTCGTTCCGAATGCACCTCGCGCAGCCCGCTCGTCATCAAGGCTTCCTCGATGCGGGCAACCGCCGCGTCCACCGCATCGGCGCTGACTGCCCGCTTGCGCAGCGCAAGCATGAGGCTGCCACGCAGCTTGCGCTGGTCGTACTCGGTCCGGCTGCCGTTGCGCTTGACCACGGTCGGCAACGACAGCTCCACGCGCTCGTAAGTGGTAAACCGCCGGTCGCAGCTCGTGCAGCGGCGACGGCGGCGAATGGCGCTTCCCTCTTCGAGCACGCGGGTGTCGATCACTTGGGTGTCATCGTGACGACAGAAAGGACACTTCATGCGCAGCTCCCCCTCAAGACGAGGTGCATGCCAGTCTCCATGGCCCAGCCGATCACTATCCCTGGAACGCGATGCGGCGCCCACTTCCCGGCGCGGCAGGACCGGCCTCTCCGGTACGCCGGTGCCTCTCCTCAAGAAAGGCTCCGGGACACGGGAAGTGGGTGGCTATCATGATGCGCCGCGCTTAGCGATAGACCGGGAACTTGGCGGTCAAGGCGTTGACGCGCTCGCGGACGGCCGCGATATTGGCTTCGTCGCGCGGATTGTCCAGCACGTCGGCGATCAGGTTGGCGGTCAGGCGTGCCTCTTCTTCCTTGAAGCCCCGGGTGGTCATGGCAGGCGAACCGACGCGGATGCCGCTCGTGACGAAAGGCTTCTCCGGATCGTTGGGGATGGCGTTCTTGTTCACCGTGATGTGGGCCTGCCCCAGCGCATGCTCGGCCTCTTTCCCGGTAATGCCCTTGGCGCGCAGGTCGACCAGCATGACGTGGCTTTCGGTCCGGCCCGAGACGATGCGCAAACCGCGCTCGACCAGGGTCTCGGCCATCACCTTTGCGTTGGCCACGACCTGCGCGGCGTATTCCTTGAACGAGGGGTCCAGTGCTTCCTTGAACGCCACGGCCTTGGCAGCAATCACGTGCTCCAGCGGGCCGCCTTGGATGCCGGGGAAGATGGCCGAGTTGACGGCTTTCTCGAATTCCGCCTTGCACATGATCAGCCCGCCGCGGGGGCCACGCAGCGACTTGTGGGTAGTCGACGTGACGAAGTCGGCGTACGGCACGGGGTTCGGATACACGCCGCCCGCGACTAGGCCGGCGTAGTGGGCGATGTCCACCATGAACAGCGCGCCGTTCGCCTTGGCGATTTCGGCAAACCGGGCGAAGTCGATGCGCAGGGAATAAGCCGACGCGCCGGCCACGATGAGCTTGGGCTTGTGCTGCTCCGCCAGGCGCGCAACCTGGTCGTAATCGATTTCTTCCTGGGCGTTCAGGCCATAGGAAATGAAGTTATACAGCTTGCCCGAGGCGTTGACCGGCGAGCCGTGGGTCAGGTGGCCACCTTCGGCCAGGCTCATGCCCAGCACCGTGTCGCCGGGCTTGAGCACGGCCATGTAGACACCCTGGTTGGCCTGCGAGCCGGAGTTCGGCTGGACGTTGACGGCGTCGGCCCCGAAGATTTGCTTGGCGCGATCAATGGCGAGCTGCTCGACGATGTCGACGAACTCGCAGCCGCCGTAGTAGCGCTTGCCCGGGTAGCCCTCGGCGTATTTGTTGGTAAGCTGCGTGCCCTGGGCCTGCATGACGGCCGGGCTGGCGTAGTTTTCCGAGGCGATCAGCTCGATGTGCTGTTCCTGGCGCTGGTTTTCCAGCTCGATGGCGGACCAGAGCTCGGGATCGGTCTGGGCGAGAGTGCGGCTGCGGTCGAACATGACGGGTTTCCTTTTCCTGTGCAGAGCGGGCCAACCGGCATGTCGTGACGAGACCGGCCAGCCGAATTTGCGAAAACCGCGCATTTTCCGGATCGAACGACGACACGGGGATGCGCGATCTGCGAACCTGCCTAACGGCTGCCCAGGCGAACGGCGGGGGAGAAGCCCCAACCCGCGGGAGCGGGGCCAGGACCTCGCCCAAACCCTGCGCTTCCTTGTGGTAGCCCACTCAGCGGCCGGCTGCCGCCGGGTCGCTCGAATCGCCAGTCACGCAGGGCGAAGGCAATGTTTCACATTTTAGCGCAGAGTGGATAAGTGCAAAGGAAACCGCGCCCGCAAGCATCACACGCTGGCGACCGCCTCCCGGATGCCCACAGCGGGGCGCCCAGCCGCCCCCTCCTCCCCGTCCGGGGGATCGAGGACGGGGCAGCTGTCATCGAGGATGACTTCGACACCGTTCAGGTGCCTGGCCTGGCGCAGCGTGTCGATCAGCACCTCGAGGATCCGCCGGGTATTGACCGAGAATGAGCGCAGATGGCGGGTAATGAGGCAGATTTCCCGGGTGATGCGCGGTTCACACAATTCGCGGAACTTGAATTCATTCAGCGGGCTGGCCTGCGCGGCCAGGGAGGGGACGACCGAGATTTTGCCGCCCAGGCCCAACATGGCGTAAAGGGAATTGGTGCTGGAGACGTGGTCGTAGAGCTTCGTTTTCTCGTGCAGGCCGAGCTCCGGATGGGTTTCCAGGAAAGCGCCTATGCCGGTATCTCCGGTCAAGCCGATGTAGTCGTAGCCGGCCAAGTCCGACCACTTGATGGGGCCGTTGGTGAGGGCGAGCGGGTGGTCGTTGGGGAAAATGACGCCGAACGGATCGGCCAGGATGGGCACGTAATCCAGCTCGGGATAATTATTGAGCCGGCTGCACAGGCCGAAATCGACCTCGCCTTCGAGCACTGCCCGCTCGATCTTGTCGGAGCCACCGTCGCGCACCGACACGGTGATGGACGGATAGGCCCGGCGGAACTCGGCCAGCGCCGGCGTCAATATTTGGATGATCATCGAGGGCGCCGCGGCGATGCGGACATGCCCGCGCTGGCTCTTGGCAATCGCCTGCAGATCGCCGATGGCGTTGTCGAAATCGCGCAGGATGCGCTCGGCCACGGGCTTGAACCGCGCCGCGTCCTCCGTCATCACGACGCGGCGCGTGGTGCGGTCGAAGAGCTTGAGCCCGACCGCCTCCTCGAACTGCTGGATGGTGGCGGTCAGCGACGATTGCGTATGGAAAAGCCGCGCCGCCGCCAACGTGAACGAGCCGGTGTCGGCAATGGCGACGAAACATCGCAGGTGACGCAGAGACAGCTTTCTCATGACGGCGAACTCCCGGAAGACACCGCATGCCGGCCTGGACTCGTAAACGCAAGGCGGGGCCAAGCCCCCGCCTGGCGGCGTGGGCGGGTCAGGTCTACCTTGCCGTGACGACCGCCTCGAAACGGTCGAAAAACTCACCCGCGAGCTTCCTCGCCACGCCTTCGATAAGCCGGGCGCCCACCTGGGCGAGCTTACCGGCGACCTGGGCCTGGGCATCATAGGTTAAGCGGGTCCCGCCGTCAGCCTGCTCCAGCGCGACATCGGCGCTCCCCTTGGCCAACCCCGCCGCGCCGCCGCTGCCTTCGAACAGCAAGCGGCAGCGCGCGGGCGCCTGCGCATCCGCAATGGATACAGAGCCGGAAAACCGCGCCTTGACCGGCCCGATGGACATGACTACCACCGCTTTATAGCAGGCCTCGCCTGCGCGCTCCACGGACTCGCAACCCGGTATGCACTGCTGCAGAACGGATGGATCGAAAAGGCTGTCCCAGACGATCCGCTCCTCGACCGCCAATAAACGTTCCCCCGTGATATTCATGGCAACGACGCTTCCTTCTGTTGGGAAGAAGGCGCCGGAGCGCCCGCGGCGTTCAGACGATCTCGTGCCAGGAGCGCGGCCTTGACGATTCCGGCATATCCAGTACAGCGGCACAAATTGCCCGCCAGTTCCTGGCGGACCTGGCTTTCCGATTCGCACCTGCCCCGGGCGAGTGCATCGCGCACCATGATGACCATGCCGGGCGTGCAGAAACCGCACTGGAGTCCATGCGCCTCAGAAAAACACTCACGGATGACAGCCATTGACGCATCGTCGTCGAGCCCCTCGATCGTGGTTACTTCCCGCCCATCGACCGCAGCCGCCAACGTGATGCATGCCCGCACCGGCTCGCCGTCCAGCAATACTGAGCACGCGCCGCATACGCCGTGCTCGCATCCCAGGTGCGTGCCCGTCAGCCCGCAGTGGTCGCGCAGGAAATCCGCCAGCGACAGCCGATCTTCGACTTCTGCTGTCACTGGCGCCCTGTTGACTGTCAAAGCAAGTTTCATGCGAGCTCCTTTAACCGCGCCCACGCGCGCAAGATCATGGTCCGATGCAAATGGAAGGGGTAGGAAGCGCGCTCCAGGCCGGTGACCTCCTGCACGTCATCGTCCGCCGCCTGGGTGAGCTCGGTGCCTCCCGGGCGTTCGCCGGCCGCAAGCAGCGCCGAGAGCCGCGGTAGCCGGCGCGGTTTGTCGGCGGCGGCGCCCAATACCGCCTCTCCCAGGCCACGCTCGGGATCGCACACCATGGCGGCGATGGAATGGGCGAACTCGCCCGATTTGCGGCAAAACTTCAGGTAGCTCCAGCGAGCGCGGCTCGACAGCACCGGCACCGATACCCCCGTCAAGATCTCTCCTTCCTCGAGCGCCGTCTCCATCAGCCCCCGCTGGAACTCCGCCAGCGGCATGCGGCGCTCGCCGCCGGCCCCCTTTACTGCCACCTCCGCGCCAAGCGCCAGCAGCGCCGTGGGCCAGTCGGCAGCGGGATCGGCATGGACGAGGCTTCCCCCGAGCGTCCCGCGGTTGCGCACCGACCGATAGGCGATGCCCGCCGCCACGTGCGGCAGATAGCCGCGCGACGGATCGTCGATCCGGACGTCTTCGATCATGGCGTGCGTCACGCCTGCGCCGATGAACGCCCGGTCGCCTTCACGCCTGCAGCGCCTGAGCTCCTCCAGCGTAGACAAGTCGACGACGGTATCGGCCCAGGTGACGCGCAGGTTCATCATCGGCAGCAGGGACTGCCCCCCGGCGAGGAACCGGGCGTTCTCTCCGCCGGCGAGCAAGGCTTCCTCCAGCGTCTGTGCCCGCCGATAAGAAAATGGCGCCGCTTTCATTGCACCACCTCCTGCGCGCTCGGAACCCCGGCCGCCTGCGCTGCGCGCGCACGTGCCGCGACGACTGCGGCGCGCACCCGTTGAGGCGTCATGGGGGTTTCGTTCAGCTCGGCGCCGATGCCGCGCAGCGCGTCGCGCACGGCGTTGGCGATGGCAGCGGGAGGCGGAATGGCGCCTCCCTCCCCCATCCCCTTCATGCCGTACTCCGTGTGGGGGGTGGGCGTCACCATGTGGCCGATCCGGATGGACGGTGCCTCGGGTGCCCCGGGCATCAGGTAATCGGCCAGGGTGGTGGCCAAGGGCTGGCCGTTTTCGTCGAACGGAATCTCTTCATAGAGCGCCGTGCCGATGCCTTGCACGATGCCCCCGATGATCTGGCCGTCGACGATCATGGGATTGACCACGGTGCCGCAATCTTCGACGCAGGCGTAATCCAGGACGTCGACTTTTCCGGTGTCCGGATCCACGGCCACCACGGCGGCATGTGTGGCATAGGTGAACACGCCCGTGTCGATTTGCGGCTCGTAGGTCGTCGTCACCTCGAGCAATGGCTCCATGCCCGGAGGCAACGCTTCCTGCCGCAGGTGGGCGATGCGCCCGATCTCCTCGAACCCCATGGAGCCGTTCGGGCCGTGGACGCGCCCATCCTCGAAGCGAAGCGACTCGACCTCGCACTTGAGGGCATGGGCGGCGATCGCCGCCATCTTGGCGCGCAGCAGCCGGCATGCGCGTGCGACGGCCCCGCCCGACATGACCATGCTGCGCGAAGCGAAAGTTCCCATGCCGAAGGCCGAGATCTGGGTGTCGCCGTGCCGCACGGACACCCGCTCGGGATCAATGCCCAGCTCCTCATGGGCGACCTGGGACAATGCCGTCTCCAGCCCCTGCCCGTGCGACACGATGCCCACCATGAGCATGAGGGAGCCGTCTGGCATCATCCGTGCGGTGGCGGTTTCATAGCCCGGGATCACCGGCGTACCGCGCGACACCCACTCGCCACAGCCATGCGCCGTCTGCTCGGTGAACGAGGCCAGCCCCACGCCGACGAGGCGGCCGTCGGGCTCGCCCTGCTTCTGGCGCGCGCGGATGCCGGGCAAATCGATGAGTTCGACCACGCGCCGCACCGACTCACCGTAATTGCCACTGTCGAAGAGCAGCTGGGTGATGGTGCGGTAGGGCATGGCCTCGGCAGGAACCATGTTCTCCATCCTCACCTCCCACGGCTCGCGCCCGACCGCATGGGCGATCTCATCGATGGTCCGCTCGATGGTGAAGCAGGCGGCGGGCCGGGCCACGCCCCGATAGGCACCGATGGGCGACTTGTTGGTAGCCACGGTATAGCTGCGACAGCGGTAGCTCGGCACGACGTAGGGACCGGGAATGTTCTTGACCACCATGCCCGTTTCCATGAACGGACTGTTGGGCCAATGGGAGTACGCGCCTGCGTCCACGTACACTTCGACGTCGAGGCCCAGGATGCGCCCACGCTCGTCGGCATAGGCCTTGACCTTGTGGTGGTGTTCCCGGCAATGGATGGCGCTCAGCAGATGTTCGCGCTTGTCCTCGAGCCAGCGCACCGGCCGCTTGAGCTTGAGCGCCAGCGCCGCCACCATCAGCTCCTCGGGATAAAGGACTCGCTTGGCGCCGAACCCACCGCCCATGTCGGGCGCGATCAGGTGCAGCTGGCGCTCGTCGATGCCCAGCGTCTGCGCCATGCCGACGCGCAGCTGGTGCGGCGACTGGCTGCCCGTATAGATGCACAGCTCGTCCAGGCGATCGTCCCACGCGGCCAGGATCGCCCGGCCTTCGAGCGGGACGGCCGACTGGCGGTTCATTCGGTACTCTCGTTCGATGACCACCGCGGCCTTGCGCCGGGCCTCTTCCAGATCGCCGACTTCCGTGCTGCGGGCAACATAGACGTTATCGCCCCACGCTTCCCAGATCAGTGGCGCGCCCGGCCGGGTGGCCGCTTCGGCATCGACCACGGCAGGCAGCTCCTCGATGTCGAGCATGACCGAATCGGCGATGTCCTCGGCCATCGCCCGGGTCGGCGCCACCACCATCGCGACAGGCTCTCCGGCAAAGCGCACGCGGTCTGTCGCCAGCGGCGGATGCTCGGAATACTTGAAGCCGTCGATCTTGGGCACTGCGACGATAGGCTTGACCGAGGGAAAATCCCGCGCGGTGAAGACTTGGTCGCGATATTCATCCGGCACGACGATCTCGCGCAACTTGCCATGGGCGCATGGACTGCGCACAAAGGCCACCTCGAGCATCCCCGGCATGCGGATGTCCCCTACGAACCGCCCGCGCCCACGCAAGTGCCGCCAGTCCTCTTTGCGTCGCAGGCGCGCACCTACGCCCTTCTTCGTCGCGGCAAGCCCGCTGTTATCTGTATGGCCCATCACTCGCGCTCCAATCCCATTTCACGGACGAGTTTTCGGTAGCGTTCGGCATCCTTCTTCCGCAGTTCCGTGAACTCGGCCGAACTGATCAGGAACGGTTCCGCGCCCACCGAGGTGAAGTGCTTGCGCAGCTCTGGCGACTCAACCGCTTTGCGGATGGCCGCGTTGAGCTTTTCGACGATCCGGGGCGGCATATTGGCGGGGCCTTCGATACCCATCCAAAAATTCATGGTCGCAGCCGGATAGCCGGCTTCGATCGCAGTCGGCACGTCGGGCAATACTGACGAGCGCTCGCTGGACATCACCACCACCGGACGCACCTGGCCGGCGCGCACATAGCCGATCGTAGAAGGCAGCGAATCGAACACCATGGAAACCCGTCCCGAGATCACATCCGGGAACGCCAGGCCCGACGACTTATACGGCACGTGCGTCATGACGAATCCCATCGCATTCTGGAGTATCTGGCCCGACAGGTGGCCCGTGCTTCCCGGGCCGGCGGAAGCGAAGCTCAATTTGTTCCTGCCTTCCCCCTTGGCATAGGTTCCGAGCTCGGCCAGCGTCTTGACGGGAATGTCATTGTTGACGACGAGGATGTTCGGCGTCGTGACCAAGGTACCGATCGCGGTGAAGTCATTGATCGCGTGATAGGGCAGGTTCTTGAGCAGCAGCGGCGCGACCGTGACCATGGGCGGGCTCGTCAGGAGAATGGTGTAGCCGTCCGGGGGCGAAGCCGCCACCACCGCTGCGCCTATGGTGCCCCCTCCCCCGCCCCGGTTCTCCGCCACGACGGGCTGTCCCAACACGTCGCCCATGGACTTCGCGAGCATCCTGCCTATGGCGTCCGACACCCCGCCGGTGGCATAAGGGATCACGAGGCGAATGGGTTTACTGGGATACTGGTCCGCCGATTCGGCAGCCGTCGCAAAGGGGGCGGCCCAGGCTGCGTACGCCATGGCCAACCCCACTGCGACCCACCGCATTCGCGAGAGAGACCACCTTTGCTGCTCGTGATCCTTCGTGATCGGCAATTCCACCTTGCAACACCCGACAGCGCTTCTCTCGATCATTTCTGTGCTCCACGGCGCCACGCGCCTTACGGATAGACGAAAATGCCGCGGCCCATCAGGCATCGTGAATCTCTTTGGGATGATCCACGAGTGCTGCCCCCGAAAAAATGCATCGACGTGCGAGGGACGTCAGACAGCGGCCACCACCACGATCTCGACCCGGCATGCCGGGTCGTTCAGTTCGACCTTGCCGCAGCAACGGGTGGGGGCCTGCCCGGGTGTCACCCAGGCATCCCACACCGCATTCATCGCGGCGAAGTCGTCCATGGTTTTCAGCCAGATTTGCGCGCTCAGGATCCGGCTCTTGTCGGTGCCGGCCAGGGCCAGCAACTCGTCGATCTTGGCCAGTACCTGCCGGGTCTGTCCGGCGACATCCTGTGTGCGGTCGTCAGGCACCTGTCCCGAGAGATAGACGATCCCGTTGTGGATCAGCGCCCGGCTCCGGCGCGCGTTCTGGTCTATGCGCTCGATTTCGCTCATCTCCTATTCCGGCGCTCCATAGGCGCCGCCTCCTGCGGTTTCCATCAAGACTCGATCTCCCGCGCGCAGCACGCGCGGTTCTGTAGGATCCACGGCATTCCCATTGATGAGCAGGCGTCCCGGCTGGCCGGACCCGCCCCCGGCCAGCCCTTCCGTGGGAGACTTCAGCTGCGTCATGAGGAACGACGCCGTCGCATCGGGCGCATCGGGCAGCAGCTCGAATTCGAAGCTGATGCCGCAGCCTCCCGGCTGGCGCCCCTTTCCGCCGCTGCCGCGGCGGATCTCCCGGCGCAGCACGCGTATGGGAGCGAGTGACTCCATGATCTCGACCGGCGTATTGCCTAGATTCGCGGGAAAGCTGAGCGCCGAAAAGCCGGGCCTGTGCGCGGTCGCGCCCTGGCCGGCGTTGAGGAAATTCACGACTGCATAACGCTTGCCCCGGTACTCGCCCGACATGGTCATCGAGGAATTGGGTGAGCCCGATGCCCAGACTTTTTCCGGCAGCACATTCGCGAGCGCCTTGAATACGGCCCCCGGCAACAGGTGGCCGATGGCACTGCGCCCCCCTGATGCGGCGGGATAGGTAGGATTGAGCAGGGACCCTGGCGGCGCGCTGGTCGTGATGGGAAGGAAGCTGCCCTCATTGTTGGGAATGTCCGGGCACAGCAATGCCTTCAGGCCATACACGGTATAGGCGAAGGTATAAATGGGCACGACATTCAGCGCGCGCGGCAATTGCGGGGAGGTGCCCGTGTAGTCGATGTCGATCCTGTCGCCGTCGACCGTCAGCTTGCAGCGGATGATGATGGGCTCCTCGAAGCCGTCGTGCTGTACCGTGGACGTGTACACGCCATCGGGAAGCGCGCGGATGGCCTCGCGCATGGCCTGCTCGGAACGCCTGCGCACCTCGGCGCCCAATGCCGCGAGATCGACTTTCTCGAGCGGTGCCCGCAACCGGTCGGCCATCATGCGGCACGCTGCGACCTGGGCCCAGATATCCCCCATGCCCTGCTCTGGCACGCGGATGTTCTGGGTGATCATGTCGATCAGCACCTCGTTCGGCTTGCCGTCGTCCAGCAGCTTCATCAGCGGGATTTGCAGGCCCTCCTCATAAATCTCGCGGCTGCTGTTGCTGCGCAGCTTTCCGCCGATGTCGGGTAAATGCGATACCACGGCGCCGAACGCGACCAGCTTCCCTTCAAAGAAAATGGGCGTCACGGTGGTGACGTCGTGCACGTGGCCCGACCCCTTCCACGGGTCGTTGGTGATGAAGACGTCTCCCGGTTTGATCGTCTCGGGGGGATATTTGGCCAAGAAATGACGCACCGTCGCGGGCAGGCAGCCGATGAACCCGGGCAGGCTCATGGCTGACTGAGCGAGCGAACGCCCCTGCGCATCGGTCAGGACGATGGCGAAGTCGTTGCCGTCCCGCACCAGCGTGGAAAAGCACGTGCGGACGAATGCCGCTGCCGCCTCGTCCACGACGCTGATCAACCGCTTCCAGAGGATTTCGAGCTCGACGGCGTCGAACTGCGTTTGCCGGGTGCCCGAACGTGATGAGGCAGAGTTTTTTTCCATCATTCGAATTCCTTGATGGTCACGGAGACGGTCAGGTCAGGGAGGATTTCCACGTCGGCGTCGACGGCCACGACGATGGTGGACTCGCGCTCTTCCAGGATCAGCGGGCCATGCAAGCGCGCTCCCGGCGGCAGCGAATAGCGGTCGTGCACCGGCACGTCTCCGTACGCACCGCGCAACGGCAAATAGATCGAGCGCGAGCCCGCGGGCTTGGCGCCTCCGGTGGCACGCATGTCGCCCCATTCAAAATGGCAACCTTCCGTGCGGGCCTTGCCGACGAGGCGCCAGGTCGTGACCTGCGGGCGGGCATTGGGAACCAGCCTCCCATACAAGCGCTGGTATTGCGCTTCGAATGCAGCCAGGATCGCTGCGCCGGTCCCGGCATCGACATCTGCATAGGGAATGGAGACGGGTACTTCTGCGCCCTGGCCGTAGTACCGCATCTCCGCGCCGATGCGCCATTCAACGTCGCATGCGCCCACCGAAGCCAGCTCTGCCTCGCCTTCCCGCTTCAGCTCGCTCAGGACCCGGGCAACCTGGTTCCAATCCGTCTCCGACAAGAGCTGCGGGTTGGACCAGGCGCGATCAACGCGCGCTGGTGCGGCGAGCATGCCCAGGCACGATCCGGCGCCTGCGGCGATGGGCACCAATACGCGCGGGATGCGGAGCTTGCGCGCCACGTCCACCGCATGGACCGGACCGGCACCGCCGGTCGCGACCATGGAAAGATCGCGCGGGTCGTATCCGCGCTCGGCAATATGGATGCGGGCGGCGCTGGCCATGTTCTCGTTCACGACGTTGCAGATGCCCCAGGCCGCCGCCTCGGCCGACATGCCCAGCTCCTCCCCGAGCCGGGCCATGCATGCCCGGGTGGCCTCGATGTCCAGGCGCATTTCCCCGCCGAGGAAGTTGGCCGGATTCAGATAGCCCAGCATCAAGTCCGCATCGGTCACGGTCGGCCGCTTGCCGCCGCGGCCATAACACACCGGGCCCGGCACGGAACCTGATGACTCCGGACCGACGTTGAGCAGCCCCAGCCTGTTGCAGTACGCAATCGAGCCGCCGCCGGCCCCGATTTCGATCAACTCGATGCTGGGAATCAAGATGGGCAACCCGGAACCGCGCTTGAACCGCTCTACGCGCGCGCATTCGAAGCTGTGCGCGATGGGCGCTTCGCCATCTACCGCCACGCATGCCTTGGCCGTCGTGCCACCCATGTCAAAGGCGAGCACCTGGCGCACATCGTTCTGCCGCGCCGTGTTGAGCGCGGAGAGCACGCCCGCCGCCGGCCCCGACTCGAGCAGCATGATGGGTGAATCGGCGCCGGCCTGGGCCGAGGTGAATCCGCCGCTCGAGACCATCACGCGCAGGGGAATGCCGCGCCGTATGTCTCCGATGCGAGCCTCGAGCTGGCGCAGGTAATCGGTCACGATGGGCTTGACGTACGCATTGGCGGTGGTCGTAGAGGTACGCTCGAACTCCCCTATCTCCCGGGCCAACGACGAAGAAACGGACACCGCCATGTTCGGCAGCCGCTCCTTGATCGCCGCTTCGATGCGCCGCTCATGGCGGTCATCCATGTACGCATGCAAGAGCGACACCGCGACCGAGGTCACCCCGGCATCGGCCAGCGCCTGGATCGCCGCCTCGACGTCTGCGTCCTGGAGCGGTTCGAGCACCTCGCCGTGCGCGCCTATGCGTTCATTGACCTCCACCCGCCATGGGGCCGGCACGAGCGGCTGTGGCAATACGATGTCCAGGTCGTAGGGGTCGTACCTCCACTCGCGCCCGATATCGAGCGCGTCGCGCATGCCGACCGTCGTAATCAAGCCGGTCGGCGCGCCTTTGCGCTCGATCAGCGTATTGGTGACCAAGGTCGTGCCGTGCAGCACCTCGCCCAGCGGCGGCGCCGCGTCTCCCATGGATTCGGCAACTTGCCGCAGCAGGTCGCCAATGACGGTAGACACGGCTTCGCCGGGGTCCGAAGGCGTGGTCGGGGTTTTTCCGACCCATATCCGGCCTTGGGGATGCAAAGTCGCCACACCGTCGGTGAAGGTCCCGCCGATATCCACGGCGACGCGCAAAGTACTGGAGCCTGCAGCAGATGTGTTCACGCTCTCTATTCCATTCAGTGTGAAACGGGACCGGTGCTCTACCGGTCAGTACGCAATGGTGATCAGTCGCTCTTCCGTCATTTCCCGGATGGCGTAGGCGGGCCCTTCCCGGCCGTGCCCGCTCGCCTTGACGCCTCCGAAAGGCATGGCGTCGACCCGCGCGCTGGAAGCCTCGTTGATGTGCACGCCGCCGAAACGCAGCGCCTGGGCGGTGCGCAACGCGGCGTGCAAATTGGAGGTGAACAGCCCGGCCGAGAGGCCAAAATCGGTGCCGTTGGCGCCGGATATCGCTTCGTCGAGGTCGTCGAATTCGATGATCGAAAGCACGGGCGCAAAAATTTCTTCGCACACGACGCGCATGTCGTTGCGCACGCCCGAGAGGATCGTTGGCTCGAGCACGCAGCCGCGGCGCGTGCCGCCGGTCAGCAGCCGGGCGCCCTGGGCGATCGCTTCCTGCACCCACGACTCCGCCCGGCGTGCATGGTGTTCGCTGATCATCGGCCCGATGACGGTGCGGGGATCTCCGGGATCCCCGACGGGCGTTGCCTGCACCGCCTTGACCAGCTTCGGCACGAAGGCTGGCACGATGCGCCGGTCCACATACAGGCGCTGTACCGACGTGCAGACCTGGCCAGCCTTGCGAAAGCCCGCGTTGAGGATCTTGGGAATGGCCATGTCGATGTCGGCATCGTGGCAGACAATCGTGCTGGCGATGCTGCCGAGTTCGAGCTGCGTTCCGCGCAGCCCCGCGGCCTGCTGGATCTCGCGCCCGACCTGCGTGCTGCCGGTAAAGGCGTAGTAGGCGATGCGCTGGTCAGCCAAGAGCTGCCGCCCCAGCGAAGCGCCCGGACCATGCAACAACGTCAGCAACTCCGCTGGCACGCCGGCGTCGATCAGCGCCTTGCACAGCTCCACCGCCGAGAGCGGGGTATAAGCCGACGGCTTGATGAGCACCGCATTTCCGCCAGCAAGGGCAGGCCCGACTTTGTGGGCCAGGGTATTGAGCGGGGAGTTGAACGGCGTGATGGCGCAAATGACGCCCAACGGGACGCGCACCGTGAAGCCCAGCCTGTCCTTGACTCCCCGGCCGGCTTCCATGGGCACCATTTCGCCGGTCAGGCGCTTGGCTTCTTCACCCGACAATTCCAGCGTCTGGGCACAGCGGCGTACTTCGTTTTCACTGTCCGCCCGCGTGAAGCCCGCTTCATCCCGCAGGAGGTCGACGAGCTGGCGCATGCGGCTCTCTATGATGCGCGCCGCGCCTGTCAAAGCCTGGTAGCGCGCGTAGGGTTCCATCCGGATGCGGTGCGCCGCGCGCTGTGCGGCCCCAACGGCTTCGTCCACCTGGGCGCTAGACGCCACTGCCATCTGGCCGTAGACCCGGCCTGCATATTTGTCGGTGAGCTGGTCGGTCGATTCGCCGTCCACCCAACGACCATCGATCAATAGTCTGGACACGATCTGCTCTCCTTCAGGACGTCACGCCCAAACCCTGCATGAAGCGCAGGCGTATCTTGGCGGGATCGCGATCAGTGACCCCGGCCGGCTTCTCGCCATCAATCCGCACGCCGATTACCCATGGACCGTCGGCGCCGAGCGCCCGGTCGACCAGCGCTTCGAAATGCGCCTCGTCCGCCGCCCATGCACTCTGTTTCACGCCTGCGGCGATCGCCATGCCGACCAGGTCCACGGTGGAAGACGTCAACGTTTTCTGCGAACCGGTGATTTGGTACATGCCGTTGTCCCAGATCACGACGGCCAGATTGCGCGGCGCGACCGATGCCACGGTGCCGAACGCTCCCAGCTGCATCAGCAGCGAGCCGTCGCCTTCCAACGCAAAGACGCGGCGATCCGGCTGCGCCAGCGCCACGCCCAATGCGATGGGCATCGCCAGCCCCATGCTCCCCAACATGTAGAAATTCAGTGAGCGTTGGCCGCTCGCCCAGAGATCGAAATTGCTGTTGCCGATGCCGCCGATGACGGCTTCCTCGCGCTCGAGCCGCGCCACCAGGCGGCGGGTGAGGTCCGACCGGTTCATGACTTTGGCGTCCGAGCGGGAAATCGGTTTTCGTTCGCTGTTCGACATGAGCGCTCCTTCAACGCGCGATGGCGGACACAGGCGGCCGCTTGGTCAGCAACGGCGACAAGATCAGGGCAGCCGGCTCCTGCGTGGCGTACGCCTGGCTAATCATCTTGTCCACGACGAACTCGACGTCCTCGTGGCGTTCGATGGCGAAATGGGGAATGCCGAGTGCGGTGAGCACGGGACGCATGGTGCGGCACACCATGGCCTGCCCGAGCTGGAAATCGCCCACCGCACCTCGCTCGGAAATCATCATGGGCACGGGGATGCGATAGGGGCTCAGCAGCGAGGCCAGCACATTCGGCAAGGTCGCGAATCCGCTGGTCTGCATCAGCACGATGCCGCGCATCCCCGCCATGTAGGCGCCCGCCGCGATGCCCACGGCCTCTTCTTCCCGGGCGGGACAGATCACGGTGAAAAACGGATCGTCGTGGACCAGTCGGATCAGGGGCGCGAGGACGTTGTCCGGAACATAGGTCACGAGCTTGACCTCATTGGCCTTGAGCGCTCTCACCACGATCTCGTACCAGGTTTCGGCGGATGAGTCGGCCGGCATGGATACTCCCTGTCTGATTCGATGAACGAGGTGCCGCGTGCGGCGAGGCACGGGCAATCACCGCCCCGGCCGTGCAAAGCTTGGCCAGGCAGGGGGCATCCTAAGATCGCGTTTTCATCAACACAAACAATTCGTTTTTGTCCATTCTTCGTTTTTGACGATAGATGAAGGCCGCAGTCTTTACTCCACGATCCCCTCGCGCATCTATCGAGTCGGACGATCAATCCACCAAAACTACTAATTTGTATTGATCAAATTTGGCTCTTACGATTCCTTCGCCGCCCGCCAATCGGGCATAGCACGGGTACATACCGCGACCGCTTGCGCGCACTCGGCGCGCATCTTGGCGGCTGACTCACTAGGCAAGGGATCTATGACCACGACGATGAGAGTGATCGCGCTGCGCGAGCACGGAGGCCTGGACCAACTGAAGCTGGAGCAATGGCCCGTGCCGCAGCCGGCTGCTGGCCAGGCGCTGGTGCAAGTCAAGGCCTGCGGACTGAACTACATGGACGTATTCGTGCTTCATGGCATGCCGGACCTGCCCACCACCATGCCCCGTATTCCCGGCGGCGACGTCGCGGGCATCGTCACGGACGTGGGCGAGGGCGTGCCCAAGCACTGGATCGGCAAGCGCGTCGTCCTCTTTCCGCGCTTTCCCGAAGGCGGCGTGCTCGGCGAGCACGGCAACGGCGGACTCTGCGAGTACATCGCGGTCGACCAACGCCAGTTGATTGCCATTCCGGACGGCGTCGACTTCAATGAAGCGGCGGCACTACCCATCGCCTACGGCACGTCGCATCGCATGCTGTTCACCCGCGGCCGCATCCAGGAGGGAGAAAAAGTGCTCGTCCTCGGCGCGAGCGGCGGCGTCGGCGTCTCCTGCGTGCAGTTCGCAAAAATGGCAGGTGCGGAAGTCATCGCCTGCACCAGCAGCGAAGAGAAAGGCCGCAAGCTGCGCGAACTCGGTGCCGACCATATCGTCAATTACGCCGAGCATCCGGACTTCTCCAAGCTCGTCTGGGCCGCCACGGGCAAGAAAGGGGTGAACGTCGCCGTCAATTTCACGGGCGGCGACACATGGATTCCCACGCAGCGCTGCATGGCCGTCAACGGCCGGATCCTGACCTGCGGCTCCACGGCGGGCCATATCTGTCCCATCGACGTCCGCTACGTCTGGCATCGCGAGATCGAGATCATCGGCTCGCGCGCCTACCTCCCGAGCGATATCGAAGCTTGCCTGGACCATGTGGCGGCGCGCCGCATCGCACCCGTCATCGAAACCGTCCTGCCCCTCGAACGCGCGGCCGAAGGAGTCGGGCTGCTCGAGAACCGTCGCATCTTCGGAAAGGTGATCGTCAACCCATGAACGCTCCCATCAAGAACCTCGGCTGCATCGGCACCGAATTCCGGAACGAAGCGCGCCCCGCGGTCATCGACCTGTGGGATCCGGATCACCCGCGCGAAATCGACTATCCAACCTTTCACGCTTCGTGCGACGCCGTGGCGCGCGGCTTGCTGCGCTACGGCCTGCATCCCGGCGAGCGCATGGGCATCCTGTGCTCGAACCGGGTCGAATTCCTGGAGATCTTCTTCGGCGCGATGCGGGCCGGCATCATCCCCGTTCCCATCGGGATTCTGCAGCCCAAGGCCACGGTCGAATGGGTGGTGCGCGACGCGCAATTGCGCCTCGTTTTTTGCGACGGGGCGCTCAAGGGCAACCTGCCCGCCGACGTGCCACACATCGACATAGACGAAAACGACCGGCGCACGTACGAATCGTTCAAAGACCCAGGGCCCTTCGACCCCTACGTGCCGGGCTACGACGACGTGGCATTCCAGCCCTACACGTCAGGCTCGACGGGAAGACCGAAAGGGGTACTGCTCTCTCATCGCGCGCACTCCTGGGTGGCCGAGACCATCTCGCGCGACCGCGGATTCTGCCCGACCGACCGCATGATCGTCGCGGCGCCGCTCTACCACAAGCACGCGATGAACTCCATCAAATGCGTGCTGGTGGGCGGATCGACCGTGATATTGATGCGCAAGTTCGACGCACGCCGCTACATCGAGGCCATCACCCGCCATCGCGTGACCGTGCTCTCAGGCGTTCCGACCATTTTCGCGATGATCCTGCAGCAGCGCGACCTGCTCCAGGGGCAGGACTATGACTTCGTACGCCTGGCCACGATGGGCGGCGCCCCCGCCTCGGATGTGCTCATCGACGAAGTGGCACGCGTCTTTCCACGGGCGGAAATCATCACCATCTTCGGCACCACCGAAACCAGCGCCGCCCTGTTCGGCCCGCATCCCGAAGGCAAGCCGCGCCCGCGGCACTCGGTGGGCTGGCCGGTCGCCGGCAACAGTTTCCGGCTGGTAGGCGGCGACGGAAACTTCGGTACGCTCTACGTCAAAGGCCCGGGCATGATGAACGGCTACTACAACAATCCGGAAGAAATGGCCCGCCGGATGAAGGACGGCTGGTTCGACACGGGCGACGTCCTAAGGCGCGATGCGGAAGGTTGGTATTACTTCGTGGGCCGGGCCGATGACATGTTCGTATCGAGCGGCCACAACATCTATCCGGGTGAAGTGGAGCTCATGCTCGAACGCCATCCGGACATCGACCAAGCCATCGTGGTGCCGGTGCCGGACGAAATCAAGCACAGGATCCCGTACGCCTTCATCGTCAAGCGCGCCGGATCCTCGCTCACCGCAGAAGACGTCAAAGCCTACGCCCTGGAGAATGCCCCGCCCTACCAGCATCCCCGCCGCGTGATCTTCGTCGACGCCCTGCCCTTGAACGGCGTGGGCAAGATCGATCGCAAGGCGCTCGAAACCCGCGCCCGGGAATTGGCCGAGCAAACCAAGAAAGTAGATGCCTGACCACGCCGAATTCCCCCTTGCATCGAGGTGCGCATGACCATAACCGAACTGCAGGATCTCATCGCGCGCAGCCCGTACCTGAACTGGCTGGGCCTGGAAGTCCTCGCGCTGGACGAGAACAGCATTGAAGTGCGCGCCAAATGGCGAGAGGAATGGATCGCCAGTACGCGCCTGATGCAGACACACGGCGGCATCCTCGCCGCCCTGATCGACTTTGCGGCCGACTATGCGCTCGTGCAACGCATCGGCCACGGGGTGCCGACCATAGACCTGCGCGTGGACTACCACCGGCTGGCCAAGGCAGGCGACCTCGTCGCCAAAGGACGGATCGTCCGCTTCGGCCGCCAAGTTTCCACCTGCGAAGCCGAGGTCCTGCAGGACGGCACCCTCATCGCCAGCGGCCGGGGCACCTATATCACCGCGCCCATGCCGGAGAAAAAGCCGGCGCCGTAGAACCGGGATACTGCCCTCCCATATCAAATCGGCATAACAGATCTCCTGGAAAAGCCGTATCGCGCCCAGGCCCGCGGCTGCACAATCCGCGCAAACGGGACGACACCGCACATAGCCCCCTCGGGCCAAACAACCAGGAGACACGAATGGACCGACAACCCCGTCGCTCGCGCCGCGGGCCACGCCTCGCCCTGCTGTTCGCCGCGTTCACGCTCGCCGGCTCGTCTTCCGCCTGGGCGCAGCAGGGCTTTCCCAGCAAGCCCATCAAGATCGTCGTCGGTTTCGCCCCCGGCGGGCTCGGCGACACGGTCGTCCGGGCACTGGGCCAGAAAATGTCGGAGTCCCTGGGCCAGAGCGTGGTCGTCGAGAACGCCCCGGGAGCCGGCGGCATCACGGCTGCGTCCATGGTCGCCCGCGCCGCGCCAGACGGCTACACGCTGCTGCTGGTCAGCGGACAGAACGCCTTTAGCCCCTATCTCTTCAAGTCCCTGCCCTACGATCCGGTCAAGGACTTCTCGATGATCTCCACCATCGGGACCTTCCACTTCCTGCTCGTCGCCGACAAAGACAGCCCCCTCAAGTCGGTGCAGGACGTGGTCGCCGCCGCGCGCCGGGATCCGGCCCACTTCAACATCGGGACAATCAGCGTGGGGAGCGCCCAGCATCTATCGGCACGGCTGTTCGCGACCATGGCCGGGCTCGAAGTGCCCATCGTCCCATTCAAGTCCACCGGCGACGTGATCGGCGCCCTGCGTGGCCGCAACATACAAGTCGCGATGGAAACCACGACCGGCGCGCTGGGCCAGGTCCGCGGCGGATCCCTGCGGGCCATCGCGACCACGGCGCCGACGCGGATCGGCTTCTTGCCCGACGTGCCGACCATCGCCGAGAGCGGCATCCCGGCCCTGGCCAAATACGTTTCCGAATCCTGGAATGGCATCGTGGCCCCGGCCAATACGCCTGCAGCGGTCGTTACCCGGCTCAACCAGGAGATCGCCAAGGCGCTCCGGTCGCCCGACATTCGCGAGCGCTTCAACGGCCTGGGCATCGAACCCAAGGGCAGCACGCCGGAGGAACTCAAGGAGGTCTTCATCAAGGACGCCGCCAAATGGCGGGTCGTCATCGAAGAAGCCGGCATCGAGAAACAATGAGACCGCACCGGAACACTCATGAGCACGACTCAACGACTCCCCGTCCGCACGCAAACCGCTTTCCATCCGTCCATCTCCGAGGCCGAGCGGCAGGTCCGCATCGATCTCGCGGCGTGCTACCGCCTGGTCGACCTGTTCGGCATGAGCGACATGATCCTCAACCACATCTCGGCGCGTGTGCCCGGGGATGAAGAGCACTTTCTGATCAACCCGTTCGGCATGATGTACGAGGAGATCACAGCGTCCTCCCTGATCAAGGTAGACCTCGACGGCAACGTGATCTACAACCCGAACACCGAATACACCATCAACCTGCCCGGCTTCGTCATCCACAGCGCGATCCACGCCGCCCGCCCCGACGTCGGGTGCGTACTGCACACCCATACGCCGGCCGGCATGGCCATTTCGGCATTGGAATGCGGGCTGCTTCCCTTGAACCAGACGGCAATGCGGTTCGCCTCTGCGGTGGCGTATCACGATTTCGAAGGGGTGGCGGTGGACGTCGACGAACGCGAGCGCCTCGCCCGCGACCTGGGCGACAAGGACGTGATGATCCTGCGCAACCACGGCCTGCTGTCGGTGGGACGCACCGTCGCGGAAGCTTTCGTGAACATGCAGCGCCTGGAGCGTGCCTGCCAAACCCAGCTGCTGACGATGTCGGCCGGCAGCCCGCTGCACATGCCCGCGCCGGAAGTAGTGGACAAGGCGTACCAGCAATTGCGGCTCGCGCCCACGCCCAACCCGGACGGCACCCACCCGCCTCACGGCGAGCGCGAGTGGCCCGCGCTTCTGCGGATGCTGGATCGACGCGACATGAGCTATCGTGATTAGGCTGACATCGACATGATGAGCTTCGCGCCTTGCATTCCCATCCAAGAAGAAGGACAGCCACGATGAAACACCGCGTACTGCAGATTGGCCCCATTACTGGACCGGTCGACGCCCGCCTGGCGCGCGATTATGACGTCGCGCCCTTGTGGAAACAACCGGACAAAGACGCATTTCTCGCCGCGCACGGGGCGGAGTTCGAGGCCGTGGCCATCCATGTGCGCGACGCGTGCGATGCTGCACTGATCGAGCGCCTGCCCAACGCCAAGGCCATCGTCAACTTCGGGGTGGGTTACGACAAGATCGACGTCGCCGCCGCCAAGCGCCGCGGCATGCAGATCAGCAATACCCCCAAGGTGCTGGACGGCTGCGTGGCCGACCTCGCGATGGGGCTTGCGATCGACGTGGCACGCGGGATTTCCGCCACGGACCGCTTCGTCCGGGCGGGAGGCTGGAAGACCGGACAACGCCCCTTGATGACCCGCGTCTATGGCAAGAACATGGGCTTGCTGGGTTTCGGTGGCATTGGCCAAGCCGTGGCACGCCGCGCCGCGGGTTTCGACATGCCCGTGCGCTACCACACGCGCCGCCCCGTGGCAGGCTATGCCGAGCAGCACGAGACCTCGCTCGTCGAACTGGCAAAATGGGCGGACTTCCTCGTCGTCGCGTGCCCCGGCGGCCCCGAGACGCGGCATCTCGTCAATGCCGAAGTGCTGGATGCGCTCGGCCCCCAGGGGATTCTCGTCAATATCGCACGCGGCAGCGTGGTGGACGAGGCAGCGCTGGTGCGTGCGCTTCAGGAAGGACGCCTGGGCGGTGCAGGGCTCGACGTGTTCGAGAACGAACCCAACGTGCCCGAAGCGATGCTCGCAATGGACAACGTGGTCGTCCAGTCCCACATCGCCGGCTTCACCCGCGAGACCCGCGCCGACATGGAAGCGCTGGTATGCGACAACCTCGACGCCTTTTTCCGCACGGGCCAGGTACTGACGCCGATTTGAGGCAACGGACACCATGCCGCGCTTTGCCGCCAATCTGGCAATGCTCTATCCGGACCGGTCCTTCCTCGACCGGTTTGCCTGTGCGGCCCGCGACGGGTTCGAAGCGGTCGAGTTCTTCTTCCCCTACGACTACCGGCCTGCAGAGCTGGCGGCGCGCCTCAAGGACAACGGCCTGAGCCTCGTATTCTTCAACGCCACGCCCCGGCGCGACCCGGCGGAGCGTGGCATCGCCTGCCTGCCCGGACGCGAGCGTGAATTCCGGGAGGCCTTTCTATTGGCGCTCGATTACGCCCTCGCGCTCGACTGCGAATGCCTGCACGTCATGTCCGGCATCGCGCCGCGGGGCGCCGATCGCAGCGCCTTGCGCACCACCTACCTGGAGAATCTGGCGTGGGCGGCCGAGCAAGCCGGCCGCTGCGGGCGGCGCGTCTTGATCGAGCCCATCAATCCCCGCGATGTGCCCGGCTTTTTCCTGACGCACCAGGAAGACGCGCACACCCTAGTGCGCGAGGTCGGCTCGCCGCACGTTGCAGTGCAGATGGACCTTTATCATTGCCAGATCGTGGAGGGCGACCTCTCGGCCCGCTTGCGGCGCTACCTGCCGACGGGGGCAGTCGGGCACCTGCAGATCGCCGGCGTGCCCGATCGCCACGAACCCGACTCGGGTGAAGTGAATTTCCCTTACCTCTTCGAGTTGATCGACGCCCTGGGCTATGCGGGGTGGATAGGCTGCGAATACCACCCCAAGCGGGGAAACGAACCGGGCGGTACCTCCGCCGGCCTGGAGTGGCTGCGACGCGCCGGCGGGCCTACACTTTCAACCCGCGCACAAGCTCGACGATGAGCTCCTGCAGGGCTTGCTGCGTGCGCGTCGCGGGACGCTGGGCACTCACGGCCAGCGCGAGCTTGGTGCGCAACCGCGGCTTGACGATCGGAACGGCCTGGAACGCGCGCGCCCGGCCGGAAGTGCGGACCGCATTGACCGACAGCACGGCGGCTCCGACCCCTTCCGCGACGACGTCTAGCATGGCCGCGACACCATCGACTTCCATCGCGATCTTGGGATGCCTGCCAATGTTCGCGAGCTCGGCCTCGACCAACATGCGTATCGTATTCGGACGGGTCGGCAGGATGAGCGGCTCGTCCGCCAGCTCGCGCAGGCTGATGGACTTGCGCGCGAAGCCGCCGCGCCGGGTGACCAGGAAGAAATCTTCTTCCAGCAGCACGACGCTGTCGACGTCTGGAGAAGGCACGGGGTTGTAGAGCAACGCGATGTCCAGTCGCCCGCTCACGAGCGACTCCTGCAGGCTCGTCGACAAGTTCTCCGAAATGGAGAGGGCCACTTCCGGGAAGCGCTCCCTGACGGTGCGGGTCAGCGGCACGGTCAGCATCTTGGCAAAGCGTGGCGGCAAGCCTATCGCAACCCGGCCGGCCAGCGCCCCCCGCACGCGGCCCAGCTCCTCGCGCGTGCGCGCCACCTGGTGCAAAATGCCGCGCCCATGTTCGAGCAAGACTTTTCCGGCCTCGGTAGGCACCACCCCGCGCCCATTGCGAGTCAGCAGGCTCTGGCCCAACTCGATCTCGAGTTGGCGCACCTGCCGGCTCAGTGCCGGCTGGGCGATGTGAAGGGCGATGGATGCCCGGGTGAATCCGCCCAGTTCAGCCACCCGCACGAAATATTCGAGTTGCTTCAGGTCCACGGCGCACGCCCCTGTATGGCGCGGGCCGGGGCTTCCCGGCTCCGCATCGCCCCAGCGCCGCGCCGCGCGGCAAGCCACGCTAGGCGGCGTCGGCCGGTTCTTCCCACGCGTCCTGCTGGCCGCCTTCCAGGTGGGCCACGTCGCCCCAAGCTTCCACCCGCCACGCGCCTGCATCGATCACCAGGCGATTGATGCTGACGTTGTGCAGCGTATGGCGGCGCTCGGCCCGCAGCGACAGCCCTTGGGCATGCCGATAGGCGGTATCCAGCACGCCGCTGTGCGTAAATACCAATATGCGCTCTCCAACGTGCGCGGCGGCGATGCGATCCAGCGTCGCCACCACGCGCTGGTGAAACTGGCGCAGCGACTCCCCCCCCTGCAGCTCGTAATCGGGGTGGCGCTCGCGCACGGCCACGGCGGCCTCGGGATGGCGCGCGGCCAGCTCGTCAAAGCTGAGCCCTTCGAAAATGCCGTATTTACGCTCACGCAACCCCGGATCCAAGCGGACCGACAGCCCGAGGCGTGCCGCGGTTGGCCGGGCGGTGTCGTGCGCCCGGGCGAGGTCGCTGCTGTAGATCGCCGCCACCCGGTCGCGCTCCGGATGAAAGCGAGACGCCACCTTCTCGGCCTGGACACGGCCCAGCGCGTTCAGGCCGATGTCGAGGGTGCCCTGGACGCGACGCAACCGGTTCCACTCGGTTTCGCCATGGCGGACCAGCCAAACCTCAGTCATGGGCAGCGATCTGCGTCGGAGCCAGCGCGGGATTCAGGGTATAGGTCCCGGTAAGCGTCGCGTGGGCGAGCACGTGTTTTTCGATCGCACGCCGCACGTCGGCCCCGGTGAACTTGCCCTCCACGTCAACCTTGGGTACGTCCAGCGCGTAGACGGTGAAGACGTAGTGGTGCACGATGGAATCGTTCCACGGCGGGCACGGTCCGTCGTAGCCGTAGTAATCGCCGCTCATGTCGTGGTCGGCCGCGAACCACCCGGTGTAGTCATTGATGCCCTGGCGGGTACCGCCCGGCGCATGCGGGCCGGCCTTGCCCCGCGGCGTGACGCCGGTGCTGAACTCGCCCTCTTCGATCTCGGTCTTGGAGGCGGGGATGTCCACCAGCACCCAATGGAAAAAATCCACGCGCGGCAAATCGGCGGGCACCTGCCGGCCTGCCTGGTTCACGTCGTCGCCCTTGCTGGGCACGTCGTAGTCGTGGCAGATGAGCGCGAACGATTGCGTGCCCTGCGGCACATCGTCCCACGCCAGGTGCGGGTTGACGTTGTCCGACAGCGTCACCTGCGTCTTGGGATCGATCTTGCCGAAGGCATAACGCGCGGGGATGGGTTGGCCATCCAGGAAGGAATTGCTCCAGAGCTTCATCGCGATACTCCTAAAAATCGTTCACCACGGCAATGATGTGCCTAGGGCCCGGGCGCAGCCTGCCGGCGCGGCTTCCCGCGCCGAAAGGCGGCCGGCGTACCGTCATCGTACCGTGACCCGGGCGAATTTCCGCTTACCCACTTGCACGACGTAGGTGCCGGCTTCCAGTTTGAGGCCTTTGTTCTCGATCTTGACGGAATCGACGCGCACCCCACCCTGTTCGATGTTGCGCTGCGCCTCGGAAGCCGACGCGCACAGGCCGGACTCGCGCAATAGCTGCAGAATGCCGAGCGGAGCACCCGCCACCGTCACCTCCGGCATTTGGTCGGGAATGGCTTTTTGCTTGAAGCGTGCCTCGAAATCCGCCAGTGCCTGGTCGGCCGCCGTCGCGGAGTGAAAGCGGGTCACGATCTCCTTCGCCAGCAAGACCTTGATGTCGCGCGGATTGCGGCCGTTTTCGGCATCCTGCTTCAACTGCGCGATCTCCTCCATCGACTTGAAGGAGAGCAGCTCGTAGTAACGCCACATCAAGGTGTCCGAAATGGACATCAGCTTGCCGAACATGGATTCGGGCGATTCCGAAATGCCGATGTAGTTGTTCTTGGACTTGGACATCTTCTCGACGCCGTCCGTCCCCTCCAGCAACGGCATGGTCAGGATGCACTGGGGCTCCTGGCCGTATTCTTTCTGCAGCTCGCGCCCCACCAGGAGGTTGAATTTCTGGTCCGTGCCACCCAGCTCGAGGTCCGCCCGCAGCGCCACGGAGTCGTAGCCCTGCATCAGCGGATAGAGAAACTCGTGGACGGAGATCGGCACGCCGTTCTTGAAGCGCTTGGTGAAATCTTCCCGCTCGAGCATGCGGGCGACGGTATAGCGCGAGGCCAGCTGGATCATGCCGCGCGCCCCGAGGGGGTCGCACCACTCCGAGTTATAGCGGACTTCGGTGCGGGCCGGATCCAATACCAGGCTGGCCTGGGCGTAGTAGGTCTGCGCATTGGCCTCGATCTGCTCGCGCGTGAGCGGCGGGCGGGTGGCATTGCGCCCGCTCGGGTCCCCGATCATGGACGTGAAATCGCCGATCAGGAAGATGACGGTATGGCCGAGCTCCTGCAACTGGCGCATCTTGTTCAGCACCACCGTATGGCCGAGGTGGATGTCGGGTGCCGTCGGATCCAGGCCCAGCTTGATGCGCAGCGGAACACCCGTTGCGCGGCTGCGCGCCAGCTTTTGCGCGAACTCTGCTTCCACCAGCAGTTCATCACAGCCACGCTTGACGATGGCGAGATCCCGCTCGACCTCGGGTGTAACCGGATATGTCTGCCTCGACTCCGGCGCACTGGGGAGAGATACGGACGGGTCGCTCGATTTCGTTTCAGCCATGGCGGGAACTGTTCGGAAAAGTATGTAGATTGTAAATAATCGTATTGGCAGGGCCGCGGGACTTTCTATATACTCGGCCAATCTCCGGCCCATCCCGTTGTTACAAAGAGAGTTGCGGTTCGCGCGTATCGAACTGAGGGTTTTCTTCGTGCCGCGCTTATCGCGTTGCGGCAGTACAACGAATCAGGGCTGGAACACGCCGCGCTTCGGGGCCGTGCCCTGGAGCAATTCTAGCCCAACCGACCCCAGGGGCCAGGACGCATGAATCGTAAGTTTTCCGGCATCGCCGGGGCGATGCTCAAGCGCATTGCCGCAGCGGTGCACCAAGTACTCTCCCGCATCACCTCCCATCCCGCCACCTACACCCTCACCTCGTCTCCGCTCAAGCGCCGCATCGTCATCGGCGTCGGTGCCGCCGGGCTGTTCGTGACTGCCGGCGCGATCGGCGTGGCGCCCCTGGCGCCGGACGCGGCCCTGCTACCGACATCCCGGATAGTCGAGTCGCTGGAATTGCCGGACCTCGCCGAGCAAGTCACCCAACAGGAAGCCGAAGCCCCCGATTTCATCCGCGAAGAGCGCGTGCAGCGGGGCGACTCCGTCGCATCCCTCCTGAACCGGCTGGGCGTGGACGATCCCGAGTTCGAGGCCTTCGTACGCAAGTCGCCTGACGCCCGCAGCCTCTACCAGCTCTATCCCGGCCGCATCGTCCAGGCATCGACCAACGCGCAGGGCGAAGTCCGCTGGCTGCGCTATGTCCACACCCCGGGCGCCGAAGTCAATGGCAAGGTGGTTTCGCGCCTGCTGCAGATCGAACGCACGGCGGAAGGCATCTCCGCGAAGGAAGTTCAACTCGACACGGAGCGCCAGACCCGGGTCGCCCACGGCCAGATCCACAGCTCGCTGTTCGGCGCCACCGACGCCGCCAACATCCCCGACAGCGTCGCCACCCAAATTGCCGAGATTCTTTCGGGCGAGATCGATTTCCATCGCGACCTGCGGCGCGGCGACTATTTCAACGTGGTCTACGAGGTTTATACCCACCAAGGCAACTACGTGCAGGCCGGCCGGGTGCTCGCGCTCGAATTCGTCAACAAAGGAACGGCCCACCAGGCCGTGTGGTTCGACCAGCAGCCCGGCACGGAAGGCGGCTACTACACGTTCGAGGGCAAGAGCCTGCGCAAGGCGTTCCTGCGCTCGCCCATGGAGTTCACCCGCGTCACGTCCGGCTTCTCCCGCCGCCTGCATCCCATCTTCAAGACCTGGCGCGAGCACAAGGGCGTGGATTATGGCGCGCCGCACGGCACGCCCATCCGCAGCACCGCAGATGGCACGATCGAGTTCATCGGCCGCCAAAACGGCTACGGCAACGTCGTGATCATCCGCCACCACGGCCAATATTCCACGCTTTACGCGCACATGAGCTCCTTCGCTCCTGGCCTCACCAAGGGTTCGCGCGTCTCGCAGGGCCAATTCATCGGGCGCGTGGGCTCGACCGGCTGGGCCACCGGCCCCCACCTGCACTATGAGTTCCGCATCGCCGGCAAGCCGGTGGATCCGCTCACCGTCGCCCTGCCCCCGGCGCCGGACCTCAACGCCCGCGGCCTCGCGCTGTTCAAGAAGCACACCGAACCGCTGCGCCACCAGATGGAGCTCCTGGCCCGACTGGCGAACGACGACGCGCCTTCCGACGACGTCGCGCTCGCGAGCCAGTAGCAGCCATGCCCCGGACGGGCCTCTACATCGGACTGATGTCGGGCACCAGTCTGGATGGCGTGGACGGCGTGGCGGCGGACTTTTCCGGCACCGCGCCCCGCATCCTCGGGCATGCGGACGTCGGCATGCCCGCCGAACTGAGGGCGAGCCTGCTGGCGCTCAACCGGCCGGGCTTCGACGAAGTCCACCGCATGTCCCTGGCGGCCCTCGAACTGGCGGAACTCTACGCCAAGGTGGTGGCAGAACTCCTTGCCCAGACCGGCCTGGCGGCAGCCCAGATACGCGCCATCGGCGCCCACGGCCAGACCGTGCGGCACCGGCCTGACGCGGGCTATACCGTGCAATTGAACGCTCCCGCCCGGCTTGCCGAATTGACGGGCATCGCTGTCGTCGCCGACCTGCGCAGCCGCGACCTGGCCGCCGGGGGCCAAGGCGCGCCGCTCGCCCCCGCCTTCCACGCGGCAGTGTTCGGCACCGCAACGCCTCAAGCCGTCCTCAACCTGGGGGGCATCGCCAACGTGACCTTCCTGTCGCCCGACGGCGTCGTCGGTTACGACACCGGGCCGGCCAACCTGCTGCTGGATGCGTGGTGCGCGCGCCATACCGGACAGCCGTACGACCGCGACGGGCGGTTCGCCGCCTCCGGCACCCCCCAACCCGCCTTGCTGTCGGAGCTCATCGCCTCCGAACCGTGGCTGGCCGCTCCGCCTCCCAAGTCGACCGGCCGGGACCTGTTCAACGAGGCTTGGCTGGACAGCCGCCTGGATGCCTGGCAGGCGGCGCATGGCCCGCTGCTGGCTGCCGACGTGCAAGCCACCCTCCAGTCATTGACGGTCGAAACGGTCGCCCGGGAAATCCGCAGGCAACAGCCCGGCTGCGAGAAGGTATGGGTATGCGGTGGCGGCGCCCGCAACGTGGGATTGATGCGTGCGCTGGCGGCGGCGCTTCCCTGCCCGGTCGCCCCCACGGACGATGCGAACGTGCCGGCCCAGCAAATGGAAGCGCTGGCCTTCGCCTGGCTCGCATACCGGCACGTGGAAGGCCTGGCCGGCAATCTTCCGGCCGTGACGGGGGCCGCCGGCCCCCGGGTATTAGGCGCTTACTACCCCGCCTGAGCACCGTCCGCCGTGGCACGGGCCCCGGCAGTTGCTGTGCCACACCGCGGTCAACTACGCTTGCTTTCCAGCAGCTCCCAACGCTCCAGCTTGGCCATCAATTCTTCTTCGATTTCGGCGATGCGCTGCTGGACGGCGATCGCCTCTTCCGGGTTGTCGCGATAGATGCGGCCATCGGCGAGACGATCAGTAAGCTTCTGTTGTTCAGCCTCGAGCGCGGCAATGACGTCGGGCAGCCCTTCGAGCTCCCTCGCTTCCCAGGAGCTGAGGCGAGATCGGCCGGCAGGCTTGGCCGGCGCCGCCGCACCGCCGGCATTTCCCGCCGCGGCCTCGCCTGGCGCTTCCTTTTTTCCCTTGGCCGGTTCGCGCGACTTGGCTGCGCCCGCGCGCAACTGCGCCTCCTGCGCCCGCGCACGCTGCGCGGCCCAATCCTCGTAGCCCCCGACGTAGTCGCGCCATTGCGCATTTCCCTCGTAGGCGATGGTCTGCGTCACGACGTTGTCGAGGAACATGCGGTCGTGGCTCACGAGAAACACCGTGCCCGGGTAGTCCTGGAGCAGCTCTTCGAGCAGTTCCAAGGTTTCGATGTCCAGGTCGTTGGTCGGCTCGTCGAGCACCAGGACGTTTGCAGGGCGGGCGAACAATCGCGCCAGCAGCAGGCGAGCCCGTTCGCCGCCGGAGAGGCTCTTGACGGGCGAACGGGCTCGCTCGGGCGGAAACAGGAAGTCTCCCAAATAGCTCATCACGTGCTTGCGCTGGCCGCTGATCTCGATCCATTCGCTGCCAGGGCTGATGACGTCGGCCAAGGCCATGTCGTCGTCCAATTGGCTGCGCATTTGGTCAAAGTAGGCCACGGCCAGGTTGGTCCCCTGCCGCACCGTGCCGGAGTCGGGGGCCAGCTCGCCCAGGATCAATTTGAGCAGCGTGGTCTTGCCCGCGCCGTTGGGGCCGATGATGCCGATGCGGTCGCCCCGGAGTACGGTGGTCGAGAACGAGCGGATCACGGTCTTTTCGCCAAAGGATTTCGAGACATTCGTCAACTCAGCGACCAGCTTGCCCGAACGCTGCCCCTCGGCCACATCTATCGTGACCTTGCCCATTCGCTCGCGGCGTTCGGCGCGCTGCAGGCGCAGCTGCTCCAGCCGCTTGACGCGTCCGACGCTGCGCGTGCGGCGCGCTTCGACCCCCTTGCGTATCCACGCCTCCTCCTGCGCGAGCAGCTTGTCGAAACGCGCGTGCTCGAGGCGCTCGGCCTCCAGCATCTCCGCCTTGCGCGCCTGGTAAGCGGAGAACGATCCCGGAAAACTCGTCAATGCGCCGCGGTCCAGTTCTACGATGCGCGTGGCCACCGCGTCCAGGAAGCGGCGATCGTGGGTAATGAAGACCACGCTGCCGGGGAACGCCTTGAGCAGCTCTTCGAGCCACGCGATGGCTTCGAAATCGAGATGGTTCGTCGGTTCGTCCAACAACAGGAGATCGGGATCGCCGAGTAATGCGCGCGCCAGAGCGACCCGCTTGCGCGTGCCGCCCGATAGCCCTGCCACCGGTGCATCGGCCGGCAGGTTCAGCTTGGCTAGGGTAGCCTCTACCCTAGCCTGCACAGTCCAGCCGTCGTGCGCCTCCAGCTCCGCCTGAAGGCCTTGCAAGCGGGCCATCAGGGCGTCGTGCCGGGGTCCTGCCGGGTTCTCCGCCAGCTCGTGGGTCAACCGCTGGTAGGCGCGCAACAGGTCGCGCCCCTTGGCCAACCCTTCGCTGACCGCGTCGAACACCGTGCCCGACTCATCGAAGATGGGCTCCTGCTCCACGGTGGCGATTTTCAGGCCGTCCTGGCGCGAGATCAGTCCATCGTCGGGCTGGATGCGCCCGTCGAGCAATTTGAGCAGGGACGACTTGCCGGTACCGTTGCGGCCGATCAATCCCACCCGCTCGCCAGCCTCGACGGAGAAGTTGGCCTGGTGGAGCAGGGGAACGTGGCCATATGCCAGTTCGATGTCGGTCAGTGCGATGAGAGCCATGAAACGAATGCCGGCCGACGGCCGTGGACAAACGAAAAGCGCCCTGGCTTGCGCGAGGGCGCTCGGAGTAAAGAAAAGACGACGGTTCGGCGTTTAGACCGAGAACGACGAGCCGCAGCCGCACGTGGCGGTGGCGTTCGGGTTCTTGATGACGAACTGGGCGCCTTCCAGGCCTTCCTTGTAGTCGATTTCCGCGCCCACCAGGTACTGGTAGCTCATGGCGTCGATCAACAGCTGTACGCCGTTCTTCTCCAGTTGGGTGTCGTCCTCGTTCACTTCTTCGTCGAAGGTGAACCCGTACTGGAAGCCGGAACAGCCGCCGCCCTGTACGAAAACGCGCAACTTGAGCGCTGGATTGCCCTCCTCGTCGATCAGCTCCTTGACCTTGGCGGCCGCCGCATCGGTAAACACGAGCGGGGTGGGAGGGGCTTCGAGGGTGGCTTGTTCGACTGCTGCGTTCATGACTGCTCCTTGCATACGCGCCGGCTGGTGGCCTGGCACCGCGTATGCGCCGATTGACTGTAGATCTTGGGTTAATAGGTAATTCAACCGCCGTTGGCGCTCGATTTCAACCCTGGCGGTGACAGGGATACTCGCGGGCGGAGCCGGCAGGCTCTAGGGGTTAGATGGCGGTAATCCGCAAACGTTCAAGGCCTCGGCCTGCACGTCATGCCGGCAATTTGACCGTGCTTTGCGAGCGTACCACGCCGCCCTCGACCACGCGCACCGTGACGCTGCGCACCTCGAAGCCGTCGGGCACTTCGAGCGTCCCTTCGGCCCTCTGGTACTGGCGGAACCGCAGCGCGAGAGGATCCGGCCTGGGAGACGCGGCCTCGCCCGCCTCCCCGTCGTCCGTCATCACGAAGGGCCGCAGGTCCATGGTCGTCTCCACGCCGCCACGCGTGCCCGATGCGGAGAACTGCAACCGCCCCTTGAATTCGCCGGACGGCCTGCCCGCGCGCATCAACAAGACGCGGTAACGCAGTCCGTCGCCTTGGCGTTCGAGCTCGGCCGACCGGATACTGACTTGGGCTTGGCGGGGGTCCATGGGGATGAGCTGGTCGAAAAAGGCCAGGTCATTGCGCAAGTCCCCCATTTCCTTGTGCGCCGCCCTCAAATCGGCCGCCAGTTGGTCCTTGGCCGCCCGCTCAATCGCCAGGCGGCTCTCCGCTGCGGCCAAGCTGCCCTGCAGGCGCTCGTTGTCCGCGATCAGCCGCTGGTTCTCCGCACGCAGTTGGGCCACCTCCGACGCCGACACTGGCGGGGCGCCGCCGATGAGTCGCCGGGCCGACTCGTACAGGCTGGTACCCAACGCCGCGCCGAGGGCGAGGAGCAACAACAATCCCGCCAGGCGCCCCGGCGAGCCGCGGGCCAGCCGCGTCACATCGGAGGTCGTGTCGCGCCGCAGCCGACGCGGCACGAGGGCGGGAAAAATTGGCCGGCGCTTCATCAAGGCAGCACGGCGACATGCCCGAGGCCCGCATCCTCGGGCAACCCGAACATGATGTTCATGTTCTGCACGGCCTGGCCGGACGCCCCCTTGACCAAGTTGTCCTGCGCCACGAGGATGACGAGCTGGTCGCCGTTGCCAGGCCGGTGCACGGCGATGCGGATCATGTTGGAGGCCCGCACGGAGCGGGTTTCCGGGGTGCTGCCGGCAGGCATGACGTCGACGAAGGGCTCATTGGCGTAGCGCTCTTCGTACAGTTTCTGGAAGTCGACCTCTCGCGCCTTGGGGTCGATGCGGGCGTAGAGCGTCGAATGCATGCCGCGCACCATGGGCGTGAGGTGCGGCACGAAGGTCAGGCCCACGGGCCCGCCATGCAGCGCCTGCAGGTGCTCCACGATCTCCGGATGATGCCGGTGGCCCGACACGCCGTACGCCTTGAAATTGTCGCTCGCTTCCGAAAACAGGATGTGCAGCTCCGCCTTGCGGCCCGCGCCCGTGACGCCGGACTTGCAATCGGCAATCAGCGTGCTGGCGTCAATGAGCGGCGACGACGAGCCGGCCTTGCCTTCGAGCAGGGGCGCCAGTCCGAGAAGCACGGTGGTGGGATAGCACCCGGGGTTGCCGACCACGCGTGCGCCGCGGATCTTCTCGCGGTTGAGCTCGGGCAGGCCGTACACCGACTCGCGCAGCACGTCCGGGCAAGCATGCGGCATGCGATACCACTTCTCGAACGCAGCGGTGTCCTGAAGGCGAAAATCCGCTGCCAGGTCGATGATCTTGGCGCCCGCGGCGAGCAACTCTCGAGCCTGCGCCATGGCCACGCCGTGGGGCGTGGCGAAGAACACCACGTCGCAGTCCGCGAGCGGCGCCTTGTCCGGCGACGAAAACGCCAAATCCACCTTGCCGCGGAGGTTAGAGAACATGTCGGCCACGGGCATGCCGTCTTCCTTGCGGGAGGTGATGGCGACCAGCTCCGCGTTCGGATGCTGCGACAGGAGGCGCAGGAGTTCCACGCCCGTATAGCCCGTGCCGCCGACGATGCCTATCTTGATCTTGGCGGAACCCGCCTCTGTCTTGCTCATCAGAATCTCCTCCCTGGTGCGGTGCGTATCGACCGGTAGGCGGTGACACGCGCCGCTTCCGGCCGCCCGGCCAGGGAAAAATTGTCCGTTCGAAAATATAACCCGTTGATGTTACCCCCGCTCGGCGCCGCCGGTCAGGCGAACTCCGACCGAAAATGGAAAGCGGGGACGAAAAAAAGGCCGCATCGCTGCGGCCTTTTTTGCCCTTCCCCGGGGCAACCGGGGACGAGGAAGATCGAAGCCGATCAGCGCTTGCTGAACTGCTTGCGACGACGCGCCTTGTGCAGACCGACCTTCTTGCGTTCGACTTCGCGGGCATCGCGGGTGACGAAGCCAGCTTGCGACAGTGCAGGCTTGAGCGTCGGATCATAGTCGATCAACGCGCGGGTAATGCCATGGCGCACGGCGCCGGCTTGTCCGTTCACACCGCCGCCGTGGACGTTGATGTGAAAGTCGAAGGACTCCAGATGGCCGGTCAGTTCCAGCGGCTGGCGAACGATCATGCGACCCGTTTCGCGCGCGAAGTACTCGTCCACGGGCTTGCCGTTGACGATGATCTTGCCCGAGCCTTTTTTCAGGAACACACGGGCCACCGAAGTCTTGCGGCGGCCGGTTCCGTAATTCCAGTTACCGATCATGCGCGGCTCCTCAGATTTCCAGCAGCTTGGGCTGCTGAGCGGTGTGGGGATGTTCCGGTCCCGCATACACCTTCAGCTTCTTGATCATGGCGTAGCCCAGCGGACCCTTGGGCAGCATGCCCTTGACGGCCTTCTGGAGCGCACGACCAGGAAAACGCTGCTGCATCTTCAGGAACGTGGTTTCGGTGATACCGCCGGGATAGCCCGAGTGACGGTAGTAGCGCTTGTCCTGCGCCTTGTTGCCGGTGACGACGATGTCGGCGGCATTGATGATGACGATGTAATCGCCGGTATCGACGTGAGGCGTGAATTCAGGCTTGTGTTTACCGCGCAAACGGCGTGCGACTTCGCTGGCCACACGACCTAGGACTTTGCCCTTGGCGTCAATCACGTACCAGTCACGCGTCACTTCTTGCGGTTTCGCAACGAAGGTCTTCATGAGGGATCTCTGTGACGGCGCGCCGCAAAAAAGCTGACGGCGCAAAATTTGCAAATGCCGGAAATGCCATGCGCACCGACCGATTGGGCATCAATCGCCATCGGATGCTTCCTAGTACGCGCTCTCCTGGCAGCGTTCTGCCCTTCACCTAAGCATTGTCACTTGCCCGTGTGAAAGGGTCAGCCTGCTATGTTAGCCCGAAACCCGCGAGCCAGTCAAAGGCTTCCTGCGACATGCTGGCTGACGCCGGCTGGGCGCTCGCCTCCACCCGACCGCGCAGCTGTAACCAAATTCCTGGCTCCCGCCGCCGAAACGCCCACCACCGGGCGCCCGCCTCAAGCTTTGATAAACATGAACACATAAGAAAAAACTCGAATAGCGGTGGTGAGAGACACTAAGCCGTCCTGGCATTACGCCTAAATAGGGAGATCATCACCATGAACGCCACCATTAAGTCGATAGTGAGCGCCGCCGCCCTGGCCGCCGGCCTGGCTGCATGCGGCACCCCTCAACGCGACGTCGCCCCCAGCCCGCAGGCGAGCGCCACTCCCCAGTCGGTCACGCCCGATCAACTGCAGCGCTTCGCCAATGCAGCGAAAAAAGTGAATGCCATCTCGCCCCAGGCATCCGGAGGTGCCGCGACTTCCGGTGCGAGTTCGGGCATGAGCGCCGCATCTGGGCAGGCCACCCTGGCCACCTTCGACGAATCCAACGGCCGCAAGGCCCAGGCTATTTGGAGCGAAGGCCTGACCGTCCAGGAATTCAACTCCATCAATGCCGCCATCCAACAAGACCCCGCGCTGATGCAGCGCTATGGGGAACTCATGCAGGGAGGAAGCGCCGGGGGGATGGGCAGCCCCTCCGGAGGCGGAACGATGATGCGCTAGCGCCGTCCGGCCGATGGCTGCAATAGGCCGCCCGGCCAGGCCGCCGAGGCAAAAAAAAGCCCGAAGCCTGTAGGCTTCGGGCAAATCCACCAAAGGAGGAGGGTGGAGGAGACACCAGTAGATGCGCTTTGCGGTGCTATCCGACGATGCCGAGGGGCCCGGGGCCGTGTCGACATACAAAGCGACATCCGTTGAGTGAATTATAGACAGGCGTTTTGTGCGTTGCAAGAACTTTTTGCCGAAAAACACCACAATGTGGTGATGAATTTCAACAGACAAAATTCATTACCGATCAGTAAGTTACCTCCGTTTCGTTGCTTGAAAGAGACACCTAGGCCCGCAAACCAGCCAACCGCCCGGCGAGTTTCTCAAGAACTAAAGCGGGTTTATCGCCCGATTTGACGCATAGCAACATGCGAACGCGACGTCGCCTCCCCCGGGGAACGGCGAAACACATATCCCCAGGCCCATGGTGGGCCGATGCCACTTGGGTGGGTGTGCGCCGCCTGGCACGCGAAGACGCTGGCGCGCCGGACGCCTCACGCTGGCGACCTGCCAGGAAATGGGCAAAAAAAAGCCCGAAGCCTTGTAGGCTTCGGGCAAATCCACCAAAGGAGGAGGGTGGAGGAGACACCGGTAGATGCGCTTTGCGGTGCTATCCGACGATGCCGAGGGGCCCGAGGCCGTGTCGGCATACAAAGCGGCATCCGTTAAGTGAATTATAGCAATCTTCTTTTGTGCGTCGCAAGAACTCTAAGGGTTGTTGCTTAGGTACAAAAACGGATGCTCGGCCAGAAAAAAATATTCATATGAATCAAGCACTTGCCTTCTACCATTCGCCGCCCCTAGTCCCGAATTCGGCCAGGAAGCAGCTGGGCTCGCCCGCTGCGGCAAGCTCGACCGTATTTCCGGGCTGTTCTTTTGCGATCGCAGCATCGCAAAGCCGGGTACATGCCCTCCCTGGCTTCCCGCTATCATCGCGGGATTGGACACTTTCGCAGCACGAGGAACGAGATGGAATGCACCGTAAGCTGGGGCGGCCCCCAAGGCATGCTCTTCACTGCCCAAACCGGCAGCGGCCACGTGGCCGTCATGGATGGCGCACCTGAAGGGGGCGGCAATAACCTGGCGCCGCGCCCCATGGAGCTCGTCCTCGCCGGCACCGGGGGCTGCACGGCCTACGACGTGGTGCTCATCCTCAAGCGGGGCCGCCACGCCGTGCAGGGCTGCACCGTCAAATTACAGGCCGAACGCGCGGAAACCGACCCCAAAGTCTTCACCAAGATTCATTTCGCTTTCACCGTGACCGGCAAGAATCTCCCGCCGGCGGCGGTGGAACGGGCGGTGAAGCTTTCCCATGAAAAGTACTGCTCGGCATCGGCGATGCTGGAAAAAACGGCCGAGCTCAGTTGGTCAGTGGAGATCGTCGAGGCCGCCTGACCACCTCAAATGTAATAGGCGGTGGACGTCATGACCTTGGCGCCACACCGCATGGCAGCGCGCACCGGCGCCGGAAGCGACTTCCCGCCATGCTGCTCCGCCGTCACGCGATGTTGCCGCTCATCTTCGGCCATCTGCTCGACGATGGCGCGCGAGCGCACATCATTGGCGGGCAATGTTCCCAGGTGACCGTCCAGGTGGCGCTCCACCTGCCTTTCGGTTTCGGCCATGAAGCCCAAATTCCACGCGTCACCAGCCTTGCCGGCCAGGACGCCCAAGCCGAAAGCGCCGGCGTACCACAAGGGATTCAGCAGGCTGGGGCGCGAGCGCAGTTCCTTGAGGCGCTCGTCGAGCCAGGCGAGGTGATCCGTTTCCTCCGTCGCCGCCCTCAAGAACACCTCCCGCGTACCGGGCTTGTCGGCCACCAGCGCCTGGCCGCGATACAAGGCCTGGGCACAGATCTCCCCCACGTGATTGACTCGCATCAAGCCTGCGGCATGCCGGCGTTCACCTTCGGTCAGCCCGCCCTCCCCCGCGCCCTCTTCGGCTACGGGCGCTGGCCCCGCAGGATTGGGGCGCCGCGCCGAGACCGAGCCGGCAAGCACGCGCAGTGCGCGGTCAGCCTCGGAGAGCACCCGGTCCAGCAACGAAGCGCGACGAAAGGACACCGTTTCCGACATACAACCTCCGATCCGGCACGGAACCGGACAACGACTCAGGACAGCCTTCAAGTATAGGCAATCCGCCCATTGCGCGGCTGCAACGCCGGGCCGGCGCTGTCATTTTCCTCTCATCTTGGACCGGCATCCTCTCGCCCGGGCACCAAGCACTCTTGCGTGCCCATTCCCCTTCCCCTTTGGAGTACGCAATTGAAATACCCACTCTTCGCAGCTGCGGCGCTGGCTGCCTTCACCGGCACCGCTCATGCCCAGAGCGTCACCCTGTACGGCATCGTCGACATGGGGTTCATGCACAGCAAGCAAGACGGGCAATCCTCCACCAACGGCTTGGAAAGCGGCGTAGCCGGCAGTTCTCGCTTTGGCCTACGTGGCGTGGAAGATCTCGGCAACGGACTGAAAACCAACTTCCAGCTGGAAAGCGGCTTCAAGGCCGACACCGGCATCCAAAGTGCATCCGGCCAACTCTTTGACCGGGCGGCCTGGGCGGGCCTGTCGGGCAGCTTCGGCGAAATCCGCTTGGGCCGCCAGGAGACGCTGGGCTTCAACTGGTTCCGCGGCGCAATCAACCCCTTCGGCAATGCCTATTCCCAGGCCCAGAGCAAAACCATTTTCAACGTCGGTGGCATCGACGACCGCGTCAGCAACAGCGCCTTCTATCTTTCACCCTCCTTCGGCGGATTTCAGTTCGGAGCGGGGTACAGCTTCCACGCATCGGGCGCCGAAACCGCAGGCAACGACGCCGACAATCCGGTCTACTCGCTGGGCATGCGCTACCAGAGCGGACCCTTGCTCGCCGTGCTGACCTATGAACAAAAGAACGCTGCCGACCAGCCTCCGGGGGCCGGTGCCGCCGGCGCGGACATCAAGAACCTCCAGGTCGGCGCCACCTACGACTTCGGTCCAGCCAAACTCCATGCCGGCTATGGACGCCTGCAGAACTCCGGCTTCCTCTCAGCAGCCAAGAAAGAGAACTCCTACCTGGTCGGCGTAACCGTCCCCTTCGGCGCGCACAAACTCTTTGCCGCGTACCAGCGCAACGACCACGCCAACGTCAACAACGGCCGCCGGGACACGGCAATCGACGGGTATGCGCTCGGCTACAACTATCAGGTCTCCAAGCGCACCACGCTATACGCCCTCCTGAACCAGTACAACGATGTCGTTGCCCGCCCGGGCTCCACGGCGACGGGCGACAAGCGTGAATTCGCCCTCGGCCTGCAGCATAAGTTCTAGGCCATGCCAGGCCCGGGGGTCATTGCCCTCGTTTCCGCGTCAAAGTCCCGCCTCACTCACTTGGGAGCCGGGACTTTTGCATAAAAGCAACAATTCAGGTAAGAATTAGTAAAAACCCGAGTATTAACCTGGGCAAACTATTGGTGTTAACCCTAGTTTCTGCTGCAATAGGGTCACCTTCCCACCGGGAAGCACTGGCTTCCCCGCAGCCAGCGGGACCCGACGATGGACCCGCGCATTCCATCCGCGCCTTCGCACCCAACCGCTTGCTGCGGACGCCAGCTCATTCTTGGAGATGTATCAATGAAAAAAACGTTGATCACTGCCGCCATCCTGGCTGGCACGGCTGGAATGACGAGCGCTGCGCACGCTCAAAGCTCCGTCACCCTGTATGGCGTCATGGACATGGGCTATCTGTACACCAAGACGGAAGGACTGAAAGCCCGTAACGCCCTCGACAGCGGGCTGCAAAGCGATTCGCGCTTTGGCCTGCGCGGCTCGGAAGACCTCGGCAACGGGCTGAAAGCCAATTTCCTGCTGGAAGCCGGCATCAACGCCGACGACGGCACCACCAGCCAATCCGGCCTGTTCAACCGCCAATCGTGGGTAGGACTGTCGTCCGCCACCTTGGGTGAAATCCGCTTCGGCCGCCAATTCATCCTCGGGTCGCAATTCTTCACCAACATCGACCCCTTCGGCACGACCTTCCGCCAAGCGGGCATGGGCTCGACCTTCATCGCAGCCAACCAAGTCCGCAACAGCAATAGCGTGATGTACTTCACGCCGACCTGGAACGGCTTCCAGGCTGCGGTCGGATACAGCTTCAACCGCTCGTCCAGCGAAACCCCGGTCGCCGGCACCAACAACCGCGCCATCACCTCGGGCCTGCGCTACGCCAACGGCCCGGTCGAAGTCGCCCTGACCTATGACCAGGTCGAACCGGCTACCGGCGGCGGCGTCGGGCGCTCGACCCAGCTGGGCGGCACCTACGACTTCGGCGTCGTCAAGCTGCACGCTGCGGTCGCCGACCAGCGCAAGGTCGCCGTCAACGTGGGCGACGTCCCGGGCTGGAACGGCGTCCTGGCGGAGAAGACCCTCTCGTACATGGTCGGCGCCTCGGCTCCCGTCGGACCCGGCTCGCTGTTCGGTTCGTACCAGAAAGCCAAAGACTGGGACATCGAAGGCTTTAGCGTCGGCTACACCTACCCCTTGTCGCGTCGCACCAACGCTTACGCGTTCTTTAGCAACGTGGACAACGTCGGCAACTACGGCACCTCCGCCGCGAATGACCGGACGACGCGCCAATTCGGCGTAGGCCTGCGCCACATGTTCTAAAGCGTCGCACCTGACGCACCCCGCAACGGCGCCTGGAACCCCCTGGGCGCCTTGCAGCACCGGACCGGCAACGGTCCGGTTTTTTGTTTCAGGAGGGCGTTGCGGTGTCTCGCCCCACCGTCGTTAATCGACCTGAATATTGGCCTTCCTTGCAATCTCTTCGAACTTGCCGAACTGGCTTTTCATGAATGCCCCAAACTCCACGGCGGTGCTGCCTACCGGAGTCATGTTCAGCTTCTCGGCCTGGTGAACAATAGCCGGGTTTGCCAGTGCTGTACTTATCTCTTTGTTCAAGCGCTCGATGACCTCTTTCGGTGTACCGGCAGGAGCAACCAACCCATACCAACCGCCGTTGTATTCCATCCCAGACAATCCGGACTCGGCCATGGTAGGAACGTCGGGCAAGAAGGAAGCCCGGGTCGGATGAGTGTAAGCCAGCGCTTTGAGTTTGCCTGCGCGTATATGCGGTACCGCGAGAGGAGGCGTCAAGAACATTACATCGATCTGACCGCTAATCAAATCGTTCATCGCCGGTCCCAATCCTTTGTACGGCACAGCGACGATGTTCGTGCCTGCCCGCTGGTTGAACAGCTCTCCCACCAAGTGCAAAGAATTTCCCACGCCAGGCGTACCATATGACAAGCGGCTGTCGGGTTGTTTGGCCAGCTTAATCAGCTCGGCCACACTATTGACCGGTAAAGTAGACCGCACAGCTAGGATGAGGGCTTCGGTCGAAAAAAGTTGGCTAACCGGGACGAAATCGCGCTTCGTGTCGAACGGCAGCTTCTTATAGACGCTCGGATTAATGGTAAACGCCGCTGAAATGACCATGAGCGTATAACCGTCGGGGACCGCTCTCGCGACCGCCTCACTTCCAACGATTCCGTTAGCGCCAGGTCGATTTTCTACCACGAACGGTTGCTTCATCTGGACGCTGAGCTGCTGTGCCACCATGCGGGCCACAGTATCCGGTGCCCCGGTGCCAAAAGGAACGACGATTCGAACTGGCCGTTCGGGATACGGGTTTGCATTAACCAAACCGGGGAAACCGATCACGACTGCCACGAATGCCAATGCCGTACGAATATTTTTTATGTTCATTGCCCCTCTCCCCCATAGCTTTCAACCGATCGCGGTCAATGATTTTCCACCAGCGTTTACCGGCTTCGCCCCGATTAGCACGAAAGCGATCACGCAATTTTCTTTTCCGCGATTGACCCAGTTATGAATCGTCCCCCTTTGAACAAGTAAATCCCCTGCTGATAAATGGACCGTGACGCCGTCCAGTTCCATGTCAATTTCTCCCGACAATACGACCGCATAGTCGATACTCTCGGTTCGATGATTCCGCGGTGCGGCTCCCGGCGCATACGAAACCAATCTAAAGATCGTTCCATTGGTTTCACTCGTGGCCACTTCTCGCAACGCGAGGTCTCCGCTCTCTTCGTTGTCGACGGGGAACCCGACCGTCGACCAAATCACTTGCGCCCCGACTCCTGGTCGTCTGTCCGGGATTTCGTGCTTTAACTCGTCGATCATGACTACCGCGCGGCCATCCACATCGTGGCCTGTGACCACCCGTCTATAAGTGTGATGCATTCGAATCTCCTCACTTTGTATGACTGTTATTGCCCTCTCCACTCCTGAGAAAGGTGGTGATAAGTCGCGCGATCTCTGCCTCTTGCTCTTGCCACTCCTCCTCGGGGCTGACATCCACGCTTCGGTCCGGGAGAGACAAAGTCCTTAACGTGGCACAAGGGAGAAGGCCGGCGACTTTTTCCCCCACCCATCTAGGATGGGTTTCGTCATTTCCCGGCACTATGAGCGCTGGCATTCGAAGCCGTTTGAGCTCGCTATCGGTGGCTCCAATCAGCGGATGGTCGATTGCCGCATCGAAATACGCTGCCCACTTCTCCATAATCTCGATGAACCGCCCAACCGGCATGCCAAGGAGCTTGGAGCGATTTAATGGCCGAGACGCAATGGTTTCGGCAAAATCTTCGCTTTCGCACACGGCAATCATGCCCCCGGTCCGGGCAAGATCTATATATTTTCTGTAGTACTTCTCCCCGAGTCTCTTACACGCATGCCGACCTCCGGTCAGCCGCCACAAGACTAATGCGGAGACAACCTCGGGATGCCGTAACGCTAACGAGATCGCGAGCCTCGCTCCCGACGAACTCCCCCCCACGGCTACCGGGCCGATTTCGAGTTCGTTGAGAAGCTGGTAGAGATCATCAGCCCATATTTCATATTCAGCGTCGTCCCCGGAGATCTCTACCTCGGAACCGCCGCAGTTTCGCCTATCGTGGAGCAATACCCTCAGTTGCTGCTCGGCAAGTCTTTCGGCCAAGGGGATGAGCTCTGTCATGCCCCGGCGCCCTCCCGGGGACAAAGCCAGCCATCTGCCCTGGTCCCCGAAGACTGCGTAGCTCAGCTCAACCCCTCTGATATTTATTGTCGACACGTTTTCCCCCTTCCCTTCGATTCCCGTCTCATTCTAGTTTTTGCGCAAACGTTTGCACATGAAAAAAAACTATGGCGTGCACCTGATCAATTAAGATAGGAGGGATAGGGAGGACGTCGAATGCGTATCACTATTAAGGACATAGCCCGAATCGTCGGAGTCGCGCACTCGACCGTTACCCGCGCTCTCGAAGACAATCCCCGCATAAGCACGGAAATGCGCGAGCGGATTAAGAGAGTGGCGTTGGAGTTGGGCTACGTGCCCAACTCCAACGCCCAAGCGATGAGAACGAATAAGAGTCGTCTCGTAGGGTTCGTCGTACCCAACGTGGAAGACAATGACTTAATCACCATCGCGCAGGAGGTGGCAGACTGCTGCAATCAACAGGGACTTCAGCTCGTACTGGCTTTGTCTCAGGACGACCCTGAGCGTGAGCGCGCCCAGCTGCGCGCCTTGGTAGGGGCAAAAGTAGCGGGGGTGGTGATCGTTCCCACAGCCAACCCGCTACCGGAATCGCTGGCACTCCTGCGCCACCAACCGGTCGTTCAGGCAATCCGAAGGATCGATTCCATCCCAGGAAGTCGCCTGTGCTTCAACGACTTTGACGGCATAAGAATTGCGGTCACCCATCTATTGTCGTTGGGGCACCGACACATTGCGTACCTCGGAAGTAGTCCGCACCTCACTACGGGCCAGGGTCGCCTGGCTGGTTATCGACGGGCATATGCTGACTTTGGCTTGGCACCCGACAATTCTCTAATGTTTACGACGACGCCTGACGCGAAGGAAGTAGACACCTTGGTTGCGAACTTAATTAGCGAGAGGAAGCCCTCCGCTCTCGTATTGGGTGGATCAAGAATAACTGCCCATGCCGTCTCAGCGCTGTCCAAAATGGGAGTAGACGTACCGAACGATTTGTCGGTCGTCGGCTTTGGCGATCATGCGTGGCACTCCTGGTGGGGCCCCGGACTAACAACCATCGGGCTTCCAGTTCGAGAATTGGGAAAGGGCGTAGGGCTTCACCTGCTCGAGCGGCTCAACGCTGGGGAGCATTCAACTTCACACCTGACCGCAGACCAGCTATTGGACCCGTTCCTCATAATAAGAGGCAGCACGCGTCCCATTGCATGAAACACAGAAAGTCGTCGCAGCGTACTTTCCAGACCGCCCGACTAGTTAGCGATTGGCCGGCTCACCCGCATGCGAGCCTCGGTGCCTCGTCATCCAGAACATCTGTTACGCAATAAACATCCCTATTAGTAAGGTAGCGATGCCGGAGCACAGCGTAATGAAGATTTTCGATTACGCTAACGGATCGTCCACGGCTGTCACCTGCGTGGGCAAAAGTTAGCGATCCAACCGCCCCCTTCAGCATGCTTGACCACCGTGCCCCGCGTTTCCTCCTTCATGCCGTGACAGGTCCGATCCTCGCGGTGCTGCTGCCGACCGGCTGCGCTTTGCAGTCTCCAGCAGCGACGGTGCCTCTGACGGCTCCGCCAAGTTGGAAGGCCCCGCTGCCGACGGCGGCAGAAACCCGTCAAACCTTGCCACATCAATCAGATGCCCACCAACTGCTCGACTGGTGGCGGCAGACCGGGGACCCGGCATTGCCTGGCTTGATCGACGCCGCCCAAGCCGCCAGTCCGACTCTCGCGGCCGCCCGCTCTCGCTTCGTACAGGCGCGGGCGGCCCGCACTGCGGCCGCGGCGGCGCTAGGCCCTGCCGTCGAAGCCAATGCCCAGAGCAGCCGCGGGTTCTCCCAGATCGCGGGCGGGGTCGCCACGCAACACCAGGCTGCGGTGCAGGCATCGTGGGAAATCGACTTGTTCGGAGCCAACCGTGCCGCCCGCGACGCCGCCCAGGCAAGGCTCGAGGGCGCGCAGGCGCAATGGCATGAAGCTCGCATTTCGGTCGCGGCGGAGGTAGCGCACGAATTGAACAATTTGCGTGCGTGCCAGCGCGACCTTGCCATCCTGGAACAGGACGCCGCCTCGCGCGCGCAGACCCACCGCCTGACTGAGCTTGCACTGCGCGCGGGTTTCCAGTCGAGCGCCAACGCCGCGCTGACGCGCGCCAGCAGCGCCGAGGCAGCCGCGCGGGTCGTGCAGCAGCGGGCCGTATGCGACATCAGCATCAAGGCGCTGGTCGCGCTCACTGCCCTCGACGAGGACGAGGTTCGCTCCCGGGTCGCGCAGCAGCCGACGCGGCGCCCGCCCGACACCCTGTTCGCCATCGACCGCCTCCCGGCAGCCGTGCTGGCGCAACGGCCAGACTTGTTCAATGCCGATCGCAACGTGGCCGCCGCCGCGGCCGAAGTCGGAAGTACCCAGGCCAGGCGCTATCCGCGGCTGACCTTGAACGGCAGCATCGGCGTCGCATCGTTCGCGGCCCGGGGCATAGAAATGGACGTCAACACCTGGTCCATCGGGCCGCTGGGCGTGACGCTCCCCCTGCTCGATGGCGGCCGCCTGCGCGCCGACGTCGAATCGGCGCACGCGCGCTACGAAGAGGCGGTCATGCAGTACCGCGCCACCGCCCGCCAGGCGATACGCGAAGTGGAGGAGGCCCTGGTCAATCTGCACGGCACGGCCGCTCGCGCCGCCGACGCCCAGGTAGCGGTGGAAGGCTATCAGGCTTCGTTCGAAGCGATGGAGCAACGACACCGCAGCGGATTCGCGAGCCTGCTGGAGCTCGAGGAGTCGCGCCGCATGCTGTTGAACGCCCGCATGGCGCTGTCGGCGCTCGAACGCGAGCGGATGGCGGCCTGGATCACCCTCTACCGGGCGGCAGGCGGCGGATGGCGGCAAGGTGATCCTGTTCTGCAGGATGCCGCGCCCACCACCTCCGCCCCGGCCGCCGACCCATCCTGACGCATCCCGACCCGATCCACCGACGACGATAACCCGCCCGGGCTGCCGACGGCGCCCGAGGCCAAGACCAGCAAGACCAAGACCATGACCCTGTCCATGCCGCTACGCATCCTGATCGCCGCCGCCCTGCTCGGCGCCGGCTTGACCGGCGTCGCGCTCGCCCCGCGAGCTGCCGACAAGGCCGAGGCGCCGACGCCCCGCCCGGCGCTGACCGTCACCGTCGAAACGCCCGTCACGCAGCCGCTGCGCATCTCCTTGCACGCCAACGGCAACATCATGGCATGGCAGGAAGCCAGCATAGGCGCCGAGATCGGTGGGCTGCGGCTGCAGGAGGTCAGGGTGAACGTGGGCGACACGGTCAAGGCGGGACAAGTGCTCGCAACGTTCGCCGCCGAGACTGTGAGAGCCGACATCGCGCAAGCGCGGGCGGCGCTCGAGGAGGCGAGGGCCAGTGCCGCCGAAGCGCAGGCCAATGCCGAGCGCGCGCGCTCGCTGCAATCGTCCGGCGCACTGAGCGAAGCCCAGATCCAGCAATACCTGACCGCCGGCCAGACGGCCCAAGCGCGCGTGGAATCGGCGCGCGCCGCGCTTGCCGCGCAGGAACTGCGGCTGAAGTTCACCGAAGTGCGGGCGCCGGACCACGGGGTGATCTCTGCCCGCACCGCCACGGTCGGCGCTGTCGTGACCCCGGGCACCGAACTCTTCCGCATGATCCGGCAGGGCCGCCTCGAGTGGCGCGCCGAGGTCACGTCTGCCGAAGTCGGGCGCATCCGCGTGGGCGGCCCCGTGAGCGTCATGGCGGCCAGCGGCGAACGACTGCAAGGCAAAGTCAGGGCGATCGGCCCCACCGTCGATCCCCAGACCCGCAATACCCTGGTCTACGTCGACCTGCCCGGTACTGATGCCGCCCGCTCCGCGGCCAAGGCCGGCATGTTCGCGCGGGGCGACTTCGATCTCGGCAGCGCGCCGGCGTTGACCGTACCTCAGCAGTCCGTGGTCATGCGGGAGGCATTCAACTACGTATTCGTGGTGGGCCCGGACAACCGGGTCGCCCAACGCAAGGTCCGCACCGGCCGGCGCGATGGCGACCGCGTCGAGATCCTGGAGGGCTTGCAGCCCGATGCACGCATCGTCGTGCGCGGCGCTGGCTTCTTGACCGACGGAGACTTGGTGCGCGTGGTCGATGCGCCCGCCCCGCCAGCACCCTCCCTCGCCCGCTGAAAGAGGGAACGCCGCGATGAATGTATCGACCTGGTCCATCCGCAACCCCATCCCAGCGGTCATGCTGTTCGTGTTGCTCACCTTTGCCGGCATGATGTCTTTTCATGCCATGAAGGTGCAGAACTTCCCCGACATCGACCTGCCCATGGTGATGGTCACGGCCGCCCTGCCGGGCGCCTCTCCCGGGCAGTTGGAAAACGACGTCGCACGCAAGCTGGAAAACTCCATCGCGACACTGCAGGGCCTCAAGCACCTCTACACGAAGATCCAAGACGGCACCGTCACCCTCACCGCCGAGTTTCAGTTGGAAAAGCCGCTACAGGAAGCGGTCGATGATGTCCGCTCGGCCGTTTCCCGCGTGCGGGCCGACATGCCCGCCGACCTGCGCGATCCCGTCATCAACAAGGTCGACCTCGCCGGACAACCCGTCCTCGCCTTCACGGTGCGCGCTGCCAGCATGGACGACGAGGCGCTTTCCTGGTTCGTCGACAACGAGGTCGCGCGCAGGCTGTTGGCCGTCCCCGGCGTCGGCGCCGTCAACCGGGTGGGCGGGGTCACGCGCGAAGTGCGAGTCTCCCTCGATCCGCAACGCCTGCAAGCGCTGGGCGCCTCGGCCGCCGACATCTCGCGCCAATTGCGGCAAGTACAGCTCGAGAGCTCGGGCGGACGCACGGACATTGGCGATGCCGAACAGCCCGTGCGTACGCTCGCGAACGTCCGCAGCGCGGAAGAGCTGGCCGACCTGCGCCTGGTACTGAGCGACGGCCGCGCCATCCGCCTGGCCGACGTCGCGACCGTCAGCGACACCATCGCCGAGCGCCGTTCCGCCGCGCTGCTCGACGGCAAACCCGTGGTGGGCTTCGAAGTCTCCCGCAGCCGCGGGGCAAGCGAACTGGACGTGGCCGAAGGCGTGTACCGGGCGCTCGACGAACTCAAGGCCCAACGCGCTGACCTGGAGATCAATGAGTCCTTCAACTTCGTCACGCCCGTAGAAGAAGATTACGAAGGCTCCATGCGCCTGCTCTATGAGGGTGCGCTGCTGGCGGTATTGGTCGTCTGGCTGTTCCTGCGCGACTGGCGCGCCACGCTGATCTCCGCCATCGCGCTGCCCCTGTCGGTCATACCCGCCTTCGCCGGCATGTATTTCTTCGGGTTCTCGATCAACCTGGTCACGCTGCTTGCCTTGTCGCTGGTGGTTGGCATTTTGGTGGACGATGCCATCGTTGAAGTCGAAAACATCGTGCGCCACCTGCGCATGGGCAAGACCCCGTTCCAGGCCGCCATGGAGGCGGCGGACGAAATCGGGCTCGCCGTGATCGCCACTACCTTCACCCTCATCGCGGTATTCCTGCCCACGGCCTTCATGAGTGGCATTGCCGGGCGGTTCTTCAAGCAATTCGGATGGACGGCTGCACTGGCGGTGTTCGCCTCGCTCGTCGTCGCCCGGGTCCTCACCCCCATGATGGCGGCCTACCTGCTCAAGCCCGCAGTCGAGCCGGGCAAGGAGCCGCGCTGGCTGAAGACCTACATGCGCTGGGTGGCCGCCTGCATGCGGCACCGCTGGCTCACCATGCTGGGCGCCGCGCTGTTCTTCATCTTGTCCGTCGCCATGATTCCGCTGTTGCCTGCGGGGTTCATGCCCGCCGACGACAACTCGCAGACCCAGGTCGCCATCGAGCTGACGCCCGGCTCGACGCTGGCCCAGACCCTGGAAGCCGCCGAACTGGTTCGGCAACGCCTGGTCCGCGTCCCCCACGTGCGCAGCGTCTACACCACCATCGGCGGTGGCGCCGCGGGCGGCGACCCCTTCGCGATGAGCGGAGCGGCCGAAGTCCGCAAGGCCACGCTCACGATTCAACTCGATCCGCGCTCCGAACGCCCCGAGAAACAGCAGATCGAAGAGCAGATCCGCGCGACGCTGCAGGAAGTCCCTGGCATCCGCACCCGCGTCGGCCTCGGAGGCGGCCATAACAAATACGTACTGGTCTTGACTGGCGATGACCCCGACGCGCTGAATGAAGCCGCCCTCGCCGTCGCCAAAGAGCTGCGCACCATCCCCGGTGTCGGCAACATCGCCTCCACAGCCAGCCTGATCCGGCCGGAGATCGCGGTCCGGCCCGATTTCGCGCGCGCCGCGGACTTGGGCATCACAAGCAGCGCCATTGCCGACACCTTGCGCATCGCCACGGTGGGCGACTACGACATCTCGCTGCCCAAGCTCAACCTCTCGCAACGCCAGGTGCCCATCGTGGTCCGCCTCGACGAGGCGGCGCGCACCGACCTTTCCGTGCTGGAGCGCCTCTCCGTTCCAGGCGCGCGCGGCCCCGTCATGCTAGGGCAAGTGGCCGACCTATCATTCTCCGCAGGCCCCGCCGTCATCGACCGCTACGACCGCTCGCGCAACATCAATTTCGAGATCGAACTCGCGGGCATCGACCTCGGCGAGGTCGCCAAGCGTGTCGCGGAGCTACCTGCCATCCGGAACCTACCCGCCGGCGTGCGCCAAGCCACCGTGGGCGACGCCGAAATCATGGGCGAGCTGTTCCAAAGCTTCGGCCTGGCCATGCTCACGGGCGTGCTGTGCATTTATATCGTGCTGGTCCTGCTCTTCAAGCACTTCCTGCACCCCGTGACCATCCTCGCCGCCCTGCCGCTATCGCTCGGGGGCGCCTTCGTCGGCCTGCTGATCGCCAACAAAAGCTTCTCCATGCCGTCGCTGATCGGCCTGGTGATGTTGATGGGCATCGCCACGAAGAACTCCATTCTCTTGGTGGAATATGCGCTGCTCGCACGCCGCGGCCACCCTGCCACCGACGCCCGACCCGCAGTGCCTGGGATGAGCCGTTGGGATGCGCTGCTGGACGCGTGCCACAAGCGGGCACGCCCCATCATCATGACGACCATGGCGATGGGCGCCGGCATGCTGCCCATCGCCATCGGCTACGGCGCGGCCGACCCGAGCTTCCGCTCGCCCATGGCGATCGCGGTGTTGGGCGGCTTGATCACCTCGACCTTCCTGAGCCTCCTGGTGATACCAGTGGTGTTCCTGTTCGTCGACGATTTCACCCAGTGGGCGGTACGCCTGGTTAGGCGGGAGAAGCCGCAGGCAGGCGAATCCGGTTGATGCCTGCCCCGATGATGCGCTCAGCCCCGCGCGGGGCGCCCACCGGCGCCTGCCATCTGCGCGACGGCCCGCATGCATGCTAGGACGAAGCCCTTCAGGAAGCGCGCGACGCCCGACATCCTGAAATGCACGCCGTGGCGGTAGATGTCCTTGAGCGCCGCGGCGAAGTACCGCAGGAACAATTTTCGGTCGATGCGGCTCAAGGCCCACAGGTGGGTGTTGATCTTGCACCTCAGGAGCTGCCGCTCCACCTTGGCGTCCGCCCAGGCGCCGACCTTGTCGTTCAGCCACTCGAAGATCGGGAAATGCACGAACAGCCGTTCGTCCCTGACGGCGATGTCCTGCCCGTCGCGCTCCTGCCTATAGTAGTAATAGCACTCCGGGATCACCGACATGCGCTTGACGCGCGACAACACCTCGAACTGGAACGGCAAATCGTCGAACCGCGGGATGTGCTCGGGGAACTCGATGCCGTTCCCGGCCAGGAATTCCCTGCGGTAGATCCGGCGCCAGATGGTCGGCTTGACCGCCAGGTAGGAAGTGACGTCGTCCACCAAGCCATGGGTCCCGCCGCCTGACCTCCCCCCCCAGGCAGTGGAATACAGCTCCTGGCGCCCGGAATCTTCGTACGCCTCGATATAGCCGCACTGCGCGACGTCGGCGGCATTGAGCACCGCCGAGCGGTAAAGCGCCTCGAACATTTCCGTATCGACCCAGTCGTCGCCGTCGACGAAGGCAACGTATTCGCCCTGGGCGATGCGGGCACCGGCATTGCGAGCGCTGGCGCAACCCCCATTGGGTTTGTGCAATACCTTGACCCGGCCAGGGTATTTCTCTGCCCACTCGTCCAGGCGGGCGCCGGTCGCGTCAGGCGATCCGTCATCGACGGCGATGATTTCCAAAGACGCCAATGTCTGGTCCACGAGCGACTGCAGGCATCGATCGATCCAGGGCAACACCTTGTAGGCAGGCACGACCACCGAGACCTCGTATGCCGGTGCGTCCCCGCACCAGGCAATGGGATCGGCCCGGCCGGCGACGCGCCAGTGCAGGCTCCCGACCCGGCCGCGGCACTGCCGGTACACATCGAGCGGATCTGCGTCCAGAGGATCGAAATCGCCGCACAAGTGATCAATGCGGAACCGCCCGAGCAAGCGCACCAGGCCGGCGGCATCGAACAGCGCGGCGTCGACCCGGACCAAGGAAAACGCCTGCAAGGGCGATGCCTCGAGTTCGTCCGTCGATGGGTAAAACATCACCCGCTCGCGCCAGCGGAGCCCCTTGACGTTTGCCAGGCAGGCATCGAGCTCATTTTTCAGGTATCCGTTCGGCTCGACCACCACGATCGTGGCGGTGGGCGAAGCCGTCAGCAGATGCACGATCTCCGCGCCGGACCGGGCGCCGACCAGCAAAATGGCGGCACCAGGCCGCGCGACGCGAAAACCCACGCCGTGATGGCCGGAATGCAGGCGAGAGAGGTCTTCCTCCAGATACTTGGATAGCAAGGGGCCATTCAACAAGGCTTTGAGCCTGTTCGATTCAGCGGATCGCAACATAGTCCGTCCTCCGGCTCAAAATGCAGGGCTCAAGCGCCCCGTGCGGCGGGCGACCCTGGCGAGGACGGCGCGCGCGAGGGTACGCCTAAGCTTCCGGCCGTGCCTCCAGCTGAACAGGAGTCCCAGCGCCCAAAACTTGGCCGTGGGCCGTTCGGACGAATACGCAGTGAGGAAGCGGGCCGCTTTCGCGCGGAAAGCGGAGACGAGTATCGCCTCCCTGCGGTCGATGCCATTCTTCATGCAATAGCGCGCCGCACTGGCATCGATGGCCGCGGCCATTTGCTCGCATGCCGCCCGGAAAAAGCGCCGGCGCGCCTTGTTCAGCGTATTTTTTCCGCACCAGTAGGTCATGCGGGCCGCCATGATCGCGATGTACGCCCGGCCCGCTTCGTCGACGCGGTACTTCTCCATGGCCTCAAAGCCCAGCGCTACCGCCTTGAGGATGTCAAAGCGCCGCTCGCTTTTTTGGTCCGTGATTTTTCCCGGCCGGTTGACGCGGTAGAAGTAACCGGTGGAATCCAGCAACAGGATTTTTCCGGCTGCGGCCAGGACTTCGACGTGCACGGGAAAATCCTCGAAATGCAACCCGAGGGGAAACTCGATGCGTTTCTCGAGCATGAACTCGCGCCGCAGCAACCGGGTATTTGCATTCGGTTCGAAGCGGAACACTTGGGGATCGCGCCGCGCGCTGGTGACGACGCACGAGCGTCCTTGTAAGACCTGGTCCCATATGGGCGCGTCGTAAAAGTCGTGCACCACGTGCGATACGCTGTCGAAAACCATTGAGCGGCACACGGCCACGTCGCATCCCGCGCGCTCGGCCAACAGCGCCAGCTTTCTGTAGCAGGACGCCTCGACCAGATCGTCGCTGTCGCAAAACCCGATGAATTTGCCGCTGGCGTACTTCACGCCCGTCATGCGGGCGGCGGACAAGCCGGCGTTCTCCTGCCGGACGTGCAGGGTCGGCACGGTACTGTTCCGCATCCAGTCGGCGATCCTGGCCGGGCTTGCGTCCGTGCTGCCGTCGTCGACGATGATGATTTCAATGTCTGGCTGCCCATCCGCGGCGATGGAGTCGAGCGTCTCGACTAGCAGGTTCTCCGTATTGAATACGGGAACGATCCACGAAATGAGAGGCGGGTCTGCGCGACCGGACGGACGCCTGTCATTGACTACTTGTTCGCTCATGATTCTCCAGATTTCGGGCAAGGCGCGTTACACATAACCGTCGGGATTCTGCGACTGCCAGCGCCACCCATCACGACACATATCTTCAATACTGCGGCTGGCACGCCAGCCGAGCAGCTCGTTCGCAGCCGAGGGATCGGCCCACATTTGCGCGACGTCCCCGGGCCGGCGGCCGAGGATTTCGTACGGCACGGTCCGGCCCGTGGTCGATTCGAACGCCTTGACCAGTTCGAGCACGCTCGTCCCCCTGCCTGTCCCCAGGTTGAAGGCAAAACACCCCGGCCTCGCCCGGCGCGCGTATTCGACGGCCTTCACGTGGCCATCCGCCAGGTCCGACACGTGCAGATAATCCCGGACCCCGGTTCCGTCAGGCGTCGGATAGTCATTCCCGAACACCAACAGCTTCTCGCGCTTTCCTATGGCAACCTGGGTGATGTACGGGAAGAGGTTATTGGGCGTGCCACGCGGCGACTCCCCTATCTGCCCGCTGGCGTGGGCGCCGATGGGGTTGAAATAGCGCAGGTTTACGGCCGTCCTGCCTGGGTCCGCCGCGCACCAATCGGCGAGCATCGCTTCGACCATGGCCTTGGTCCGCCCGTACGGATTGGTGGGGGCCAGCGGATGGTCCTCCGTGTACGGCAAGGACCTGGGTTCCCCGTACACCGTGGCAGACGAGCTGAACACGATGCGCCTGACCTGGGCCCGCTCCATCGCCTGCAGCAGGACGATGCTTCCGTATACGTTATTGTCGTAGTAGTCCAGGGGCTTGGCCACCGACTCTCCGACAGCCTTCAGGCCCGCGAAATGCACGACGCACTCCACTGGCGCCCCCTGCTCCCGCGCGAGCGAGAACAGGGCATCGAGCACACTTGCGTCTCGGACATCGCCCTCGCGCCAAGTGACGGAACGCCCAGTCAACGCTTCGACCCGGCGCAGCACTCCGGGCGAACTATTGCAAAAATTGTCCAGCACGATCGGGTGGTACCCGGCCGCGAGAAATTCCACGAGCGTATGGGAGCCGATGTAGCCAGCCCCTCCAGTGACGAGTACAGAGGTTTTCATTGGAAGCTGTCGGCGATGAGCGGATGGACGATGTGCATTCCTACAGGAACACACCGGGGGGCGGTTGGCGGTCGAACAGGCGCGCGGATTTCAACGCGGACAGCAACATGCTGCACCGCGCTCGCCCCTTGCGCGTCGCTAGACCGATCAACATCAAGGCGGACGTAAGCAGATAGGGCTTGAGCCGCACCAGGGCGTTCTCGCCGTACCGGAAATACACGACGAACAGGTTCCGGAACATATAAAAACCCTTCCAGGAATCCAAGGCATGCTGCTGCACGAACTCGAGCTGCCGGACCATCACTGCGTCGCGCACCGCGAAGATCCGATAACCAGCACGCCGGATGCGGAGCGCATAATCGACGTCGTCGTAGAAGATGAAATAGCGCGCATCCGGATACCCCACGACGTCGACGACGGAACGGTGCACCATGAACCCCTCGAATGCGACGTTCTCCACCTCGAGCACGGGCGGCATCTGCGAGCGCACGCGGAAGGCCTGCTCGACCGAACGCGTCTTGCTGTGGACCACGAACGGGTTTCTCAAATCGAACTTGATGGCGGAACGCTCGACCAGGTCTCCGTTCGGCCTCGTGCGCACGGCGATCATCGCGGGATCCCCGCGCTCGATCAGCCGCTGGGCGCACTCTGGCTCCGGAACGACGTCGTCGTCCATCAGCCAGATCCATTCCCACCCGGCTTCGTGCGCCAGCTGGACGCCGAGCGCAAACCCGCCCGCCCCGCCCAGGTTCTCGGCGCTGCGCGTGACATGGAGCGGCAGGTCAGACCGCCCGGACAGCAGTTGCGCCGTCCCGTCCGTCGACGCATTGTCGATCACGTAAACGGCGCCCGGCGGCACGGTCTGGCGCGCCAGCCCGTCCAGGCAGCGTGCCAGGAGTTCCTGGCGGTTATGCGTAACGACAACGACAGCGAGGCTTTTCAATGCAATCACTCGATAAAACGACGATGACCCGAGAAATCCCCACGCCAGCCGTCGGCCATGGCCCGGAAGCTAAGGCGCAGCCGGGCTAGGCTGGGGCGGGAAAAGGTGTAGAACCAGATCGTTTTCGCAGCGAAGGCGAGCGCGTGCAGCGGCCCCCGGTACGTCAACAGGTTAACGGTATTGTTCCGGCACAGGCAGTAATGTTTGAGCGCCGACCGGGTGTTGTTGAAATGCAGGAGGCCGAAGAACATGGGCGCGCCCAGCTCATCCTGCCTGGGGTGGAAAAACTGCGCCTGCGCTACCGTGGCAATGCGCGCCCCGGCTCGGGAGGCGCGCATCACGTATTCGATATCGTCGCCCCAGATGAAGAACTCCTTGCGGGGCAGCCCGATGCGTTCGACCAATTCCCGCCGGACCAGGACCCCGTTGAAGGGCATCACCACGCCGGGCAAGAGCCCGCCGGCGGCGGCCTCCCGGACGCTCTCCGCCGAGCGCAGGACCTTGGCAGAGCCCGGCATGCGCAGGGGGAAACACAGGCGCTCCGGCTGCGCTTCGTCGATGACCACGGGGCCCCAGAGGTCATGGGAGGGCGCGGCCTGGAGCAGCTTCTCCAGGCAGTCCGCCGCAGGATGGCCGTCATCGTCCATCAGCCATGCAAGATCGCTTTTCCTGGCCAGCGCGGCGGCCATGCCGTGATGGAAGCCACCAGCCCCACCCTCATTGCTGGGCAGCGTGATGAGCTCGAAGCCGGGACGGTCCAACAGGCCGCTTTCCTCGAGCGCGGCGCGCGTGCCGTCGGTGCTCGCGTTATCGATGACGACTATCTCTTGCGGCGGCACGCTCTGCTCCAGCAAGGCCCGCAGGCAGCGCAGCAGGAGGGTCTTTCGGTTATAGGTGACGACTACCGCGCAGACTCGCATGGATCAATCGAGAGGGTTGACGTAGAAGGCTTCGGGGGTGCGTCCTTCATGCAGCGCCGCCTTGGCGGCTTCGGCGACTTCGAGCGCCTCTTTTATCGTGACGTCCATGTCGAGGTAGCGATACGTCCCGAGCCGACCAACGAAGGTCACGCCCCGTTCCATGCGCGCGCGTTGCACATACCGTTCGAGCAGCGCCTTGTCCTTGACCAGGCGGATCGGATAATAGGGGATGTCGCGCTCCGAGCAAGACCGGCTGTACTCGCGATAAGCGATGCTTTTTTCGTGTTGCTCCCAGGGCGAGAAGTGCTTGTGCTCGGAAATCCTCGTATAGGGGACCTCGGCATCACAGTAGTTGATGACGGCAGTCCCCTGGAGATCGCCTTCGCCCCGAATCACTTCGAAATCCAGCGTACGGTAGCCCAGCCGCCCCAGGCTGAAGCCGAACCATGCATCCAGCGGCCCGGTCCAGAACACGTGGTCGGCGTCCTGCCGCATCGACGGCTCGAAGGGCGTCTTCAAGCGAACCTCGATGCCGGGATGGTCGAGGATGGCCTGGACGATTTCCGTGTAGCCATTCCTCGGCATGCCCTGGTAGCGATGCGAGAAGTAATTGTCGTCGTAATTGAAACGCACGGGCAGGCGCTTGAGGATGCTGGCCGGCAGCTCGGAAGGCGGCACGCCCCATTGCTTGAGCGTATAGCCTTTGAAAAAGGCCTCGTACAGTTCCCGCCCAACGAAGCGCAAGGCCTGCTCCTCGAAGGTTTGGGGCGATTCGATGGATAGATCGGCCTGGCTCTCCAGGAACACCTTGGCTTCGCGCGGCGACAGCGTCTTGCCGAAGAATTGATTGATCGTGTGCAGGTTGATGGGCAGCAGATACACCCGGCCCTGGGAGATGGCCTTTACACGGTTGACGTAGGGCATCATCTCGCCATAACGGTTGATGTATTGCCATACGCGCTCGTTGTCCGTATGAAAAATATGGGGTCCATAGACGTGCACCATCACCCCGGTTTCCTCGTCCCGGGCGGAGTGACAGTTACCCGCCACGTGATCGCGCTGGTCGATGACGGTGGCACGGTGCCCGGCCTGCGCCAGTTCCCGCGCAATGACGGCTCCGGAAAATCCGGCCCCTACGATGAGAAAATGCTTCATGAAACGGCGTCCATCTGACGGGGCACGATACTCTCGGGCGCCTCTACGATACGGCCATGCTCCAGGCGGACGACTTTGTCGCAGATCTTATTGGCCAGCTCCATGTCATGCGTCGCCATGACGAGAATGCCCGCATCATTGACGAAGCTCTCGAGCCGCTCCGCGGCTTTCTGCCTGAAGCGCTCGTCGCCGACGCTAATCCATTCGTCCATGAGCAGGATCTCCGGACGCACGCTGGTCGAAATTGCGAAGGCGAGCCGCAGCACCATTCCGCTGGAGTATGCCCGGACGGGAAGGTTGAGGAAATCGCCCAACTCACTGAACTCGACGATGTCGTCGACCAAGCGGTTGATCTCGTTTGGCTTAATCCCTAGGAATAGGGCGCGAAGCTTGATGTTCTCGAAACCGGTGGCGTCTCCGTCCATCCCGAGCATGGAGTCGAGCAGGCTCGTCACCTTCCCGCGCACGGAAATCGTTCCCTGGACGGGTGCATAGACACCCGCAAGCACGCGCAACAGCGTCGTCTTGCCCGAGCCGTTGTGCCCCAGCAGGGCGACGCGATCGCCCTCCTTGATATCCAGGCTGATGTCCTTGAGGGCCTCGACTTGGGCGGGGCCCCGCGAGGACTCGAGGATGCGCCCGCCCGTCGCCACGTTCAAGACCGTTTGCTTGAATGAACGCTGCTTGGCGTCATAGATGGGGAAGCGCACCGATACGTTGTTCAGGCGAATATGCATAGCAGTTACAGCCAATAAGCCACGCGGTGCCGGAACCGGGCCAGCAACGCGACGGCGAACACACTTCCCGCCACGGCTGCGATCGCGGCCACCGCCCAATACATGGGGGCGGGAACGCCTCCGAGGATGGGCTGGCGCATTAACTCGAGCAAAATGGTCAAGGGATTCAAGTCCGCCAAATGGGCCCGGCCGGGCGGCAATTGGTCGACCTGCCAGACAATCGGGGTGATGAAAAACATCAGGGACATGACGCTGCCCACGACGGGATGCATGTCGCGATATCGCGTGCAGAATATCGCGACCACCAATCCGATCCACAATAAATTCACCGATACCAATAACAACCCAGGAATCGCCCAAAATATATTGAGGTTGACGGATTTACCCAGGAGCACCATGACCACCGGATAAATCAATATGTTGTGCCCGAGGATAATGAACTGACGATAAATTACCCTCAGCACGAAAATCGTCAGCGGTAATTTGACCTGCTTCAGATAATGGGCCGACCCGGAGAAGGCATCGCAAAACTCGTTGATGCTTCCCGACATGAATGCCCAAAATATCAGCCCCAACGCGAGATGGGGAATGAACTCACCCGGGGAACGTGCGAACAGCGCCCCATACAAGGGCCCCATCGCGGCCACCGTGACGGCCGTGCTGATGGTAATCCAAAGGGGGCCTAGGGACGACCGCCTGTATCGGGTGCGGATATCCTGCCACCCCAAGGCGGTCCAGAAATAACGATCGCGAAAAGCAGCGGTTATGTCGACGATTGCTTCAGATAAATTCACCAGGAACACCGTTTCACTCGACGCCCTGCGGGGACGCCGGTCCGTTGACGAATTCTAGCCCCATGGCAAGGACACATCTGCTCAAAGTAGCCACGGAGGTGTGCAAATGTAAACTCCCCCGCAGGAAAGCAAAAGGGCTTCAAACCAGTGCTTGAAGCCCTAAGGATTATGAAGAGCGGCCCCTCCCCCGAGGGGGGTGCGCCCAAGTCTTGGATCAACGGTCGATTATGGCAGTGGCCATGGGCAGTGTCAAAACCGCGCCGGCGTCACGCGCCTGAAATATTCGGTTGAATTCGCATTCAATTTGTCGCGGGGAAGTTGGCGCTCACAAACTTGCGAAGTTGCAGGGTAGAGCCCCGCTTGCGTCAGCGAGAAATCCCGCCCAATAGCGCGCCGGCACCCGGCACGACCGGCTCCAGCCCCAAGCGATCGAGCATGGCGCGAACCGTACAGACGGCGGTCGATATGACGGGGATGCCGAGGCGATCCTGCACCGGCTGGATCGCAGGCAAGGAAGGCATTTGCACGCACGCCGATAGCACGACGGCATCGACGTTGCGAGTATCCAGGCGCTCGACGTCCCGCACCAATTGCATGGGGTCGCGCAGCCCCACTTCGAGGTTGTCCGGGATCTCAAAGCTCATGGCATCCACGACCTCAATGCCCTCGCTTTCAATGTATTGAACCACGAGCTCCGTCAGAGGCCGCATGTACGGCGCCATCAACGAGATGCGCCGGGCCCCCAGCTCCTGCAACCCCTCGATCAGCGCGCCGGCCGAGGTCATGACCGGCGCACTGCAGCCATTGGCGCGGGCCACCTCCGCCAGCTCGCTTTCGGTCTGGCGGTGGTAGCCCGGGCCCATCGCCATGATGGCGACAAGGCAGGCGGTGCTCATGACGTCGACCCGCGCATCAGCCAGCTCTGCCGCGCAACGCAGGCCTTCGCGGTTCATGGCCTCGAGTTCTTCCTTGACGACCTTGTGCATGCGCATCCGGCTCGAATGGAAGGTGAAGCGCTCAGGCCGGACGGCTTCGCGGGCGCGCAGCATGGCGGGGATTTCCGTCTCCATGGTGGTATTGGAGCTTGGGACGATCTGGCCGATGCGATAGGGACGAGACATCATGGCATTTCCTGTTTGGGGCTAGTCGAGAGAAATGGCTGCCTGCTTAACCACTGAGTCGAAACGCAGCGTATCGCCTTGCATGGCCTGGGCGAGGTCCGAGGCTGACGCCGGCCAAGCCTCGAAGCCGAAGGTATCGAACTGCTTGCGTACGTCGGGTTCGACCACGGCCTGGGCGACGGCCTGGTTGATGCGGTCGACCACGGCTTGGGGCGTGCCCTTGGGCGCGAACATCGCGTATGCGCGGCCAAACGGCGTTCGGCCTGGGTCGCATCTTCGCGCCCCTTGATGGACTTGCGCGCCGTCAGCCGC
>NZ_CALFCW010000064.1:0-9562 GCF_937950555.1 uncultured Pigmentiphaga sp. | reverse complement strand
CTCACACCGGCCGAGTACCGTCAACAAGCCGCCGGAAACTCTACTTTTACCGTGTCTACTTGACGGGGGAGCTTACGTCCCACGGCCCGTTTGCGGGCTGGAGTCTGTACGTCGTGCCTGCGGCCTGCGCGGCGCTGCCGCCGGCGCCGTGCGTCGTCTGCCCTTCGGCCTTGCTGCGCGAGGGGATGGCGCGTCTGGCCGCTTGGCCAGCGACAGGGCCAGATGCGCGCCGGCAACGCCTGGAGGCGGTGATGTTCGATGAACTCGCGGCGCTGGCGCCAGTGGCTTGGGAGCTGCCCATGCCTTCGGAACGGCGGCTGCGGCGCATCGCCCAAGCGCTGTGCGACCACCCAGCCAATGGGCGATCGCTGCCCGAGTGGGCCCGGCGGGCGGGGCTGTCGCCGCGTTCGGTGTCGCGCCATTTCGTGGCAGAGACGGGCTTGAGCTTCACCGCCTGGCGGCAACGTGTGCGCCTGATGCGGGCCTTGCAATGGCTGGCCGAAGGCAAGCCGGTCGCCGTCACCGCCTGGGACCTCGGCTACGAGAACCCCAGCGCCTTCATCGCGTTGTTCCGGCGTGCCTTTGGCATGACGCCGGGGCAGTATCTGGCCGACAAGGCGCCTTGACGCAAAGCGCCTGAAACACCCCGGCCCCGTGGTGTGGTTCACTGGGGCCTACGCCACCCGAAGGTCCAGAAGGGATCATCGGCGCTGGGCGCTAGCAGCCGCTGCCAGCCCAGGGCGTCGAAAAAGGCTTGGGCGCCGGGGTTGTCATCGGCCACATAGGCGCGCCAGTTCGGGCGCTGCTGCATGGCCGGCAGGGCCAGCAAGCCTAGCAGGGCCTTGCGGCCCCAGCCCTGGCCGCGGCGGGCCGGATCGACGGCCAGATCGCTGATCACCCAGGCCTCATGCTCCGGGTCCAGGCTCAGGCCCACCACGGCCACCAACGCCTCGCCTGCCAGCGCCGCCCATTGCTCGCCTTCGGTGTCGGTCAGCACATGGGCCAGCCACTCGTCGTCCATCGGGCCCAGATGCTGGTCGAGCAGCGCATCGGCATACCAGTGTCGGTAAGTGGCAAAGTCCTCGGCGACGAAGCGCCGCAGATGCAAAGGGGGTTCGTGGGGCGTGCGTTCCATCATGCTGCGATGCCGATCTGGATTTCGATGCGGTTGTCTGGCGCTTCAGGCCCGCGCCAGACGTGATAGACCTCGCGGCTCTCGCCGCTGGTGCGCAAGCCGGCTTCGGCGATGGCACGCAGCAGCGGTTGGTAGCCGTGGGTGAACAGTTCGGCCAGGGGCCCCACGTACTCGGTGCGGGCGCACGACAGCGGCGGCAGGACGGTCAGTTCGGTCTGGCCGCTGGGCACGTGGGGCTCGTCCGTCGGCGTGCCTTGGGCATCCGCGACCGGCAGGCAGGCCGCCCAGTCGAACGGGGTTTCGGCATCGTTCGGCAAGCCTTGGGCGGTGAAGATGGGCGGGCCGCCGATCGCAAGGCTGCTGGCTTGGGCGTGGGTCTCCAACTCGGCGCACAGCGGGCCGGCGACGGCGGCGATTTCGGGCAAACACAGGCGCTGCGAGCGGCGCAGCACGCGAACGGCAGGGGTCAGGTGCAGGTCCATGAGGAGCTCCAGAGGCGTGGCAGGTGCACTGCCGATGTCGATGGGGTTTGCGTCATCGTCGTGTCCAGGCCAGTCGCGCGCCCAGCAGCACGAACGCGGCCGCGAAACTGCGCCGCAGCCAGCGCAGCACGGCGGGGCGTTGCAACACCCGGTCGCGCATCTGCGCGACAAAGACGCCGTAGAGTGCAAACACCGCGAATGTCAGCGCCATGAACACGAGCGATAGCCGGATCATCGCGGCGGCCGGTTGGCTCGACGTAGTGTCGACGAACTGCGGCAAAAAGGCGTGGAAGAAGATCGACAGCTTGGGGTTGAGCACATTGGCCCACAGGGCATGGCCGATCCATTGCGAATGGGTTCTCGACATGCGAGAAGTGTCTAACAACAAAAACCGCTTCAAGCCATCACGAGCACCCCGAGCCCGACTTGCACCGCCCACAAGCCCAGGTGTGACGCCGCGTGCGCGGCCATGGCCGCTTCCAGATGGTGGCGCCAGAACAGCCAGCCGATCACCACGCCGCCCACGCCATTGAGCACCAAAGTGCGTGCGACCAGCGCCGCATTCAGCTCGACCTGGGCCGCCAGTGCCGGCAGGTGAGCGGCTCCGAATGCCAGGGCCGACAGACCGATGGCAAGCCCGATCGCCCATCCGCGGCGCTGCGGCCCCATGAGCCGCAGCAGGGTCCAGGCCAAGGCGCTCATCAAACCCCAGCGGGCGATGACCTCCTCGGCAAGTCCTCCATAGAGCAGGCCCTGCGCCAGCGTCGTTGCGCGGGGCGCGACGGCAGGCGTCTGCACCCAGGCTTGCCAGGCCTCGCCCAGCCAAGGCGTCCAGAGCCGATCGAGCGCCCCCACCGCCACGCCCACTGCGAGCCCCCAGCCCAGGGCTTGCAGCCACGTTTGCGGCTTTGAGAGGCGTGTGTCCGTGCCCGCCACCAAGCTGCCCAGCCCGACCCGATGGGCGCAGACCGCACCGAGCGCGGCGGCGGCCAACACCAGCAACAGTGGGTTGAGCGCCAGCACTGCGCGTTGCACCCAGGCCGGCAGGGCCGCCAACGCAGGCGCGGCAGCCAGCACCGCCGCCGGGGATGGGGAGAGCAGCAGGCCCGTGACACCCAACACGCCGAGGCTGGCGACCGCCAAAAACCGACGCGTGCCCGTGGCTTGTGGGCTGCGCCCGGAAGCGAGGGCATTCAGGCTTGGCACGAGTCTTCTCCTGCGTGCGTGTGAGGGCAGGGGCGCCGGCGTTGCTGCCAAGCCAGTGCCGCTACCGCGATGAAAGCGAGCAGCAGACCGGCGACGGCCAGCCCCATGACGCCCGCCACGCCGGCATCGAATGCCTGACGAGCGGCGTGAATGAGTCGTTCGGCTTGCTCCGGGGGCAAGCGCTCCGCCATGCGCAGCGCTTCGTCCATGCCCGAGCGGGCCGCGTCGATCCTGGGCAGCCCCGTCGGCCATTGCCAATGACGCGTGTACAGCGCGGCCACCACGGTGCCCAGCACCGCCACCCCCAAGGCCCCACCGAGTTCATACGAGACCTCCTCCAGAGAAGCGGCCATGCCGGCACGATGGGGCGGCGCCTGCTCGATGATGGTGTGCGAGGCCGAAGTCATCGCTCCGCCAAAGCCCAATCCCAAGACGACGAGGCTCAGCAGCAGTTCCGTGTGCCGATCGAGCGTCATCCAGACCGCAGCCACACCGGCGGCGGTGACGAACAGGGCGCCAGCCATCATGGGCAGCGCGCCGACATGGCGGATGGTCCAGCCTGTCAGCGGACCCGCGGCGAATGCGCCGATGGCCAAAGGCAGCATCCAGTAAGCGGCGTGCAGCGGCGTCATGCCGAGCACGAGCTGCAAGCGCTGCGCGAACACGAGCTCGATGCCCACGAGCGCGATCGATGCGACGACCGCCACCGCCACTCCGGTCACGAACAGGGGCCGCCGGAACAAGGCCAGATCGAGCAGTGGCGCGACGCTTCGCCGCTGCCGGCGGACGAACATCAGCCCCGCGACGGCGGCGATCAGGGCGGCGGCCAAGGTGCCGGTCCAGGACGCATCGCGTGTGCCGAGATGCTTGATCGCCCAGGCCAAGGCCACCGGCGCCACCAGGGCTTGCAGTGAGCCGATCGCGTCCCAGCGCCGAGTGGCATCGCCGGGACGCGAGGGCACTAGCCACGCGCCCAGCAACAGCGCGAGCGCGGCGATCGGGACGTTGATGAGAAAGACCGATCCCCACCAGAAGGACGACAGCAACACCCCGCCGAGCACGGGACCCAACGCGGCGCCGCCACTGGCCACCGCGGCCCAGATGCCAATCGCCAAGCTGCGCTCGTCATCGCGCTCGAAGGTATGGCGGATGATGGCCAGCGTGGCCGGCATCATCATGGCGGCGCCCACGGCAAGGGCCACCCGGGCGCCGATCAAGACTGTCGCCGTCGGCGCGAATGCGGCGGCGAGCGAAGCCAGCGCGAACACCACCAAGCCGCCGAGAAACAGCCGCTTGTGGCCCCAGCGGTCGCCCAGGGTGCCCGCCCCCAACAGCAGTCCGGCCATGGTCAGGGAGTACGCGTTGACGATCCATAATTTCTCGGCGCCGGACGCTTGCAGGTCGTGCGTCAGGCGCGGCAGCGCGGTGTAGAGGACCGTCATGTCGATCACGATCAGCAACAGCGCCGTCGAGACGATGCCCAGCACGGTCCAGCGTTGTGGGCGAGTCGGTTGCGGGGCAGGAGTGGCGAGTGTCGATTCAGGGGTCATGGGCACATTTTAAATACAAACGTATTTATTTAAAATCGCCCTATGGGACGCCCGAAATCCATCGACCGTGACGCAGTGCTGGACTTGGCCGAGGCCATCGTGCGCACGCAGGGTGCGGCAGGCCTCACCATCGAGGCCGTGGCGCAGGCGGCGGGTATCAGCAAGGGCGGTGTGCAATCGTGCTTTGGCACCAAGGCCGCTTTGATCGACGCGCTGTTCGAGCGCTTTGGACAGGCTTACGAGGCACGTTATCAAGCGCTGGTGGATCACGACCCGACGCCGCTGGCCAAGGTGCGGGCGCATGTGGAGGCCACTTTTTGCTCGGACGAAATGTCCAGCGCCAAGGCGGCGGGCTTGTTGGCTGCGTTGCTGCAATCGCCGCAGGACCTGGACAGCACCCGGGCGTGGTATCAGGAGCGGCTGGCGGGCTTGAGTCTCGACGATCCCGAACAGCGGCAAGCCTGGCTGGCCTTCTTGGCCACCGAAGGCGCATTCATGTTGCGTTACTTCGGGCTGGTGCCGATGGATGAATCTCGATGGCGCGTGCTGCACGCCGCCGTGCGGGATGCGTGTCCGTCAGGACCAGGCGATTCGATCGGTCAGGCACAAACGCCCCATCGTCCCACCCGCAAAGCGCCCAGCCGGAACAAGCGCAGCCGGTAGGTCCTGCTCTGGCATGGGGCAGATCAGACCACGATCATCGGCCGCCGGCGCACCATTCACAGGCTCGACCGCGCGAACAGCGACAGCACCTGCGACGCGCTCTTCGCGATGCACCACACCCGTATTTCCATCGTCTCATCACAGATCCTCTCGCCACTCCCGATCCCACCCCCGCGGCTCGGCGCTCTCCAGCAGCAGCAGGGTCAATACCCGATCCTTCGCGCCGTAGCTGTGCTTGAACTCGCGCAGCTTCATGTAGGGTGCCTCCTCCGGACACCAGATCGCGGCGGACATCTCCACCCCCTCCCATGCCTGCACGACGCTCGCGTCGGCGGCGAGCGTGCCGGGCAGGGGCTCTTGCGGATCGTCGGTACGGCGGATGCGCGCCCGGGTCTTCACGGCACTGCTGCTGCGCCACTCGTACTTCGCAAAGCCGTTGTCCCAGTAGAGCAGGATCGCGCGCTCGCCGGTGTACTTGATGAAGCGGATGCACAGCGCCTCGAACGAGACTTGGAAGCGCTGGGCAATCGCGCTGAGCACGTGCAGATCGATGCGCCGGTTCGCCGTCCATCGTCGCAGCAGGTCGCCGGGCATCAGCAAGTTGGCGGCGAAGTCGTCGGCCTCGCGCTCGATCTGGCGCATGGTTTCGTGACTCGAGTAGACGCTCTCCTTGTCGCAGCCAAAGCGCGGCTGCCGGTCGCGGTGCAGCACGAAATGCCCGAGCTCGTGCGCGATGGTGAAGCGCTGGCGCTCGGGGCTGACGCTGCCGTTGTAGGCGATGCCCCAGACGGCGGGGTCGGTGGGATCGCGCGCCAGCATCCCTTCGAAGGCCGCGTCGTCGAACGGCACCGGCGGGCGGATTTCGCGCACCCCTACCCCGAAGGGGGTGGCGGGCAGCATCTGCCGCACGACCTCGAGATCGACCGCCTCCGGCACCGGCCCTTGGTACCAGGCCCGAAGCCAGTGATGCAGCTTGCTGGCGGCAATCGACCCGGTGAGCGGCTGCGCCGAAGTCATCCCTTGGGCTCCGGCAGGTCCTTGTCCGGGAAGATGAGCTTCAAGGCCTGGCGCACGCGGGCCTTCTCGTCCTCGCGCATGCCGGCGTAGGCCCGGAAGAAGGCCACATCCTCGGGGCTGGCCTCGGGCGCTGCGGGCAGGGGCTCGCCCATGATGTCCTCCATGGTCACGCCCAGCACCTTGGCCAGCGCCTGCACGCGCTCGGCCGAGGGGCGCTGCCCCTCTTTCATCTCCAGTTCCCAGATGTAGGCCTTGGTACAGCCGACCGCGTCGGCCACCTGCTGCAAGGTCAGTTTCTTCGCCTCGCGAAATCGCCGCAGGCGAGATCCGAATGTGGAAGCCATGGCGATGTCCTGTCTCGAATCACGGGAAGTGTTGGAATGCGGTCGGACAGTATAGCCCTGTGATACCAAAGGCCGCCAGATGTGCCATGCAGTTTGACAAGCAGGCCAGGCAGGGACACAATCGCGCTGTATCACGCTGCCTTACTTTTGTGTGATTCGAGTTCAGTCAGCTGTCGCCGGCCCGCGCGCCGAACCCTCGGTCCGCAGACCTCCGACGCCACCTCAGGGAAAGGACCGAGACGCGATGAAGAAGACCTATGTCGACGTGCTGCTGGCGCTGCCGCCGGACGAGACCCTGCACCAGTTCCTCGCCAGCCACGGGCTGGCGGTGCCGCCTGCGCCCGAGCCGCAGGCGGACGGGCCACCCAATCGGGACGTGATCGAAGCCATCAAGGCCTGGGGCGACACGGCAGCGCGTGACCGGCTGACGGCCGAGCTGATGGCCAGCGTCGCACTCGGCGATGCCGCGGGCAGCCAGGCGATGTTCGAGGCCGCGCTGGCCGATCCGGCGGTGTTGACGGGACTCACCTTTTGTCAGAGCGACCTGCATCGGTCGTTTTGGCTGTACGTGCGGCACCGGGCGCTGTTCGAGCGCGCCAGCGATCTCGATTTCTGGGCGCACCACAGCGCCCAGGCGCAGCAGTTCGACCTGGGGGTGCGGTGCCGACCCATCGAGACGGACGCGGCCCTGGCCGGCTTGCGCCAGGCGATTTCGGCCTATTACCAGCGCGAGCGGCAGTGCGGCGAGGGGTGTGTGGCCTATCTGGTGACCCGGAGCCCCGGCATCCACCTGCTGACGGTGCACGTCAAGGACTTGGCCATGCTGCGGCTGGAGTTCGAGGGCGTGGTGTTGAAGCAGCGCGTGGGCAATCCCAACATCCACATGGTGCTGGAGTACGCCGAGGCCACGGGCGTGGTGCGCACCCTCGTGCGCGGCGGGCACAAGGTACAGCAGATGCTGGTGCAGGCCTTCGCCGAGCATGTGCTCGGGGTGCAGGCCACGCCCGAGCGCATCAAGGCCCCGGCGCTGGATCTGTCGGCGCTGCGCACGGGCTTCGACGTACCCGAAGTGTTCGAGGACGGCTTCTCGCTGGTGCAGCTGAAGTCGCTGGCGCTGCTGAGCCCGGACGGCGAACTCAAGATCGAGTGCACCGCCATGCAGGCCAGCCGCCACCGCTCGGTGCACGAGCTGCTACGCGAGCAACTGCCCGCGCCGCTGGAAGGCCGCTGGACGGTGCTGGCCGCCCAGATCAACCTGTACTACCCGCCAGAGCCGGGACGCACCCGCGCCCGCGTGGTGCCCATCGAGGTCACCAGCCGCGGGCGGCTCAACCTGCACCAGTTCGATCCCAGGCTGCAAGCGCAGCTGGAGCGCTACCTGGTGCGCATCGGCATCCTGCGCCCCGGCCAGACCCTGAGCGCGCAGGAGGCGCCCTTGTCCGCGGGCCCGGTGGGGGCGACGACGCCCGAGGAAGCGTGAGATGTCGGCGCACGAGGGCTGGCAGTTGCTCTGCCGGCTGTTCGCCGCTGGCACGCCGGTGCTGCGAGCCACCTTGTCGCCGGGCGAGGTGGCGCTGCTGCCGCACCTGGGCCGCGCGATCCAGGCGGCGGTGACCGATCAATCCTGTGTGCTGTGCCCGCATTGCGCGCTGCATCGGGCACCGGTGTTCGGCGACGGGCGCGGCGGTCGCTTGTGCCGCTGCCCGGACTGCGGGCCGGTGCCGGTTTCACCGCAGGACGGCACCGCGCTGCGGCTGAACGAGGACTGGCTACGCCAGAAGCTGCGCCTGGCCCTTGCGATCGACAGCCGAGACGGCATCGACGACCTTGGCGACGGCGTGTGGCGGCTGGGGGACTCCCGCCGATCGCCGGTGGTGCTGGCACGCGACATCGTTCGTCTGTGGCGCGAGCCGGCGCTGCTGCAGCGGGTGCGCGTGGCCGGTGGTGACGTTCGGGTGATCACGCCCAAGCCCCGCGAGACGCGCGGCGCGCCCTTCGGGCCGGGCGTGCAGTGGTGGGCGCTGGAAGATCGCTTCAACCTCTACGGTGGCGGCATCGCGTTCATCGGCCTGCCGGGGGAGTCGCCAGCCCCGCAGCCCCTGGATCCAGCAGCGCCCGTGCATGGGCCGTTCTCGGGGGATTTCCGCTGGGTGACCTTGACCGACTGGCCACACGGCCCGATCCGGCTGACCGACGCGCAGGCCGCGGTGTTCAAGGCCCTGTGGTCGTTCAAAGGCGACCCGCGCACGGCCGAGCAGGTCATGCGGCGTGCGGGGCTGGACAGCGCCAAGCCCATCGACGTGTTCAAGGTCAAGGCGCGCGACCGGGGCAAGGTCGAGGCCGAGGGGGCGCTGTTCGCCTACCGTGCCCTCGTGGTCACGCAGCGGCGTGCGGGCTTGTACTGGGTGCCATGCGCAGACCAACAAGCGCGGAGTCAATCTCTCACGACATCGAAGGTAGGGGAGGAACTCTCATGACGTGATCAAGACGGTCATTGCGCCAAGGCTCGCGCAGATCCAAGAGCTTATCCCTTCTCAACCATCTCAAACTGTGGAGTGCTTGAAATGAGCGGCAAAAACCAATGGGTAGTACCTGTCAACGGCGGGAAGCAGTGGGGCGTGCGCGGCCAAGGCAATGACCGCATCACCTCCGTCCACGACACGCAGCAAGAGGCGATCGAACGCGCACGCAACATTGCAATCAACCAGCGAAGCGAGCTGATCATCCAGCGGCGTGACGGGCAGATCCGCGAGCGCAACAGCTACGGGGACGACCCGTTCCCCCCGAAGGGTTGATTTGGGGCTGGCTAAGCGCGTTGCAGAACAGGACCAGTCGTCCAAGCGCGATGGACAACCGATCGCCGTGACGCACGTGCAACGCGTTGACGCACAAGGCCGTCTGCGTGTGCTTCCGCGAAGAAGTTGGCGCGGGTTTTGAGAGAACGGAGAGCGAAAGAGAGTCCAACCGGACGGCCCCCGAGCCTCATGGCACCGCGGCGTGGCACACGCAGATCGGCCCGCAGCCCCGCGTGGCGTCGCGGAAGGTAGAAACGAAAACGCCCAACCGGAGAGGGTTGGGCGTGGAATGGTGGTGGCCTGGGGCGGAATCGAACCACCGACACGCGGATTTTCAGTCCGCTGCTCTACCAACTGAGCTACCAGGCCG
>NZ_CALFCW010000063.1:0-19253 GCF_937950555.1 uncultured Pigmentiphaga sp. | reverse complement strand
TTGCCCATGCCGGACACCGACGACGGGCACCAGGTGTCCATGGTCTGGTCCATGCCCCGCTCCCAGGCCGACGCCTTGCTGGCGCTGCCCGAGGAGGATCGGGCCGCGACGCTCGAGGCGCGCTTGGCCGCCGCCACGCGCGGGCGATTGGGCGACTTGCGGGTGCGCGGCACCATGCACGGCTTCCCGCTGGCGCTGCAGCGTTGCCCGCAGTTGGCGCACGAGGGCGTGGCGCTCGTGGGCGATGCCGCGCACGTGGTGCATCCATTGGCGGGGCAGGGGTTGAACCTCGGGCTGGGCGACGTGCAGGCACTCGTCCGGGTCCTCGGCGGGCGCGAACCGTTCCGGCAGGTGGATGATCCGCGTTTGCTGCGCCGATACGAACGGGCCCGGGCCGAGCCCCTATTGGCCATGAGGACGGTGACCGACGGTTTGTTTCACCTGTTTGGCTCGCAGCCAGCCCCGGTGGCTTGGCTGAGGAATGCCGGACTGGACTTGGTGGACCGCATGCCCTTGCTCAAGCGCATGCTGGTCAACGGTGCCTCGGGCGCGTGAGCGCACGGGCAGGCAGGGGCGGGCTGCGTTGTGCGCCCGAACCGACGAGCATGAAGAACGGCGTGTGCCCTTCCGGCGCGCGCCTGCAAGGAGAACGCATGAAACGTACGCTGACATCCATCCTGGTGGCCGCCGCCTTGGTGCTGCCGGCTGCCGCGGCCTGGGCGCAAGCGACTTCGTCCAAGAGTGCAGGGACGTCCGAAGAGGTCGTCAAGCAGCGGTTCCTGCAGAGGTTCGGCGAAGTCGGCGTGGAGGGGGTTTCGCGTACGCCTTACGGCCTGTATGAGGTGCGCATCGGGGCGGAACTGGTTTATACCGACGAGAAGGTCAGTTTCGTCCTCGATGGCAGCCTGATCGATGCGGCCACCAAGCGGAACATCACGCGCGAGCGCAAGGAGCAGTTGCTGGCCGTGAAATTCGATGAACTGCCTCTGAACCTCGCGATCAAGCAGGTTCGCGGCAATGGCTCCCGGCGCATCGCCCTCTTCGAGGATCCGAACTGCGGCTATTGCAAACAGCTCCGCCGCTCGATGGAAGGCATCGATAACCTCACCATCTATACCTTCCTGTATCCCATCCTGTCGCCGGATTCGCTGACCAAATCGACGGCCGTATGGTGCTCGGCGGATCGCGGCAAGGCCTGGGATGATTGGATGCTGCGCGGCAAGGCCCCGCAGGCCAAGTCGTGCGATGCACCCATGCAGGAGCTCTTGGCGCTAGGCAAGAAACTCCGGGTGACGGGTACGCCCACCATTATCTTCGGGGACGATACGCGCGTCGGCGGCGCGATCCCTGCGGATCGCCTCCGCCAGCGGCTCGACGCCATGGGCAAGGCGGGTTGAGCGCCTCGGGCGGCGCCGCCGTGTGATGGCGTGCCGCCGGAGCGGAATCAGCGTGCCGGGGCGGGCACGCCTTCACCCTTGGGCCACAGCACCCACAGCCGGCTCGGCTGCTTCATGCGGCCGGCCATCTCCCCGGCCTCGTCGCCGAATCCCCAGAACACATCCACCCGGGCTGGCCCCTTGATCGCGGCGCCGGTGTCTTGTGCCAGCGCCGCGACGTTCAGCGGTTGCTTGGAATTGGGCTGGGTCGTAGAGAGAAACACCGGGGTGCCCAAGGGCACGATGGACGGATCCACCGCCAGTGAGCGCAGGGGAGTCAGGGGCAGGCCCATGGCGCCTTTCGGGCCCTCTGACGGGTCGAGCACGGCCTCTTCGCGGAAGAACACCACGGCGGGGTTGGCGTTGAGCATTTCTTTCACCCGTCCGGGGTTCTTGCGCGCCCAGGCGCGTATGCCTTGCATCGAAGCCTGGCTCATGGTCAGCTCGCCCCGGTCGATGAGCCATTTCCCGATGGAGACGTACGGATGGCCGTTGTGATCGGCATAGGCGAGCCGTATGGTGCTGCCCTGGCCCGGGCCGGTGTCGAGCACGGCGCGGCCGGTGCCTTGCACCTGTAGGAAAAAAGCATCGATCGGGTCGTTGACCCAGACGATGGCCGGCGGCTGCCGTTCGGGCCGCTCGATCTCGCTGCGGGTGTCGTACGGCACGACGCGCTTGCCGTCGAGTTTGCCGCGAATGCGCTTGCCGGCGAGCTCGGGGTAGAGCGAGCCCAGGTCGATGGTCAGCAGGTCGGCGGGCACGGAATAGAGCGGCCATTGATAGTCGCCGCCTCGTTCGCGGGACGCGTGGACCAGCGGTTCGTAATAGCTGGTGGCCAAGCCCGTGGCCTGTTCTCCATTGGGGTCACGCACGGACCACGGCTGCAGCCAATGCTCGAGAAAGGCGCGCACGGCATCTGCCGTCGGCGCAGGCGGCAGTTCGCGCGCGGCGGCGCAGGTCTGCTGCCACGCGTAGGGGTCGGCCATCTGCGGCGCGCTGGTGGAGGCAGGGCGGCCGGTGCGAAGAATGATGGAGCGGCAATTGGCGAGAAAGGGACGCCACAGCTTTTCCACCGGGTCGGTTTTCCAGCCCGGCAATTGTTGCCAGCTCGCCTTGGCAAAGTGCTTGCTGCTTTGCACCGGCGGAAGATGCGCGGGCCGCGGCACCGGCGGTGGCAGCGGGCGGGCGCTTTCCGGGGCGGGGGATGGTGCGGCGACCGGCGGTGGTGCCACCGGTGCTTGCGGGGCCTCGCGCGCGGCTTCCTGGGGGGCTGGCGGGGCGTGCGTCGGCTGCACGCATCCCCCCAGGGCGGCGCTCACCGCGAGCGCCGCCGCAGTGGGGAATAGGGGACAATGCAGGTTTCTCGCAAAGAACTCGCGAAAGGACATTATGTGGCTGCTCCTGCTTGAAGCGTTCCTGGCGCTTTGCTTACTGGTGTTCATCGTGGCCTGGACCATGTGGCCGAAAAGGCGTTCCTCTGCCGGCGCCAGCGGGCGTCCGTCGGAAGAAGGGCCGGTCGGGCAAGACGAGGATCCCGCCGCCGCCCGCTCCGTGGCCGCTCATGCTTGCGAACGCCGCACTGGGGCCCCGGCGGACAAGGAACCGGGGCGTACCGGGACGGAATGAGGAACCCGGGTATTAATGCAAGGTGCGGGGCATGGCGAGAACGAACTCGGGGATTTCTACTTCGAACGGCATGCCATTTTCGCCTACGCAATGATAGGTGCCGCGCATGGTGCCTACGGGGGTCGGCAGCGGGCAGCCGCTCGTGTATTCGAAGCTTTCCCCGGGCTTGAGCAGAGGCTGCTGGCCGACGACCCCTAGGCCCCTGACTTCCTGCTGCTGCTGGTTGCCGTCGGTGATGATCCAATGGCGGCTGATGAGTTGAGCAGGTTCGGTCCCCGTATTGGTGATTCGGATGGTGTACGCAAACACGTATTGCCGCCGTGCCGGGTCCGATTGCTCGGGAAGGTAGCGAGGCTGTACGGTGACCGTAAATTCGTGAGATTTCATGCGTGCGCCATAGGGGGAGGTGACAAGCTTCTACAATAAGGTGCATTGGGCCGGGCCCGAGCCGCGTGGGGCAGTCCCGCGGCGGCTGCCCGGCGCACTGCTCCTGTGAATGGAATATCTTATGCCAGCCTTTACCACTTCCGGGCCTGATTCCACACGTATCGCCCCCAGCATTCTATCCGCCGATTTCTCCCGCCTGGGGGAAGAGGTGCGCAATGTGGTGGCCGCTGGTGCGGATTGGATACATTTCGACGTGATGGACAATCACTATGTTCCCAACCTGACCATCGGCCCCATGGTGTGCGAGGCCATCCGTCCGCACGTCAACGTGCCCATCGACGTGCACCTGATGGTCGAGCCCGTGGACGCCCTCATTCCGTTGTTCGCCAAGGCCGGTGCGGACATCATTACCTTCCATCCGGAAGCGTCGCGCCACGTGGATCGCACCTTGGGCCTGATCCGCGACCAGGGTTGCCAGGCCGGGCTGGTGTTCAATCCGGCAACGCCGCTGGACTGGATGGACTACGTCATGGACAAGCTCGACCTCGTGCTGCTGATGTCGGTCAACCCGGGGTTCGGCGGCCAGAGCTTCCTGCCTTCGGCGCTGGATAAATTGCGCCACGCGCGAACCAAGATCGAGCGCTATCGCGCAGATACGGGGCGCGAGATCCTGCTGGAGGTCGACGGCGGCGTGAAGGTCGACAACATCGCCGCCATCCGCGCGGCGGGTGCGGACACCTTCGTGGCCGGCTCGGCCATTTTCGGCAAGCCCGACTACGCGGCGGTCATCAAGGAAATGCGCGCGCAGATCGCCAGCGCCGGGACGGCTCGCGCCTAGTTTGACACATTCGCATCATGCAGGAGCCGGGAATGTCTTTCCGTGCCGTACTGATCGACCTCGACGGCACGCTCGTCGATTCCGTACCTGATCTCGCCAGGGCTGCCAACGCCATGCGGGTGGAGTTCGGCTTGCCTCCGCTGCCGGAGGAGGTCATCGCGACTTTCGTGGGCAAGGGCATGGAGAACCTCGTGCATCGCGCGCTGTCGGGCAGCCTGGAGGGACGGGTGGAAGCAGGGCGCCTGCAGGAAGGGCTGCGGGCTTTTCGCGCCGCCTACCATGCGATCAACGGCGATCATGCGCAAGTGTTCGACGGCGTCGTCGAGGGGCTGCGGGCGATGAAGGCGCAAGGCTTGCGCCTTGCCGTGGTGACCAATAAGCCGGGCGAGTTCACGAGGCCTTTGCTCGAGCGGACCGGCCTGCTCGCCTACTTCGACGAGGTGGTCAGCGGGGATACCCTCTCGCGCAAGAAACCCGATCCTGCTCCTGTCCTGCACGCCTGTGCGTTATTAGGCGTGAGGCCGGCCGAAGCGGTGGTGGTGGGCGATTCCATGAACGATGCGGCCGCCGGGCGCGCGGCGGGGTGCCGGGTGCTGCTCGTTCCCTACGGTTACAACGAAGGGCGGGACGTGCGCGGCATCGAGTCCGATGGTATAGTTTCTTCGCTCTTGGAGGCCGCAGGCTGGATTTCGAACCCGCTTCCTCCTACACGGGCCGCGGCGGTGTCGCCGCCTGCGTTTTAAGTTCTCGTTTTAGGGTCTTCCCGCTCGTTTTATGGTCTCCACGACTCGGTCGTTCGCCCAAACCTGCGCCTGGTGGCGCTGGTGGCGTTCGTCTGCCGGGTGGTGGTGATTCTCCTCGGCCGCACGTCAGCGCACTGACCGGCCAAGCAAGCATTCTTACGAATCTCACCCCCGAGTCCCACCGGACCGTCGGGGCGTGCGTCCTCCTGCGTTCCGGATACGGTCCCTCGGCAACGCAATGTTTTCCGATATGAGGCACGCATGACTGAAGTCGAATTCCAGGCCCTGGCCGCCCAGGGATACAACCGCATTCCGCTCGTGGCGGAAACGTACGCCGATTTGGACACGCCCCTCGGCCTCTACCTGAAGCTCGCCCAGGCCGGCCCGCGCCGCGGGGCGATGAGCTGCCTGCTGGAGTCGGTGGTGGGCGGCGAGCGGTTCGGCCGGTATTCGTTCATCGGCCTGCCTGCGCGCACTTTTATTCGTGCACGAGGCAGGAACGTAGAGGTCATTACCGATGACCAAGTGGTCGAACGCCACGAGGGGGACCCGCTCGCCTTCATCGCGGAATACCAGAAGCGTTTCAAGGTTGCGCTGCGGCCGGGCATGCCGCGTTTCGTGGGCGGACTGGCGGGGTACTTTGGGCACGACATGGTGCGCCACATCGAGCCCCGGCTGGGGCCTTGCACCAAGCCGGACCCGGCCGGCATGGGCGAGCCGGTTCCCGACCTGCTGCTGCTTCTCATCGATGAGCTGGCCATCATCGATAACCTCGCGGGAAGGCTGTACCTCATGGTGTACGCGGATCCCTCGGAGCGGGAAGCCTACGCCCGCGCCCGCACCCGCCTGCTGGACTTGAGGGCCCAATTGCGCCGGCCGGCGGAAATTCCCTATAGCCAGGCCAGCATGGTGACCGAGACGCGCCGGGATTTCCGCAAGGAAGACTACCTGGCCGCGGTGCGCAAGGCCAAGGAATACATCGCCGCCGGGGATCTCATGCAAGTGCAGGTGGGGCAGGTGATCGCCAAGCCTTTCCGCGATTCACCGCTGTCGCTGTACCGGGCGCTGCGTTCGCTCAATCCTTCCCCCTATATGTACTTCTGGAATTTCGGCGATTTCCACGTCGTCGGCTCGTCGCCGGAGATCCTGGTGCGGCAGGAGTCGGTGGTCGAGCAGGGGAAACCGCGCAGCCGGGTGACCATACGCCCGCTGGCCGGCACGCGCCCGCGCGGCGGAACGCCCGAGGAGGACCGCGCCCTGGCGGAGGAGCTGCGCGCCGATCCCAAGGAAATCGCCGAGCACGTCATGCTGATCGACTTGGCGCGCAACGATGTGGGCCGAATCGCCGAAATCGGATCGGTGCAGGTCACGGATCAGCTCGCCATCGAGCGCTACTCACACGTCATGCATCTGGTATCCAACGTGACCGGCCTGCTCCGGGAAGGCATGACCTCGATGGATGTGCTGCGGGCCACGTTCCCTGCCGGAACCCTGTCGGGCGCGCCCAAGGTGCGCGCGCTGGAGATCATTGATGAGTTGGAACCCGTACGCCGCTGCATCTATGGTGGCGCAGCCGGCTACCTGAGCTACGGCGGTGAAATGGACCTGGCGATCGCCATCCGCACCGGGGTGGTCAAGAACGGCACGCTATACGTCCAGGCCGCGGCCGGCGTGGTCGCGGACTCCGATCCCGAGAAGGAATGGCTGGAGACCGAGGCCAAGGCGCGTGCGGTGTTACGTGCCGCCGAGCAGGTCCAGCTCGGTCTGGACGACCCGGTCTGACGCCCCGGGGCCTTGCGCCGCTTAGTCCACCCGGGCGCCCGATAGCCGCACCAGGTCTGCCCATTTGGCGACTTCGGCCTTGCTGAATTCGTCCAGGTCCGCTGTGGCGCCTTGTTCGATGCCCTGGGCGAGCAGCTTGGCCTGTACGCCCGGCGCGGCCAGGGCCCCCGCGGCGGCGGCACGCAGTTTCTGGAGGGCGGGCGCCGGTACGGCTTTGGGGGCGTACAGCATGAACCAGGCAACGAGGTCGAAGTCGCTGCCGGTCTGTTCTGCGATGGTCGCGACCTCGGGAGCCGCCGCGCTGCGCTTGGCAGACGAGACGCCCAGCGCGCGGAGCTTGCCGGCGCGGATGTGCGGCAGCACGGCGGTGGGGTGATAGAACATGAAGTGCACCTGGCCGGAGATCACGTCCGAGACGGCCATGTTGCCCTCCTTGTAGGGCACGTGCACCATGTCTACCCCGAGCCTGGCCTTTAGCAATTCGCCAGCGAGGTGGCCGGACGTGCCACTGCCTGCCGAGGCGAAGCTCACGCCCGGCGGTTTGCCCGCGGCCGAGGCGAGGTCGCGCAGGTTGTTGATCGGTGAATCGCCACGCACCACGAGCAGCGTGGGTGTCTGGCCCACTAACGCGATGGGCGCGAAGTCGGCGACGGGGTCGTAAGTCAGCTTGGCATACAGCGCCTTGTTGATGGCGTGGGTGCCCACCGTGCCCATCACGATGGTGTAGCCGTCTGCCGGAGCGCGCGCAACGAAGTCCGTGCCGATGGCGCCTCCCGCCCCGGCGCGGTTTTCCACGACGATGGGGTGGCCAAGTGGTTTGGCCATCTCGTCGGCCATGACGCGCGCGATGATGTCGGTCGAAGTGCCCGGCCCGAAGGGCACGATCATCTTGACGGGCCGCGAAGGGAACGTATCGGCACGGACATCGCCTGCGAACGGCAATGCACACGCGGCGGCAAGCGTGCACAGCAAGACCGCGCGACGCCGCATGCGTGACGCGTTCGATTTCGGTTCCATGGATGCCATGAATCAGTCTCCTCTCCGTGTCGTCGTTCTTGTCGGGACGGGCGGACGCCGCGTGGGGCGTGAACCCGGCTCGGGTGAGGAGAGCGTACGAAAACGCTACACGCTGGAGAAATGATTAATTTTGCTGATCAGTATTGATGGCATCGATCGTGGCGGACGCTCGACGGGAGGCCCGCGCCCGATTCCCCAGGGCAGGGGCGGCAAGCTGGTGCTCGTGCGGCCAGCCCTTACTGGGCGGCGTATTGCGAGAAGTCGATCCGCGGCGCGCAGCAAAGGTCGATTTTCGTCTGCTGTAGGGTCTCGCTGAACCAGGCCCCGATTTCCGCGGCTCGCTCGCCTACGTAGGCCGGCCGTCCCGCGGCATCCAGGCGCATGCTCAGATCGTGACCGGGAATCAATAAGGTTCCCGGGCGCCGCCTCCAGATCTCCCAGATTTTTTCCAGGCTGCGGGCGCTTTCGCGCGCGTCGTCGGTATCAGCCACCGTCATGCTCAGCAGCTCGGCACGGTTCTTGGCCGCGTCCCCAGTGAACAGCACCGGGTCGTCCGAGGCGGTCAGGTAGAAAAGCAGGTGGCCCGGCGTGTGTCCTGGCGCGGCGATCGCCTGCAAGCCTGGGAGAAAAGTCTCGCCGTCCTGGATGCGGTGTACGCGCTCGGATGAACAGAGCTCGCGCACATAGAGTTCGGGAATGGGGTTGAAGCCAGGAGGCTGGGCTGCCGCCCAACTGAGCTCCGCATCGCCGATCCAGACGGTCGCCCTGGGGAACAGCGTGAAGTTGACCGCGTGGTCGTAGTGGGCGTGGGTGAGCACGACGTCGGTCACGTCGGCGGGCTCCACGCCGTGCTTGCGCAGTGCATTCAGGATGGGCTTGCGGGCACCGAATGCGCCGACGTCGACGAGAATGACATGGGGGCCGTGGCGCACGAGCGTGACTGTGCTCCAACCAAGTCCGCCATGATGAGTGGCCCGTCCAGGGTAGCCTTGGATCAGGACGTCGACGGTTGCCATGATGATTTCCTCCCGGTGTCGGCGAGCCGCCATTCTGACGGGCTGCGCCGCGTGCGGCAAGCGAGGAGGTACGGACGCGGATGCGCTGGGGCGGCTAGCCGTTCATGCAAGGCCCGCGGCGCGCATGGCAAGTTTCAGCAGCGCCGCGAGCGCGGCAAGCGCCGCCACGCCGCCGGCCCACAGCAGCACCAGCCAGGCCAGCCGCCGCCTCCAGGCGCCCGGTCCATGGTTCATCAATGGTAGCCTTCGCCTTGCCGCACTTTGCCGCGGAACACCCAATAGCCCCATGCGGTGTACATCAGCACCAGCGGAATGATGAGCAGGGTGCCGACCAGCGTGAATCCCATGCTTTGCGGCGGCGCGGCCGCTTCCCAGATCGAGATCTCAGGCGGGATGACGTTGGGCCACAGGCTGATGCCCAGGCCGCTGTAACCGAGGAACACGAGCGCCAGCGTCAACAGGAACGGTTCGGCGTGGCCGTCTCCGCGCAGGGTATGTAGTAGCCGCCATGCCACCAGCAGTACGAGCATGGGTACCGGCGAGAACCAGAGGAGATTGGGAAAGCTGAACCATCGCTCGGCGATGGCAGGGTGGGCAAGGGGCGTCCAGATGCTGATGATCCCGATGACAGCCAGGGTGAGCCAGGCCAGGCGGGATGCAATGCGCCGCATGCGTGCTTGCAGTTCCGCGTCGGTTTTCATGACCAACCAAGTCGCGCCCAACAAGGCGTAGGCGCATATCAAGCCCAGGCCGGTGAAAAGCGGAAAGGGGGCGAGCCAATCGAAAGCGCCGCCTGCGTATTGCCCGTCCTGCACCGGCAGTCCGTTCAGGTAGGCGCCTAGCGTGGCTCCCTGGCAGAAGGTGGCAAGGAGCGAGCCGCCCGCGAAGGCGGCGTCCCACAGCCCGCGTTCGTGGTCATGGGCCTTGAAGCGGAACTCGAAGGCGACGCCGCGGAAGATCAGCCCGATCAGCATCAGGATGAGAGGCAGCGCCAGGGCGCTAAGGATGACCGAATAAGCGAGCGGAAAAGCGGCCAGCAGCCCCGCCCCGCCCAGGACGAGCCAGGTTTCGTTGCCGTCCCACACCGGCGCGACGGTGTTCATCATGACGTCGCGATCGTTCTTGCTGCCGAAGAAGGGAAACAGGATGCCGATGCCGAGGTCGAAGCCGTCCATCACGACGTACATCATGATCCCGAACAGAATGATCACCGCCCAGATCAGCGGCAGGTCAATGCCCATGGCGAGGCTCCTCATGCGTGCGTTCGTCTGCGCTGGTTGCTTCGTGCGCGGCCGAGAGCGGTCGCATCGGCTGCCGCTTTTCCCCCGGCCCGCCCGGCACTTGCCGCTTGTGTTCGTCGGGGGCGGGGCCTTTCGCGATCAGCCGCAGGCCGTAGGCCGTGCCGGCGCCAAACACCGCGAAATAGACCGCGATGAAGAGCAGCAGGGTGAAGGTCAGCTGACCGGCGGTGTGTTGGGGGGTGACGGCGTCGGCCGTGCGCAGCAGTCCGTGGACAGTCCAGGGCTGGCGGCCAATTTCCGTGGTGTACCAGCCGGCGAGGATCGCGACCAGGCCCGCCGGCGACATGAGCAATGCGAAACGCAGGAAAGGCCTGGACGTATATAGCCGCGACGATCGCCGCAGCAGCAGGCCCCCTATCGCGAGCGCGATCATGAGCAGGCCCAGGCCGACCATGAGGCGGAAGGTCCAGAACACGATCGTGGCGTTGGGGCGGTCTTCGGGCGGAAAGTCCTTGAGGACGGGGATTTGCCCGTCCCAAGTGTGCGTGAGGATGAGGCTACCCAGCCGCGGGATGTCCACCGCGAAACGCGTGGTCTCCGCTTCCATGTCGGGCCAGCCGAACAGCGTCAGCGGCACACCCTCCCCAGCGGGCGCGCGCTCCCAACGCCCCTCCATCGCTGCCAGCTTGGCCGGCTGGTGCTCGAGCGTATTGAGGCCGTGCAGGTCACCCAGTACCGCTTGCACGGGCGCCGCAGCCAGCAGCATCCACATCGCCATCGACAGCATGGTGCGCACGTGCGGACTGTCGCGGCCACGCAAGAGGTGCCAGGCCGCCGAGCCGCCGACCATCAGCGCCGTGGCGAGATAGGCCGCGACCACCATGTGGGCGAGGCGATAGGGAAAGGAGGGGTTGAAGATCACGGCCAGCCAATCCACCGGCACGACGCGGCCGTCGAGTATCTCGTGCCCTTGGGGCGTATGCATCCAACTGTTCGATGCCAGGATCCACGTGGCCGAAATCAGCGTGCCGAGGGCCACGGCCACCGTGGCAAGGAAGTGCAGGCCGGGGCCCACCCGTTTCAGCCCGAACAGCATCACGCCCAAGAAACCGGCTTCGAGGAAGAACGCCGTGAGCACCTCGTAAGTCAGCAAGGGGCCGGTGACGCTGCCGGCAAAGCGGGAAAAATTGCTCCAATTGGTGCCGAACTGATAGGCCATCACGATGCCCGAGACCACGCCCATCGCGAAGGCGACCGCGAATATGTTGAGCCAGAAGTGATAGAGGTCGATGTAGACCTGCCTGCGGGTCCGCAGCCAGAGGGCTTCCAGCACGGCGAGATAGCTGGCCAGGCCGATCGTGAGTGCCGGGAAAATGATATGAAAAGAGATCGTGAACCCGAATTGGATCCGCGCCAGGAGCAAGGCGTCCATGAGATAGGCCGGTCAGCAGCCGGAACCGGGGTTGCCCCCGCTCGTGCCTGGCCGGGAAACCGCGCATTCGTCGCGCATGCCAGCTTTGTCGTGGATCATTGACGACTCCCCTGTGGATGGGCCGTGGTCCGCCTCGCCCGGTCCGGGGCTCAAGCAATCGTCGTGCCGCAGCTGGCTAGGGTTAATCCCCGGGGAAGGGGCAGCGTCGTACCCGTATCCGTGGCGCGATCCGCCGCGTACGGGCATTGCACTTGCCCGGAGAAATGCAAAATTTGCGCTCGCCCGGGAGATATCTACACGGTGGGTAGGACGACCCCGGGTGTGTTGCATCCCTCGCCGGCGTGGTATGATTTTTTGCACGCTGAACCGACTGCGTTGGTTGTCCTGGCTGCAGCCGGCTTCTTCGAACCCACTTTTATTTCGACATGATCCGTACCGCTTCGACCAACGTTGCTCTGTGGTGGCGCTTCCGCTAAAGGAAGCGGCACGTCGTTGCGGTTCGAAAACTGCACCTTGCCGCCGTAACCGGTGGCAGGTCGAAAATCTCTCGCAGATCCCGGGCACGGCGGCTCCAGAACCAGGAGATTGCCAGTGCCATCAGCAGTACCTTCCCTGACCACAGCATGTCTCGACGTCCCGGGCGCGCGCTTGCGCACGGCCGACTGCGTTCGTTCCCCCAATTCCGCGCCGCGGGCGGGGGCTCTTCGCGGAGGTCGACCGACATGCTGCTAATGATCGATAACTACGATTCCTTCACCTACAACCTTGTCCAGTACTTCGGCGAGCTGGGTGCCGACGTGCGCGTTTATCGCAACGACCAGATCACGCTGGACGAGATCGAAGCGTTGGCGCCGGAACGCATTTGCATCTCCCCCGGGCCGTGCACGCCGGCCGAGGCCGGCATTTCGGTGCCCCTCATCCAAGCATACGCCGGCAAGGTTCCCATCCTGGGCGTCTGCCTCGGCCATCAATCCATCGGTGCGGCGTTTGGTGGCAAAATCGTCCGCGCGCGGCAGATCATGCACGGCAAGACGTCGGCCATCACCCATACGGGCAGCGACGTATTCCGGGGCTTGCCGTCCCCCTATACGGTCATCCGGTATCACTCGCTCGCCATCGAGCGGGACAGCCTGCCCGATTGCCTGGAGGTGACGGCGCAGACCGACGACGGCGAAATCATGGGCGTGCGTCATCGCCAGCTTCCCGTCTACGGTGTGCAGTTCCACCCCGAATCCGTTCTCAGTGAGCACGGTCACGCCCTGCTGCGCAATTTCCTGCAGTTGGACGCATGAACCAGCGGCAACGATTTTTCGAGGAGTCCAAGGTGCCCATTACCCCTACCGAAGCGCTGGTGCGTTGCATCGAACACCGCGAAATCTTCCATGACGAAATGTTGTCGCTGATGCGCATGCTGATGCGCGGGGAAATCCCGCCCGCCACGGCAGCCGCGCTCATCATGGGCCTGCGCGTCAAGAAGGAAACCATAGGCGAGATCACGGCCGCCGCCCGCGTCATGCGCGAGTTCGCCGACGGCGTGAAAGTCGCCGATCCCGACAGCCTGGTGGATTTGGCCGGCACGGGCGGCGACGGGGCGCATACGTTCAATATCTCCACGGCGGCCATGTTCGTGGCGGCAGCCGCCGGCGCCAAGGTCGCCAAGCACGGCAACCGCAGCGTATCGTCGTCGTCCGGCAGCGCCGACGTGCTGGAGGCCCTCGGCGCCAATGTCATGCTGCCGCCCGAGGCCGTGGCCGAATGCATCGAGGCCACCGGCATCGGCTTCATGTTCGCGCCGCTGCACCATTCGGCCATGAAGAACATCGCGCCCATCCGCAAGGAGCTGGCGGTGCGGACGATCTTCAATCTGCTCGGCCCGCTGACCAATCCCGCAGGCGCGGCCAACCAGCTCATGGGCGTGTTTCATCCGGACTTGGTCGGGATCCAGGTGCGGGTGCTGCAGCGGCTGGGGTCCAAGCACGTGCTGGTGGTGTACGGCAAGGACGGCATGGACGAGGCGTCCCTGGGGGCGGCCACCATGGTGGGCGAGCTGCGCGATGGCGAAATCTACGAGTACGAGATCCATCCCGAGGATTTCGGGCTGCAAATGGTGTCGAACCGCAGCCTGAAAGTGGCCACGCGCGAAGAATCCCGCGACCTGGTGCTCGAGGCCTTGTCCAACGTGCCGGGGCCGGCGCGCGACATCGTGGCCCTGAACGGCGCCCTGGCGATGTACGCCGGGAATGTCGTACCATCCGTCGCCGACGGCCTGCGCAAGGCCTTCGATCTGATCGCCAGCGGAGCCGCGCGCGCCAAGCTCGACGAGTTCGTCTCGTTCACCAAGAAGATCTCGTCGCGCTAGGCCTTCGCATCGCAAAATTTCATCGGGTGGGTCATGAGTGACATTCTCCAACGCATATTGGAAGTAAAGGCCGAAGAGGTCGCTACCGCGCGCCTCTTGCGCAGCGAGGCCGACTTGCGGCGCGAGGCCGAGGCCCGCCAGGACGTGCGCGGCTTTGCCCGGGCCATCGAGGCCAAGGTGGCCGAGGGCAAAGCCGGAGTCATTGCGGAGATCAAAAAGGCCTCGCCTTCCAAGGGGCTCTTGCGCGAGGACTTCCAGCCCGACGAAATTGCCGCGTCGTACGCCGTGCACGGGGCCGCGTGCCTTTCGGTGCTGACCGACGTCCAGTTCTTCCAGGGCTCGCCGGATTATCTGCGCCGGGCCCGCGCGGCCTGCGCGCTGCCGGTGCTGCGCAAGGACTTCATCGTCGATTCGTACCAGGTGGTCGAGGCGCGCGCGATGGGGGCCGACTGCATCCTGCTGATCGTCGCTGCATTGGCGCCGTCGCAGCTGCAGGACCTTGAAGCGCTGGCGATGGAGCTCGGCATGGACGTGCTGGTCGAAGTGCACGACCAGGAGGAGCTGGACGTCGCCCTCCAACTGCGCACGAACTTGCTCGGCATCAACAACCGCAACCTGCGCAGCTTCGAGGTCTCGCTGCAGACGACGATAGACTTGCTGCCCCGGATTCCATCCGGCAAGCGCGTCGTCACCGAAAGCGGCATCGTGGGGCCCGACGACGTGCGGCGGATGCGCGAGCACGGCGTCCACGCCTTCCTCGTCGGCGAAGCCTTCATGCGTGCCCCGGAGCCGGGCGCCGAGCTGTCGAGACTGTTCGCATGACCGGCGGCGGGTCCCTGCAGGCTGCCCCACCGCAAGGCGATCTATTTGCTGCTGCGCCGGACAACCGCCTGAGCGCGCCACTGCGTGCGCATGTGGATCGCTTGCCCGCCGCCTGGCGGTCTTTGCTGCAGGATGCGCTGGCGAGTGCATCGTTCCAGGCCTTGCAGGATTTCCTCGAGCGGCGCCGGGAACAGGGTGCCGTCATTTATCCCGCGTCGCCGTTCAGGGCGCTCGAGCTGGTGATGCCGGAGTCGGTCCGCGTCGTCATCCTCGGCCAAGATCCTTACCACGGTCCCGGCCAGGCCCAGGGCCTGGCCTTTTCCGTGCCGGACGACTGCAAGCGGCCACCCAGCCTGCGCAACATATTCAATGAGGTCGCCGCCGATTGCGGCGGGGATCCGGCGAGCTTCGGCAACGACCTGTCGCGTTGGGCCAGGCAAGGCGTGTTGCTGCTGAACACGTCGCTTACCGTGGAGGACGGCGCGCCGGCTTCGCATGCAAGGCGGGGCTGGGAGGCTTTCACCGACGCGGTCATCGCCGCCGTGGCGCGCGAGCCCGGGCCCAAGGTCTTCATGCTCTGGGGGGCGCACGCGCAGGCCAAGCAGGTGCTGTTGCCGCCCGGAAGCGGGCACCTGGTGCTGACGGCCAACCATCCCTCGCCGCTCTCGGCGCGCCGCCCGCCCGAGCCTTTCGTGGGCTGCGGGCATTTCGCCCGGGCCAACCGCTGGCTGGCCGAGCGCGGGCGCGACACGATCGCCTGGTGAGCCGGCGAGCCGCTCCTTAGCGGGCGGGGAAAGGTTCGCTCGCCGGCGTAATGACGCATTCCGTCTCCGCCGGCGCCTCCAGCTTCAGCGTGAAGCAGCGCAGCTCATCCCGGCGGAAGGCGTGTACTTGCACCACGTCGCCCGGCCGGTAACGTGCGAGCAGCTTGTCCAGATTGCCGTGCTGCACGCGGACGCCGTCGATGGCAACCAACACGTCATGCGCCGAGAGTCCCGCCCGGTGCGCCGCGCCGTGTTCATAGACGGTGGCCAGGCGCACCTCTTCGCCCTGGCGCGCCGTCTTGACTCCCAGTGAGGGGAGCGGCGAGGGCGTCTTCCATGTCAGGCGGTAACCTTGCCGCGCCAGCAGTGCCTCCAGCGGCACGTCCTCGCGCCCGTAGACGTAGCGGCGCAAAAACTCGCCGACGTCTATGCCGGTGGCTTCGCGTATCAGGCCGGGCATTGCGTCTTCGGGCACGCCCTCGGGAGCGCCGCGGTAGAAATTCCGGCCGTAGCGCGTCCAGAGCAGACGCATTACGTCGTCCAGGCTGTGGCGGCCGCGGCTCTCTTGCCGCAAGAGCAGGTCCAGCCCCAGCGCGACCAGCGATCCCTTGGTGTAGTAGCTGACGATCGCGTTGGGCGAGTTTTCATCCTGGCGGTAGTAGCGGGTCCAGGCGTCGAAGGAGCTTTCCGCGACCGATTGCTTGAAACGCCCGGGGGCCGAGTGGACCGCAGAGATCGTCTTGGCCAGCGTACGCAGGTAATCCTGCCGCGTGATGACGCCGGCGCGCAGCACGAACAAGTCGTCGTAGTAGGAGGTGAAACCTTCGAACAGCCACAGCAGCCGGGTGTGGTTCTCGCGTTCGAGGTCGTAGGGCGCGAAGGCGGCAGGCTTGATGCGCTTGACGTTCCAGGTGTGGAAGTATTCGTGGCTGACCAGGCCGAGGAAATTGCGGTAGCCGTCGCTTTGCTCGGGGCGCCCGTGCACGGGCAGGTCCGCGCGGGAGGTCATCAGCGCGGTCGAGGCGCGGTGTTCGAGTCCGCCATAGCCGTCGCCGGTGACCATGGTCATGAAGACATAGCGGTCGGTGCTGTCGAGGAACGGCGCGCGGCGCGTGCGCGGCTCGAAGAAGGCGATTTGTTTCTCGCAGATCTTGCGGATGTCGTCCGACAGTCGCTCCAGGTCGAGGTTGGGCACATTGCCGGTGAAGACCAATTCGTGGCGCGCGCCATGGGCTTCGAAGCTCGCCACTTGCGGCGTGCCCATTTCTATCGGGTGGTCGACCAGCGCGTCATAGTCCGGCGCCTGGTACATCCCGAACCCGTGGCGGGGAGCGCGGGCCGGGTGGCCGGGGGCTTCGGGCAGGCTGGTGTAGACCTTCCAGTCTTGCCGGCGGGGTGGAACCAGCTCGAGCAGGCAAGGCTTGTCTTCTTGTCCGGCGACGCGCAGGAAAACGCTGGTGCCGTTGAAGAAACCGTGGGTTTCGTCCAGGTGCGCGGCGCGTACGGAAAGGTCCCAGGCGTAGACGACGTACGTGATCTGCAAGGGGCCGCGGCAGGGCGCGGCCTGCCACGTATGTTTATCGAGCTTGTCCAGTACGACCCGGCGCCCCCCCGACCGCGCCTCGATGCGTTCGATCTGGCGGGCGAAGTCCCGGATCATGTAGCTGCCGGGAATCCATGCGGGCAGGCTGACCCGCTGTCCGGCGGGGTCGGGCTCGGGGATGGTGAGCGTGACGGTGCAACGGTGGCCGGCCAAGTCGGTCGGCTCGAGTCGATAAAGGATGGCGTCGGTCATGAGGTTCAACAGGCGGGCCGGCTGGCAGGCTCGTGGGCGGCAGCCATGCGCCGGCATCAAAGAAGAAGCGGTCGGGGCGGGTTGGAGTCCTAGTCTTGCCTTTGTCTTGCCCTTCTATGTTAGGCCAGCTGCGTCGGTCCGCGCGCCAGGTCGTCCGGTGTGTCGACGTCTCGCAGGCAGCCGGGATCACTCACCGGGATGGGCATGACCTGGCCGGCGACCAGGCGCCGGGCACCTTCGTCGCCGTCCAGCATCGCCAGGCGAGGCCCCCACCCGGGACCGAACAGGACGGGGTGGCCGCGCACGTCCCGGTAGGTGGGCGCCAGCACCGCTTGTTCGCGTCTGCCTGGCGGCAAGGCGAGCCAGGCATCGCGCAGCGTTGCGACCGTGGCGGGGTGTAGCCAGGGCATGTCGGCAGGCATGACGCACCAGGCCGGGGCGTCATCCCCGGCCGCGCGGGTGCTTTCCATTAGATGGGTGACGGCCTGGGCGAGCGTCGCGCCCATGCCTGCCGCGGATCGGTCGCAGACGATGACTTCGCAGCCAGCGCGCCCCAGCGCGTCGGCCACGGCAGGCGCCGCCGGGGACGTGGCGGCTGCGAGCCGGGGCAGGGCGGCACCGAGTGCGCGCGCCGCGGCCACGCACACGGGCTGTCCGTCGACCTGCGCCAATAGCTTGTTGGCGCTTCCGTCCGGGGAATACCGGGAGCCGCGCCCCGCCGCCAGCAAGAGTCCGATGATGACGCGTCCGCTGCTTGCTCCTTGCACCATGGCTGCGCTTCCTACATGAAACGGAAGATGGTGCGCCATGGCGTGGCGAAACTCAAGTCGCCCGCCTGTGGGCAAGGTATGCTTGCCGTCAGGACCGGCGCTTGCACTGGCCGGCCGTCTCCATCGCTTTTCTTGACATAGGTAGGTACGGGAGGTTGTGGTTGTGAGCGAAGCTCTGGTTCTTGTCGAGCGCCGAGGCCGCGTCGGGCTCTTGACGCTGAATCGCCCCAAGGCGCTGAATGCGTTGAACGATGCCCTGATGGATGAACTGGGGGCCGCGCTGCTTGCGTTCGATGCCGATCCGGAGATCGGCGCCATGATCATCACGGGCAGCGAAAAGGCGTTCGCCGCGGGGGCCGATATCGGCGCAATGAAGGACTGGTCCTACATGGACGTCTACGGCTCGGACTACATCACCCGCAACTGGGAGACCCTGCGCAAGATCCGCAAGCCGGTCATCGCCGCGGTAGCCGGGTATGCCCTGGGCGGCGGCTGCGAGCTCGCCATGATGTGCGACATCCTGGTCGCTGCGGACAACGCCAAGTTCGGCCAGCCCGAGATCAAGCTGGGCATCATCCCCGGGGCGGGCGGATCGCAGCGGCTGCCGCGAGCGGTCGGCAAGGCCAAGGCCATGGACCTGATCCTCACCGGGCGGATGATGGATGCGGCCGAAGCCGAGCGGGCGGGGCTGGTGTCGCGGGTAGTGGCTGCGGATCGGCTGCTCGAGGAAGCGGTGGAGATGGCGACCGTCATCGCGTCCATGTCGCTGCCTTCCGTGATGATGGCCAAGGAAGCCGTGAACCGGGCGTTTGAAACCCCGCTCTCCGAAGGGCTGCTATTCGAGCGCCGGCTGTTCCACTCCTTGTTCGGAACGGAAGACCAGAAAGAGGGAATGGAGGCTTTCCTGGCGAAGCGGCCCCCGGTGTTCAAGCATCGGTGAAAAAAATTTCTGAGTGATAAAACCGCGATACAGCGCGGTTTTCGCGTCATCCGAGGGGGCGGCAGCCCCCTTTTTAGTAGTTGTACGGAAGGGAAAACCCGGACCAAATTTGCGTGCCCGTTTTAAACCGTGCTATAGTTTCGTTCTCGACGCGAGCGACGCAACGCAAGAGCGAAGCGGCGGTTGCGGCGAGTGAGATGACGGCCTGGTGCCAGCAGTTACGCCAGAAGGCGGGTGCGGTGGGGTAGTCATCGAGAGAGGAAGTTTGCGGTGCCGGATGGGCAC
>NZ_CALFCW010000062.1:0-89058 GCF_937950555.1 uncultured Pigmentiphaga sp. | reverse complement strand
CCGCGTCGCGCCAAGCCGCGAGCCCGCCGTCGAGCACGGCGCTGGCCTCATGTCCGGCCCAACGCAGCAGCCACCAAAGGCGGGCCGCCATTGCGCCGCCTGCGTCATCGTAGGCCACGACCTGGGTATTGTCGCGCGCGCCCAGGCGCGTCATCAGCGCCGCGAAGTCCTCGCGCCGGGGCAGGGGATGGCGCCCGTTCGAACCGGTCTTGGCGCCGCTTAGGTCCCGATCCAGGTGCACGTACACGGCGCCCGGAATGTGCGCGACCTTGTAGTTGCGCTCGCCCGCGGCAGGGTCGGCCAGGTCGAAGCTGCAGTCGCAGACCAGCACGTCGGACTGGGATTGCTGCAGGGCATGCAGCGCCTGCGGTGTGATCAAGGTGCCGTAGCGCATGGCGTATCCTGTAAACCTTGCCCTGCCGCGGCGGCCGCGCAGGGCGGTTGGTATATTTTTCACATTGTGCCGTGGGAGCGGGAACCCGCCGCCCAAGCTGGCTATCATACCGGTATGCCGAATCGCCACCTTTCCGCGTCGCTGCGCCGCAAGGCCGCGGCCCTGTTGCTGCCGGCCCTGCTGTCGGCCGCGGCGCCTGCGCTCGCTCCCGCGCAGCCGGTCGGCCTGCCGGATTTGGGCGATTCCTCGGCGACCGAGCTTTCCCCGAGGCTGGAGCAGCGCCTGGGCGATGCCATCATCAAAGAGGCATTGCGCGACCCGGCCTTCATCGACGATCCTGACGTCACGCAGTACCTGACGGACATCGCGCAGCAACTGTCCGCGCAGGCGCCCGCAGGCACGCCTACGATCCGCGTGTTCGGCGTGCGCGATCCTTCGATCAACGCATTTGCGATGCCGGGCGGCTACATAGGCGTGCACACCGGGTTGGTCGTCGCGGCGCGCAACGAGTCGGAGTTGGCCGGCGTGCTGGCGCACGAAATCGGCCACGTGGTGCAACGGCACATCGCGCGCGGCCTCGTCCAGCAGAAGCAGGATAGCCTCATCATGGTCGCGGCCTTGCTCGCCGCGCTGGTCGCCTCGCGCGGCAATTCGCAGGTGCCGGAAGCGGCCTTGGCATTCGGCCAGGCGGCTGCCATCAATTCCCAGCTGGGTTTCTCGCGCGAGGCCGAGCGCGAGGCAGACCGCACGGGCTTCCAAATGCTCGAACGGGCAGGCTTCAACGTCAACGGCATGGCCTCGTTCTTCGGGCGCCTGATGCAAGCTTCAGGGCTCAACGAAAGCACGGGCCAGGCTTTTACCCGCACGCACCCGTTGTCCATCGAGCGGATGTCCGACATGCAAAACCGTGCGCGCGGGGCCGTCGTGAACGATCGTCCGAGCTCGTCCGCCTTTTATTTCGTGCGCGCCAAGATGCGCATCATGCAGGCGGCCAGCAGCCAGGACGTACGCGACACCGTGCGCTATTTCGAAAGCCGCATCGCCGAGACCGATGGCATCGAGCGCTCCGCGGCCTACTACGGCGCGGCGCTGGGCTGGATGCGCCTGCGCGAATTCGACAAGGCCCAGGAGGCGTATCTCGGCGCCACCTCCGGCGCGCGCAGCCACTTCATGCTGGAACGCTTGGCCATTGAGATTGCATTGGCGCGCAACGATGCCGCGCGGGCGGTGGAGCTCGCGCGCAGCGCTTATGCGCGCTGGCCGGGGCAGCGCGGGGTAGCCATGGCACTGGCCGAGTCCCTGCAGCGCGCAGGCCGCAACCAGGAGGCTGTCGAATTCCTCAAAGAGCAAATGCTCAAGTGGGGAGACGAGCCCCGGTTCCACCAGATGGCGGCCTTTAGTTATTCGCAGTTGGGCAACGTCGTGAATGAGCGGCGGAGCATGGCCGAGTACTACGCGATGACGGGCGCGCTGCCGGCAGCGGTGGAGTTGTTGCAGCAGGCGCGCTCTGCATCCAGGGATTTCTACGAGCAGTCGCAGATCGATGCCAAGGTGCGCGACCTGCAGCGGCAGCTAAGGGAAGAGCGCGAGCTGCTCAAGCGTTTCCAGAGCTGACCGGCAAGCGCCGGCATTTGCGCCCGGGATGCGCGGTTCAACCCGGCGGCGCCGGTCGTTCGACGTAGCCCAGGGCGACGCTGGCGGGGTCGCGCAGCGGCAGGAGAGGCGAGGCCGCCGCGAAGACGGGCGGGTAGATCACATCGAGGGGGGACGCGGCCGTCGCGGCGATGAGGTTGGGCTCGGCCAGCCACTCGGGGCCGTCTTCGAGGAGCGGCAGCCCGGATGGCGTGCGCATCAGCGCCAGCACGCCGAGCAGGTAGCGGTCCTCGACCATGCCCGGGCCGTGTTCGGTGACTGCGTACAGCTTGCCTTCGGTATCGAGCGCCCAGCGTTCTACCTTGGTCACGGGCAAGCCGGTGTGGGTGGCCAGGGTGCCCGTTTCGTCTGCCTGGCGCAGGATGAGAGGCGCCGCGTCCAATCTCACGAAAACCCGCTGTGGCCCGTTTTGGAAGAACCAGCGGCCCAGGTCGTCGTGGGCGTAATTGCGTGAAATGAAAGCGAGGATGCCCGGGTTGGAGATCGACACGCCGGGGCCACCCGCCAGCGCGTCGCCATCGGGGTGGAGGCGCCAGCGGCCGCGGGCGTCGAGCGAAAGCCAGCCATAGGCGTCCGGCACGTTTGGCCAGCGCGCCATCGCTGCCAGGACATCTTCATCCATGGCTGTCCAGCCATCCCTGCGGCGTGATCTGCCGCGGGTCGGTGCGCAATTCGAGCAGCGCGGGCCGGCCTGCGGCGCATGCCCGCTCGAAGGCGCCGGGGAAGGCCTCGGCGCTCTCCACCCGTTCCGCGTAGGCGCCGAACGATTGCGCGAGGGCGACGAAGTCAGGATTCTGCAGGTTGGTGGCGCTGACACGGCCCGGGAAACGTTTTTCCTGGTGCATGCGTATCGTGCCGTACATGCCGTTGTTGACCACGATGACCACGACGGCTGCCCCGAACTGCAGCGCAGTGGCGAGCTCCTGCGGATACATCAGGAAGCAGCCGTCGCCTGACATGCAGACCACAGTGCGATTCGGGTGCCGCAGCTTGGCCGCCACCGCCGCGGGCAGGCCGTAGCCCATGGCGCCGCAGGTGGGCGCCAGCTCCGTGCGCGGCTGCCGATAGCGATAGAAGCGGTGCAGCCATACCGTGTAGTTGCCTGCGCCGTTGGCGAGGATGGCATCGTCCGGAAGCTGCCGGTCCAGATACGCGACGACCTTGGCCAAGTCGATGCCGAGCGACTCGGGGTGCGGCTCAGGCAGCGTGCTGAAGCGCGCGTGCATCGCCCCCGCCTGCCGGGTCCACTCGTCCCACGGCCGGTCGGCGGGTGGAGTGAGGCAGCGCAGCATCGCGGTACCTGCCTCGATGCCGCTTTGGATCGCCAGGTCCGCCTGGTACACCCTTCGCAGCTCGGCCGCGTCGGCATGCAGGTGCACCAGCTTCTGGGCGGGGCGCGGGGGCTCCAGCAGCGTGTAGCCGTTGGTGGCGATTTCGCCCAGGCGCGTGCCGATCGCCAAGACGAGGTCGGCATTCTTGACGAGCGCGGCGAGCTCCGGATTCACGCCGAGGCTCAAGTGCCCGACGTATTGGGGCAGCCGGTTGTCGAATACGTCCTGCCGGCGGAACGCGCAGGCCACGGGGAGATTCCAGGCCTGGACGAAGGCGGCGAAATCGGCGGCCGCGCGTTCGCTCCAGTTCGGGCCGCCGGCAATGACCAGCGGCTTTTGCGCCGACGCAAGCATGGCCTGCAGGCGTAGCGCCGCGCCGGCGTCGGGCGCACACGAAACAGGCGCGCCCAGGGGCGTCGGGACCGCCGGGCAGGAAGCGCTGAGTACGTCTTCGGGCAGGGCGATCACGACGGGGCCGGGCCGTCCCGACATGGCGCAGGCGAACGCGCGCGCGACGAATTCGGGTATCCGTGCGGGATCTTCCACGCTTACGACCCATTTGGCCATGCCGCCGAACATGGATTGATAGTCCACTTCCTGGAAGGCCTCCCGCCCCAACTGGCGCCGCGGGACCTGGCCGACGAAGAGCAGCAGGGGCGTGGAATCTTGTTGGGCGATGTGTACGCCTATGCTCGCGTGCGTGGCACCTGGGCCCCGGGTGACGAAGCAGATGCCGGGCCGGCCGGTGAGCTTGCCGTCGGCTTCGGCCATGTTGGCGGCTGCGCCCTCGTGCTTGGCCACGACCACTTGTATGCGCGCGTGCGCATGCAGGGCGTCCAGGACTTCGAGATAGCTTTCGCCGGGTACGCAGAAGACGCGGTCTACGCCGTGGGCGGTGAGCGCATCAACGAGGAGCCGGCCTCCGGTGGTCTGGGTGCGTCCGTCGGAAGCCGTATGCGTTGTAGTCATGGGTGCGTCCGTCCGAAGAGTAAAGGCTACGGGTGTGAAGCGGGACAAGCCGTTTCCCGCATTGTCGGAGAAAACGGCTGGATTGTCAGTCTTCGGACGGGAGCCTCAGCGGCCGGACCGGAAGAAGTCCGCCAGCCTTTGCGGCAGCCAGTTCAGGTTGGTCGGGAAGCGTCCGGTCGGAAAGCCGGCGTGGCCGCCTTGCTCCGGTTGGTGCAGCACGACATAGTTCGAGGCCTGGGATGCGTCGGGAAGATAGCGGGCCGGCAGGAACGGATCGTTGCGTGCATTCAGGACCAAGGTCGGCACGGCGATGTCGATCAACAGCGGCTTGCTCGAGGCCTGCGTCCAATAGTCATTGACGTCGCGGAAACCATGGGCCGGCGCGGTGTAGGCGTCGTCGAATTCGTAGAGGTCGCGGGCGTTGGCCACGCGGATGACGTCTATGGTGCCCGGAAAGCGCTGCGCTTTCTGAAGCGCCTTGGCCTTCAGGGTGCGCAGGAACATGTGGGTGTAGACGTGCCGGTTGATCCAGCCCGTACCCAGTGCCCGGCCGCCGGCCATCAGGTCCAGCGGTGCCGACACGCCCGCGGCGGCCGCCAGCCATCCCGCCGACGAACCGGCCTCTCCCAGGTACTTGAGCAGTGCGTTGCCGCCGAGCGAGACGCCGACGGCATGCCAGCGCAGGCCAGGCAGGCGCTGGCGGGCGGTGTTCAGCATGAATGCGATGTCCGCCGAATCACCCGAGTGGTAGGCGCGGGGCAGGCGGTTCGGTTCGCCGGAGCAACCCCGGAAGTGCGGCACGACCACCGTCCAGCCGCGGGCGCGGAAATACTGCGAGATCGCCTGCGCGTAGTGGCTCGCGCTGCTGCCCTCGAGCCCGTGGAAAAGAACCAGCCCGTTGGAGGACGCCGCAGGCATGTTGGCCGAGGCGGCCAGCTGGGCGAAAGTCTCCGGGCCCAGGGGGGCTCCCGGTGCCAGGCCCGGGGCCGTCCAGTCAAAGTCGATGAAGTCGCCGTCTGGTGTATCGACGCGCTCGCGCGTGAAGGAGGTGTGATGGTGCGAGGAAAAGCGCGACGCGAAAATGGTCTGGCTATGTCCTTCAGGCAACCATGCGGGAGTGGGGCAGGGGGTCGTATCCAGGTAAGCGGGCATGCGTTGTGTTCGGCGGGCGGCAACTCAATGCAATAGGTCCGGGACATCCTGCATCTCGGCGGTGCCGAGATCGGCAGGGGCTTGCGACGAATGGTGCAGAACCATGCGCCAGCCGGTGGGACCTTTGTGGAAGACATTGGTTGCATAGCAGTTGACGACCTGCTTGCCCTGAGCCGTGTCCACCATGACCTGTTCGACTACCGTATGGACCGAACTCATCATGCTCTGGACGGCATGGATGCGCGTGGGCCGGATGGACAGCGGAGAATTGCGCAGGATTTCGCGCCAGGATTCCTGTACGGCCTCGTGACCGATCAGCCGCGGACCGCCAGGATGAATGCAAACGACGTCCTCGTCCTCGGCCCATACCGCCATCAGCTGGCCGAGGTCGCCCTGTTCCAGGGCTTCGTAGAACGCCTGTTCAGCTTCTTCCGAGGTGGCAAAAAGCAGAGCGCCGCGGGACTTGAGCACCATTATGCGAATACGATGGTCTTGTGGCCGTTCAATAGAATCCGATGTTCGACGTGCCAGCGCACGGCACGCGCCAGGACCAGGCACTCCACGTCTCGGCCTACCTGCGTCAAGGCTTCGGGCGACATGCTGTGGTCTACCCGCGCAATGTCCTGTTCGATGATGGGACCTTCGTCGAGGTCGGGCGTCACGTAGTGGGCGGTGGCGCCGATCAGCTTCACGCCACGCTCATGCGCTTGGTAATACGGCCGCGCGCCTTTGAAACTGGGCAGGAAACTGTGGTGGATGTTGATGGCCCGCCCGGCCAGGGCACGGCACATTTCCGGCGACAGGATCTGCATGTAACGCGCCAGCACGACCAGGTCGATGTTCTCCCGCTCCACGATCTGCAGCACTTGGCGCTCCTGCTGTTCCTTTGCCCCGGGCGTGACGGGCAAGTGATAGAACGGCACGCCGTACGAGGCGGACAGGAGCGCGAAGTCGGGGTGGTTCGACACCACTGCCGGGATATCGATCGGCAACTGGCCGCTCTTGGCGCGGAACAGCAGGTCGTTCAGGCAATGGCCGTGCTTGCTGACCATCAGCAGCACCCGCGCCCGCTTGTGCGGGTCGCGTATCTGCCATTGCATCGAGAAGCGTTCGGCCAAGGGCGAGAATTCCTTGCGCACCGTTTCGAGGTCCACGCCCTCGGGCACGGTGAAGTGCACGCGCAGGAAGAACAGCTTGGTGGCGACGTCCCCAAACTGCTGGGAGTCCAGGATGTTGCAGCCGCGCTCGAACAAGAATCCCGACACGTGGTAGACGATGCCGGTCGTATCGGGGCAGGAGAGCGTCAGGATGTAGTCGTTGTGCTGCACGGGGTGTGTCCTGTGGGTAAAGCAATACTAAGCGGGCCATGCCTGGGCGCGGCCCGCCCCGGCCGCTCTCCGGGGGGACCCGGCTTCCCGGCGTCGCGCTGGCTCGCAACGGAACCGCTCGGAGCCGGGCACGGGGGGCGGCCTGCGAGGATGCATCGGCGCCGGCCGGGCCGGGCGGCATCCTCGGGCAGGCCGTCAATGCTTGGGAGGTTCTCCTTTCAGGCGGTACTCGGCACCGCAGTAGGGGCACTTGGCGTGCCCCGTGGTTGCGATGTCGAGAAACACCCTCGGGTGCATGTTCCACAAGGGAGCGTTCGGTCTGGGGCACGAAAGCGGAAGCTCGGCGGCATCGACTTCGGTGATGTCGTTGACTGCTTCGGTGGTCATGGCGTTTCCTGCTCAGACATGGGTGAGCCAGTGGCTGTACTTGGGATTGCGGCCGGCCACCAAGTCGAAGAAGGCCTGCTGCAGACGGGCAGTGATCGGACCGCATTGGCCGGCGCCGATCGTGCGTCGATCGAGTTCGCGGATGGGCGTGACTTCCGCGGCGGTTCCGGTGAAGAACGCTTCGTCGGCGATGTAGACATCGTCGCGGGTCAGGCGCTTGGTCACCACGGGGATGCCGAGGTCTGCCGCGAGGCTGTGGATCGTCGAGCGGGTGATGCCGGTCAGCGCAGAGGCGATTTCCGGCTCGATCAGGACGCCGTCTTTCACGATGAAGATGTTCTCGCCCGAACCTTCGGCCACGAAGCCTTCGGTATCGAGCAGCAGCGCTTCGTCGTAGCCTTCTTCCGTGGCCTCGAGGTTGGCCAGGATGGAGTTAGCGTAGGTCGAGGCCAGCTTGGCGCGCGGCATCGTGACGTTCACGTGGTGGCGCGCGTAGGACGAGGTCTTGACCCGGATGCCCTTTTGCAGCGCCTCGGCGCCGAGGTAGGCGCCCCATTCCCAGGCGGCGACGGCCACGTGCACCTTGGCGCCCTTGGGCGAGACGCCCATCTTCTCCGAACCGTAGAAGGCGATGGGGCGCAGGTAGCAGGATTCCAGCTTGTTGGCGCGCACCACTTCCTTCTGCGCTTCCATCAGCGCTTCCCGGCTGTACGGGATCTGCATCTGATAGATGTGGGCGGAATTGAACAGGCGATCGGTATGCTCCTTGAGCCGGAAAATCGATGTTCCGAGGTCGGTCTTGTACGCGCGCACACCCTCGAATACCGCCAACCCGTAGTGCAGGGAGTGTGTGAGCACATGGGTGTTGGCTTCACGCCAGGGCACGAGCTTGCCGTCGTACCAGATGAAGCCGTCGCGGTCTGACATCGACATGGTTGAGATCTCCGAAATGAACCAGATATTGTACCAATCTACGACTGGATCCAGCTGCGGGCGGCGTGCGGAGGGCCCGGCAACCCTTCCCGGGGACCAGGGAGATTCGGGGCTGTCACTTACAATAGTGCTGAACCGTAACTTTACTCCTTCCGGCCTGTTTTCTGCTTCCGCGGCCTAGCGTTTCATGTCCAGCACCCCACCCACCGCGGTACCCGCAGGCTCGCAGAGCAGGTTGCGTCGCGCCGCCTTTCTGTCCGGGGTCAAGGCCTTGGCCCCGACCACCATCGCCATCGGGGTCTGGGGCATGGTGAGCGGGGTGGCCATGGTCAAGGTCGGCCTCAGCCAGACCCTGGCGCTCGCCATGACGCTGCTGGTGTATGCCGGTTCGGCCCAGCTGGCCGCCTTGCCGCTGATCGTCGCAGGCGCGCCGGTGTGGTTGATTTTCGCCGCCGGCTGCGTGGTGAACCTGCGCTTCGTGATCTTTGCGGCTGCGCTGCACCCGTATTTCCGGCGGTTCTCGCGCGTGCGGCGCCTTGCCCTCGGCTACCTGACGAGCGACATCGGCTTCGTCCTGTTCATGCCGCGCTACGCGGACGCACCCGAGAAAGGGACGCCCCGCCAGATCTGGTTCTTCCTGGGGGCTGCGGCGGGCAATTGGGTCACCTGGCAGGTGTGCTCGATCGCCGGTATTTTGCTAGGCGGCATCGTGCCCCAGGCCTGGTCCCTGGAGTTCGCGGCGGTATTGGCGTTGATCGCCATCGTCGTTCCCATGGTAGCGAGCAGGCCGGTGCTGGCCGCCGTCGCAGCGGCAGGGCTGGTGGGCTGGGCGGGGCAGCTGCTGCCGTTGCGGCTGGGCTTGGTGCTGGCCGTCGTTGCCGGGGTTTCTGCCGGCATGCTGGCAGAAAAGGCGCTGGAGGGCAGGCGCGGCGAAGGAGACAACACATGAGCCCTTCGATCCTGCCGCCGGTTTCCGACTCCGTCTATGTGTGGCTGGCCATCGCGGCCCTGACGCTTTGTACTGTGGTCACCCGCGCTGGGTTCCTCTTGTTGGGCGACCACGTGAAACTGCCCGACGGGGTCCGCCGCGCGTTGCGCTACGCGCCGGCTGCCGCACTGGCGGCCGTGATCGTGCCGGACCTGTTTCCGTGGACGGCGGGCGCGGCACCCGTTTTCGATTGGCGGGGGCCGGCCGCCCTGGTCGCGGTCGCCGTGATGGTGACCACCCGCAATACGATCGCCATGATCGGGGCGGGGATGGCCACCCTGTGGCTGTTGCGCTGGCTCTGGGGCTAAGCGGTCATTCGGCCTGGATGTTGCGCTGGACCACGACCGCGCGCAGGCGCCGGATGTCGTTCTCGACGCGGGCATGGAACTCCTCGGGCGAGGACGCCTTGGGCGAGCCGCCCCAGTCGATGAGCTGCTGCTTGACGGCGGGCGTCTCGAGCACGGCGCGCAGTTCGCGGTTCAGCTTGGCCAGGACGCCGGCCGGCGTGCCGGCCGGGGCGGCGATGCCCAGCCACGACTCGAACACTACCGCAGGCAGGGTATCGGCCACGCTCGGCACGCCGGGCAGCGCCTGGACGCCGCGCGGCGCGGTCGTCGCCAGCAGCCGCACCCGGTTGCCCTTGAACAGCGGGGCGGTGTTGGTCATGGTGTCGATCATGACGTCTACCCGGCCGGCCAGCAGTTCCGTCATGGGGCCGGCACCTCCCTTGAACGGCACGTGGAGTGCACTGCCGCCGCTTTCCGCCATGATCCATTCGCCGACCAGGTGCATGGCCGTGCCCACCCCGACCGAGGTGTAGGTGTAGCGGTCCCGCTCCGTCTTGATCCGCTGGACGAAGTCCTCGAAGGACTTGATCTGCGAGGAGGGAGCGACCGACAGCGCGAGTGGATACGTGGTGATCGTCGATACCCAGTCGAAGCTCTTGACGGGATCGAAGGGCAGGTCCTTGCGCATGGCCGCGTTGGTGGCGTGCCCGCTGGTCATCAGGATGAGGGTATAGCCATCGGGTTCGCTCTTGGCCACTTGCGCCGATGCGATGTTGCCGCCGTCTCCCGCGCGGTTCTCCACGATCACCGGTTGGCCGAGCCGCTCGCCGAGCGCCTTGCCTACCAGCCGCGCCACCACGTCGCTGCCGCCACCCGCGGCAAAGCCGACGAGCAGTTTGATCGAACGCGCGGGGTAATTGTCTTGGGCCAGTGCCGATGCGGCCGGGGCAGCCGCCATCAGTCCCATCGCGATCAGCGCGGCGCGCCGGCTGTGCTTGTTCGTGCTCATGGATATCTCCTACTGGTTGTCGTTTGTTTGGTCACGTGTGCCGGCGCCTGGGAAGCGCGGCGCGCCGCTTAATCCGCCTGCTGGAGGCGGGCCGAAAGTTCGCGGCTTTTTTGTTGCAGTACAGCTCCCAAGGCTGCACCGTTGAGGAACTCGCCCCGCTGCTGGGAGCAGACCAGGGAAATGGTTCCAATCACATCGTCCTCGAGCATGACCGGGACGCCGTAACCGATGACGTCCGGATCCAGGCCCGCCCGGCTGATGACGTAGCCCGCCTTGCGGATGGCCTTCAGTTTGGCCCACATGGCGTCCCAGGCCTGTTCGTCCGCATCGGGATGCAGTTGCTCGAACAACCTGCGCACCCGCGCCCGGGGCCAGAACGCCAGCACGGAAAGCGACGGCGCGCCCCGGAACCAAGGCAAGCTTTTGCCTCGCAGGTAGGTCAGCTCCAGCTGCTCGACGCCGGGTTCATGGGCCACGTTGAGCAGGTGTTCCCCATATACGTTGGATAGCAGCACGTGGCAGCCAGTCTCTTGCGCCAGTTCGCGCAGGATGGGCTGGCTCGCGCGGGTGACCGGATCCGTCTCCCGGATGAGCGCTTCGAGTTCCACGATCCGAGCCCCGATGACGTACCGTCCGCGAGGGAGCCGGATGAGCAGGCCGGCCTGGCAGAGCTCCTTGACGTAACGGTAGGTCGACGAGGGCGTAAACCCAAAGTGCGCGGCCAGGTCTTCCACGGTCCAGGCATACCGTTCATGGGTGTAGGCGTCGAGCAGGGCCAGCATGCGCCCGAGGCTGGACGACCCTTCGCTCATGCCGTCGTCCGATCCACGCCCATGCGCCGCGCCATGTCGGCGCGCCACTCCTCGCGGCTGCGGAAGCCCGGTAATCCGCGCGCGTGTCGTTCGGCCCACGCCATCAACTCATCCGAGGGCAGCTCGATCGGCATGGGCACGCGCATCGGTTGGGATACGTACCACGGCGTATCGATGTAAAGCTCCAGGCGATTGCCTTCCGGATCGCGGCAATACACCGACAACGCATTGCCGTGCGTGACCGGCAGCAGCTCCTCGACGTTCGCTTCCTGCAGGCGCCGGTAATAGGCCTTGAGCGTTTCCAGCGAATCGGCCATCAGGGACAACTGGTTGATGACGTTGAACGGGATATGCGCCGGCCGACCGGCGACCAACACGATCTGGTGATGTACGTCCGGGTCCCGGCTGGTGAAAACCAATTCGAACGGACCATTGGGCCCCTCGAGCGTGCCGCGGTCCGTGATGGTGAAGTCCAGCACCTGCGTATAGAAGTCAGCCATCCGTTCGATGTCGGTCACGAAGATGCCGACGTGGCTGAACGAGAGTCCAGGTCTTTTTGTCATAGCGGAATTCCAAGGAGTTTCTTCGGTGATTTGTCTCGAAAATTATTTAGTTTTTTGCATATTACGGGAAAAACTAGAAATTTATCCATGCGGGAAACCCTAGGCGGCGGGGAGGCGGGTGAAACCCTGGCACCCCGGGCGCGGGCCGTGAGCTTTTTTGACACCCTGTCATTTCTTCTCGATGGCGGACGGGAGGACCTCCACTCAGACTTGAGCGGCGAAGCGTCGCGACGACGGCGCAGTGAGTGAAGGAGATGCCCATGATTCAGCTCTTCGGGGGCCGCCGCCTGCCGGCGTGCGCTGCCTTGTTCGTTGCCTTGTGCGCGCCGGCCTCGCGCGCCGCCGAGCCTCCCCTCAAGATCATCGTGCCCTACGTGCCGGGAGGCGCAGTGGACGGCACGGCGCTGCGACGGCAGGCCGCCTCGCCCGGCAGCAGGTGGCGTCCGTCGCCGATGCTGCGATGGACGGGGCGCGCCGGGCGCTTGCTAGGCTGACAGCCGGGGTGTGCCGAACACGTGCTCCCACAATGCGAATACCGCGGCGCGCTCTTCCGTGAGCGATGCCTGGGGCACGCGTGCCTTGTCGATGTCCTGCAGGCGCAGGGCGTGCTGTTCGCGCCGCAAGGTTCGGTACGCATCTCCTACGCGTTGCGCCAGGTCGACCGGAATTAGCCCGGCCTCGCCGGCATGGCGCAGCAGCGCGATATTGCCCAGGTTCTCGAGCAGGATCTCGTGATTGCGGGCATGCAACAGCACCAGGTATTGCGTGATGAACTCGATGTCCACCATGCCGCCTGGGTCGTGCTTGATGTCGAAATCGGGAGTCGGGTTGGGATGCCCCTCGCTGATCTTGCGCCGCATCGCAATGACTTCATCCGCCAATTGCCGGGCGTCGCGGGGCAGCAGTAGGACCTCGCGCCGGATGCGTTCGAACTGCCGGCCGACCGCAGGATCGCCTGCGGCAAAGCGCGCGCGCGTAATGGCCTGATGCTCCCACGGCCACGCGTGCTGCTTCTGGTAGCGCTCGAACGCTTCGGTCGAGACGACCATCAGGCCGGCCTGGCCGTCCGGCCTCAGGCGCAGGTCGACTTCATACAGGCGTCCGGAGGCCGTCATGGAACCCAGCCAGGACAAAATGCGCTGGCCGAACCGGGCGTAGATTTCCCCCGCATCTTCGCGCTCGTCTTCGTATAGGAAGACGAGATCGAGGTCCGAGGCGTAGCCGAGTTCCTTGCCACCGTGCTTGCCGTACGCGATGACGGCAAAGCGCGCGGGCGTGCGGCCTTGGTCTTTGGAGAGCCGGAACCAGACGCGCTTGAGCGTTTCTTCCAGCATGATGTCGGCCACCATGGAGAGGTAGTCTCCGAGGCGCTCGACCGTGAGCTGGCCCTCGAGGTCTTGGGCGAGAAGGTGGAACGTCCACTGGCGCTGCGCATCGCGCATGACGTTCATCTGGCGTTCGATGTCCGGTTCCCCGGTCCCGTCGATGACGCAGGCGTCCAGGTCGTCGCTCAGCTTGCGGGCGAGGGCGGGCAAGTCCGGGGGGGCGAGCAGTGTGCGCCAGTCCAGCAACTCATCCAGCAGCAGCGGGTGCCGGGTGAGATAACCCGCGGCCCAGTCGCTCGCCGCAAAGATGCGTGCGACCCGGGCCAAGGTGTCCGGATACTCGGCAAGGAGCGCCATGTAGGCGCTGCGCTGGGCGATGTGTTCGATCAGGCCAAACATGCGCACGAGCGCCGCCGCGGGTGCCTTGGTTCCTGCACACGCATCGACGGCCGCCGGCAGCAGCGCTGCGAGGCGCCGCCGGCTATTGTCCGGGAGGCTGCGGATCCTAGGGCTGTTGAGCAGCGCGGCCGCCCTAGGCAATAGGTCGTCGGCGTCGGCAGGCAGGCAGGTTCGTATGCGTTCGACCAGCGACACTTCGGGATCCACCGCCCGGGCGGCACCCCCGGCGCCGGCGGCGCAGATGTCGTTCTGCCCGAATACCCCGCGGAAAGTGGCTTCGACGAACTCGCGGTGATCGTTCAGCTCCCGCTCGAACGAGGCAGCATCGGCGTAACCCAGCGCGTGCGCCAGTTCCGCCCGTCGTTCGGCATCCTGGGGCAGCAGGTGGGTTTGCTGGTCCTCGCGATACTGCAGGGCATGCTCCACCCGCCGCAGGAATCGGTACGCGTTTTCCAGGCGTTCGGCCTCATCGGCCGACAACAAGCCAGCGTCACGTTCGGCATGCAGCGCCGGCAGCAAGCCCCGCACGCGCAGCGTCGGGATGCGTCCGCCGCGCACCAGCTGCGAGAGCTGGACCACGAACTCGATTTCGCGGATGCCCCCCTCGCCGAGCTTGACGTTGTCGGCTTGGGTGACCTGTTCGCCCGATCCGTGAAAGGAACGGCGGTTCCAATCTTCCCGGATTCGCTCACGCAGCGCTCGCAGCGCCGCCAGTGCATCGAAGTCGAAATACTTGCGATAAACGAAGGGACGGCACAAGGCCTCGAGCTGGACGGCTTGCGCGGCGGGGTTGCTTCCTTCGAAGGCCTGCGCCTCGATGCGCCTGGCCTTCAACCACGCGTAGCGCTCCCATTCCCGGCCTTGGGAGATCAAGTAGTTTTCGAAGGCATCCAGGCTCCACGCCAGCGGCCCCGCATCCCCGTCCGGGCGCAGCCTCAGGTCGGTGCGGAATACGTGCCCGTCGGCGTCGATTTCCGATATCACCGGCATCATCCGGCGCGTGAGCCGGCCGTAGAACTCATGGTGGGAGATCGGGCGGCGGCCGTCGGTTTCGCCTTCGTCGCCGTAGAGCATGACGAGGTCGATGTCGGAGGAGACATTGAGCTCTTCGCCGCCCAGCTTGCCCATGCCCACAATGAGCATTTCCTGCGGCAGGCCGGAGGAGGCTTCGCGGGGGATGCCGTGTACCTCGGCCAATTCCGCCGCGACGCTGCGATAGGCCTCGGAAATGGCGAGGTCGGCCAGGCGAGTCATGGCGCCGACCACCTCTTCCAGCGGTGCCAGGCCGGCCAAGTCCCGCACCATGATCACGCAGAAGACGCGCTCGCGCAGCTTGCGCAGCACCGCGCGGCAATCGGCTACTGCCAGGGGTCCGGGCCCCGGCTGGCCGGTGCGGCTTGCGCGGAGTTCGTCGAACCACGCGGCCAGCGTGGCGGCATCCACCGGGGCGCGTGCTGCTTGGGCGACCCACTCGCCGAAGCCAGGCTGGGCGTCGATGCGGCGGCGCAGGTGGCCGGACCAGGAGAGTGCAGGGGCGAGGAGGGCGTTTTCAGGCATCGTGGAAATGTGGCATTACGTAACAATTGTGCGCCACTGAGAAGTTTTGTGCAGAAGCCAGCATAAGACAAGCCTGCCGGTATAAGCTTTAGCCTTTCTTCCATCCACGCCGTCGTCGCTGCGTCGACGGAACGCCCCCTCGTTTCGCCGCCTCTCGTCTTCGTGCACATCGATTTGTCGTATTTCTATCGCGTCGTCCTGCGGCCGCTGCTTTGGCTGGTGCTGGCCGTCTATTTTCTGTTTGTCATCGGGCTGGTCATGCTGCGGTACGCAGTCTTGCCTGCCATCGACGAATACCGCCCGGGCATCGAGCGGCTGGTTGGACGCACCCTCGGTGCGCCGGTTTCCATCGCCAAAGTCGAGGCCGAATGGCTCGGGCTCAATCCAAGCTTCGAACTTTCGGCCGTGCGCATAGCCGATGGGGCAGGAGAGCCGGTGCTGGATCTGCCCCGGGTATACGCGATTTTGTCTTGGCGCAGCCTGTTGGTGTTGCAGCCGCGGCTGCTGCGGCTAGAGATCGACCGACCTCGGCTCGACGCGCGGCGGGACGAGCAGGGCCGGTATTGGGTGGCTGGTCGCATCGTCGACCTGGATGCCGATGACGGGTCTCACGATTGGCTCGCGTGGCTGCTCGCCCAGCGCGAGGTATCCGTGCGGGATGCGGTCCTGCGTTGGGACGATGCATTGCGCGGCGCGCCTACGTTGGAGATCTCGCAGATCGCCTTGACGCTGCAAAATGTCGGCCGCAGGCATCGCGCGGCGTTGCGCGCGACGCCGCCTCCACACATGGGGTCGACGCTGGATGTGCGCGCCGATTTCGTCCATGGCTGGTTCACCTTGGACCCGGCGGACCCGGATCGATGGCGAGGGTCCGTCTACGCGGTGATGGATCGCATGGAGCTCGTGCAATGGCTACCCTGGATCGACGCGCCAGGCAGCCTGCAGGACGGCACCGGCACGCTGCGCGCGTGGTTGGACTACGAGCGCGGCCGCATCCGCAGCGCGACGGCCCGGGTCGCAGTTGCGGGGCTGCGCACAAGGCTCGCGCCGGATCTGCCCCCGCTGGCGCTGGCGCGCGCGGAGGGCACCGTCGAGCTGAAGGCGACACAGGAAGGTTATGAGTTCGATGCGACCCAGCTCGACGTGCGCGCCGAGGATGGGCGCGCGTTGCATCCTGAGCGGTTCGCGGGGCGCTGGGCCCCGGCGCGTGGCGAGACGCCGGCAGCGGTGCAATTGGACGTGGCAGGCGTCGACCTGGCCTCGGCCGCATTCCTGGCAGATCGGGTGCCGCTCGCAGAGGGCGCGCGCGCGTGGCTCGCCGAGCTCACGCCCGATGGCCGCATCGATGCGCTACGGCTGACTTGGGCGGGATCGCCGGCCGCAGCCTCTCTTGAGTCGGCGTCGGCACGCTTTTCGGGACTCTCTTTGGCGCCGGCACCGGAGCCTGCGGTCAACGACGGCCATCATCCCCAGCGCCCCGGGTTCTCGAATCTGCAGGGGGTGCTCGAAATCGACAGGCAAGGAGGCCACATCGAGATCGACGCCAAGCATGCGGTATTGCGTTTCCCGGGCGTGTTCGCCGAACCGGACCTGCCCATGGAAGACTTGCGCGTCAGGGCTGCGGCGCGCCGGATCTCTGGCGATGCCTGGACGGTCGATGTCGAACGCCTGGAGTTCGCGAACGGTGGGGTGCGGGGCAGCTTCAGCGGAAACTGGAGCAGCCAGGGGCGTTCTCCCGCCGGAACGCTCGACCTGCGCGGTAGGCTCGAGCGCGCCGACGTCCGGGAGGTCCATCGCTACATTCCCATCGTCGTCGGGGATAGTATCCGGACTTGGTTGCGTCATGCCCTCGTGGCCGGTGAGGCGCAAGACGTAGACGTTCGCTTGCGCGGCGACCTCGACGGTTTTCCGTACGGCGGCGATACGACGGGCGAATTCCGCGTGGCTGGCCGATTCGCGGGCGTGACGCTCGACTACCTTCCCGCACCGCTGGCCGACGGCGACCTGTGGCCCCGCCTGGAAGAACTGGCGGGCGATCTGGTATTCGACCGGGTCTCGATGACGGTCGATGCCCGATCCGGCCGCGTGCGCGTGAACCGCTCGTCGACGGTTGCGCTGGGCCGCACGCGCGCCGGCATCGCCGACCTGACCGGCAATGCCGTGCTGGAGATCGCAGGCGAGACGCGCGGCCCGGCGCCGGCATTCCTGACTTTCGTCAAGTCGTCGCCCGTCGGCCGCATGATAGGCGGCGTGCTGGACGAGGCGTCCGCAAGCGGCAGTTTCGTCGTGCCGATTGCGCTGCGCATACCGCTGGCGCAGGATGCGCCGCAAGGGGAGCACGAGGTCCAGGTCAAGGGCGAGGTCAGGCTGGCGGGCAACGGCTTCAGCCTGGCGCCATCCGTGCCTCCCTTTTCGGGACTGACCGGCACCGTGGCGTTCGATGATCGTGGCATCGCCTTCCGCGACGTGCGCGGCCTCGCCCTGGGCGGGCCGATACGACTGTCCGGCGGGCCCCAGCCCGACGGCTCCGATCTGCTGCAGGCCGAAGGAACGGCGGAGGCCACGGCGTTGAGTTTCTGGTGGAAGGCGCCAGGCATGGCGCGCCTTGCGGGGCGCACCGCCTATAAAGTCTCGGTGCGCATCGAGCCGGACAAGGCGCCTGTGGTGCTGGTCGAGTCCGACCTCGTCGGCATGTCCATCGACCTGCCGGCGCCCCTGGGCAAGACGGCCCAGGAGGCGCGCCCGTCCCGGCTGGAGTGGAACGGTTCGGCCGCGGCGGGGGCGACCCGTAGCGACTGGTTCGCCGGCAGCCTCGGGCCGGCCGTCAATCTCCATATCGAACGCGACCACGATGCGCAGGGAGCGATCCGCGAGGTGCGGGGTGCCGTGGGCATTCACCGCGCGGCCACCATCCACGGGCCGGGGCTGAGCGTGAGCGCGCAACTGCCGGAGGTGGACGTCGATGGCCTGCGCAAATTGGTCGAAGAGTTCAAGCCTGACCTGGCGACCGGGGAGGCGGCGGGCAAGCGCGCGCTCGATGTGCCGCTCAACCGCATCAGCCTTGCCACGCCGCTATTGCGGGCCCATGGACGCCAGCTTCGGCAGGTGAATCTTTTCGCCACGCGCCAGCAGGGCGCCGGGGGGACGAGCTGGCGCGTGGATGTGGAATCGGCCCAATTGGCTGGGCGGCTCTCGTGGGCGGAGACGGGCGGGGGTGCGGGGCCGAGCCGGCTCACGGCCCGGCTCTCGAGGCTGATGGTCGACGCCGAGGCCGAAGAGGAGGGGAGCGCGACTGCCGTCGAGGCGGACCCGGGAGACGCGGACGTCCCGGAAATCGACCTGGTTGCGGAACACTTCGAATTATTCGGCAAACGGCTCGGGCGGCTCGAAGTGCTGGCGCAGCGCGCAGACCGCGGCAGGGAATGGAGGCTGCGCAAGCTCTCCGTCACGAACCCGGACGCAGAGCTCGACGGCACCGGAGTCTGGAAAGTGGCGGCGGAAGGAGCATCGCAAGGCAAGCGCGCGATGTCGCTGGATGCCGTGCTCAAACTCCACGACGCTGGCGCATTCCTGGATCGCATGGGCGTACGCGGCGCCATGGCGGGGGGAACGGGCACGCTCTCGGCCCAGGTGTCGTGGAACGGCCTGCCCTATGCGCTAGACCTGCCAAGTTTGTCCGGGACGCTGGAGCTGTCTTTGGACAAGGGGCAGTTCCTCAAGGCGGAGCCCGGCATCGCCAAGCTGCTGGGCGTGCTGTCCCTGCAGTCGCTGCCTCGGCGCGTGACGCTGGACTTCCGGGATGTCTTTAGCGAGGGGTTCGCCTACGACACGATCCGGGCCCATGCACGGATCGTCAATGGGGTGGCGCATACCGACGATTTCAAGATGAACGGGGTCAATGCCACCGTGGTCATCGCCGGCGATACGGATCTCGCGCGTGAGATCCAGAAACTCCATGTGGTGGTCGTGCCCAAGCTCGACGCCGGGGCAGCCTCGCTGCTGTACGGCCTCGCCGTGAACCCGGCCGTCGGCCTGAGCGTGTTCCTTGCCCAACTGCTGCTCAAGAACCCCCTGTCGGAGGTCCTGGCTTATCAGTATGAAATCACGGGAACGTGGACCGATCCCCAGGTCACGAAAGTGCAGCCGCCCAGGGCCCAGGGATCGGACTCCTCCCCTGGGACGCACCTTCCCGGGGTCGAGCATCCCACGCCCTAGCGTTCTGCGCGACAATAGCCCCATGTCCTGCCACCAGTCTGCCGGGAGCCGCTGCCCATGACCGAGACCTCCGTGCGCGTTGCCGCCATCCAGATGGTGTCCACGCCCGACGTGGAGCGCAACCTCGCCGATGCGGAAGTCCTGATCGCCCAGGCCGCGGAGCGGGGCGCCCACCTCATCGCCCTGCCCGAATATTTCTGCTTCATGGGGCGTAGCGATCGCGAGAAAGTTGCGATACGCGAGCGCGAAGGAAACGGCCCGATCCAGGCGTTCCTGGCAGACCAGGCGCGCCGGCATGGAGTCTACCTGGCCGGCGGCACTCTGCCCTTGGAATGCCCGGACCCCGACCGGGTGTACAACACGTCCTTCGTGTATGGGCCGGACGGGCGGGTGCTTGCGCGCTACGACAAAATCCACTTGTTCAACTTCCGGCGCGGCACCGAATCCTACGACGAAGCGCTGAGCATCCGGCCGGGCACGGCTCCCGCCAGTTTCGACGCTCCCTGGGGGCGGGTCGGACTGTCCACCTGCTACGACCTGCGCTTTCCCGAGCTTTACCGGGCATTGGGCGAAGTGGACTTGATTTTGGTGCCGGCCGCCTTCACCTACACCACGGGCAAGGCCCATTGGGAGACCCTGCTCCGCGCCCGCGCCATCGAGAACCAATGCTACGTGCTGGCGCCCGCGCAGGGCGGCGCGCATCCCAATGGTCGTCGTACCTGGGGCCACGCCATGCTGGTCGATCCCTGGGGCGAGATACAGGCTGTCTTGCCCGAAGGCCCGGGCGTCGTCGACGGCACCCTCGATCGTGCCCGCATCGCCGACGTGCGCTCTGCGCTGCCGGCGCTGCGGCATCGTGTACTGTAGAGGTTTGGGTCCAGGCCCGCTTCACCAAGAATTTGCTCCGCCATCTATGCAACTTGTCGAACCCCACATCCAGTCGCTCGCCATCGCCAAATCTCTCTTGCTCGACCCTTGGGGGCTGACCGAAGCCGATCTTTCGCGTGCCATCGCTGAGATCTTCACGCACAAGGTCGACTATGCGGACCTGTATTTCCAGTACACCCGGAGCGAGGGTTGGAGCCTGGAAGAAGGGATCGTCAAGACGGGGAGCTTCTCCATCGAACAGGGCGTGGGCGTGCGCGCGCTGAGTGGAGAAAAAACCGCCTTCGCCTATTCCGACACGCTGTCCCAGGATGCGCTGCTGTCGTCCGCCCGGGCGGTGCGCTCGATCGCGCGCCAGGGGGCGGGCAAGGCCAAGGTGGCCAGCCGTTATCGCCAGGCGGAAGGGCGGGCGCTCTACCTGCCCCAAGATCCCTTGGCATCACTCTCGGCACCGGAAAAGGTCGGGCTGCTCGAACGCGTGGAGAGGATGGCCCGCGCGCGCGATCCGCGAGTGGTGCAAGTAATGGCTGGCCTCGGCGCGGAATACGATGTGGTATTGGTGGCGGGCAGCGACGGTCGGCTGGCGGCCGACGTGCGGCCGTTGGTGCGCCTGTCGCTGACCGTGATCGCCGAGCAGAATGGACGCCGCGAAGTCGGCCACGGCGGGGGCGGGGGCCGAACGGGCTTCGACTACTTTACTGACGACCTGCTCGAGCAGTACGTGGAGCGTGCCGTGCACGAAGCCTTGGTCAACCTGGAGGCACGGCCCGCCCCTGCCGGGGAAATGACAGTGGTGCTCGGGTCGGGGTGGCCCGGCATCCTGCTGCACGAAGCCGTGGGGCACGGGCTGGAAGGGGATTTCAACCGCAAGGGGTCCAGCGTGTTCTCGGGCCGCGTCGGCGAACGCGTGGCCGCCAAGGGCGTGACCGTGGTGGACGACGGCACTCTTCCCGGGCGCCGAGGTTCGCTCAACATCGATGACGAAGGCAACGTCTCCCAGCGCAACGTGCTGATCGAGGATGGCATTTTGCGCGGCTACATGCAGGATGCCCTGAATGCCCGGCTCATGAAAACCGCCGTCACCGGCAACGGGCGCCGGGAATCCTTCGCGCACCTGCCCATGCCGCGCATGACCAACACCTATATGCTCGCGGGCGACAAAGACCCCGAAGAGATCGTGCGCTCGGTCAAGCGCGGACTGTACGCCGTCAACTTCGGGGGCGGACAGGTCGACATCACCAACGGCAAGTTCGTCTTCTCGACGTCCGAGGCCTACATGATCGAAGACGGGAAGGTCACCCACCCCGTCAAAGGCGCCACGCTGATCGGCAACGGCCCCGACGCGATGCACCGGGTCAGCATGATCGGCAATGACATGCGCCTCGATTCCGGGGTGGGCACCTGCGGCAAGGACGGGCAAAGCGTGCCAGTCGGGGTGGGCCAGCCCACCTTGCGCATAGACGGGCTGACGGTGGGCGGCACGGCTTGAGCGGCGTGACCACCGTATACGAAAAAGAGAGAGAGGACGCCAACGCTTTGGCGGCCCTTGGGCCGCCGTTTCCGGTGTGACCGTGCGTAGGCCGAGATCCGGAACACGTCCGTCGGCCTTGCCGGGAGCGTAGCGGCTGTTGGGGGCAAGACGTCTTTCCCCAATACGAAGGATGGTCACGTGACGTGACAGGTTCTGCTATATCATGCGGACACACCTACTCAGATGCGTTCGCATGAGAGCCGTTCAGCGGCGGGGTTGCTTCGTACCGATGTCGTCTGATCCAATGCGCCACCCATCTTTGTCCTGCGCCAATACGGCCCTCAAGCTGTGCCCCCACTGCGATGCCGTTTATACCCGGGCGGCCCTGTCCCCGGGCGAACGCGCCTATTGTCGTCGTTGCGGTGCCGAGCTGTATCGCAACAACGATGCCCGCTTCGCCGCGCTGTTCCCGATCGTGCTGGCTGGGCTCATCGTGTACGTCATCTGCAATGCCTTTCCCATCGTCACGATGGAGATCCAAGGCGTCTCGACGCGTGCCACCGTGTGGGGCGCGGTATGGGCGTTGGCGCACGAAGAAATGTTGTCGGTCGCGATGCTCGTGCTCGTTACGACCATGCTCGTCCCGCTGCTCGAGCTCAGTTTGCTCGCGTACCTGCTCGGGCCGCTGACTGCCGGGCGAGTGCCGGCCGGTTTCGATGCCATCGTGCGCTTCATTCGCCTGGGGCGTCCTTGGGGGATGATTGAGGTCTTCCTGCTTGGCGTCGTCGCCGCGATGGTGAAGCTTTCCGCGATGGCGACGCTCATCCCCGGCCCTGCGCTCTGGGGATTCGGCGCGCTAACCGTGCTGCTTGCGATCATCGTCGGTTTCGAGCCGGCAGATTTCTGGGAGTATGCCGAGAAGATCGAGCTTTCAGGGCGCGCCGGTACAGTGGAGGAGGGTTCGTGAGTCCCGTGCGAACGGCATCGCAGGTGGGCGTGATGGCGTGCCAGCACTGCACTGCGGTCTTCCCGCGTTCCCGGGCGGGGAGTCGGTGTACGCGTTGTGGCGCGACCCTGCATTGGCGCAAGCCTGACAGCCTGAGGCGGACTTGGGCTTTTCTCCTGGCAGCCATGGCGCTTTACCTACCGGCCAACCTCCTGCCTGTCATGACGACCGGAACGTTGTTCGGCACGCAATCGAACACCATCATGAGCGGCGTGCTTTACCTGTGGGAGGATGGATCGTACTTCGTCGCCGCCGTCGTCTTCTGCGCCAGCATCGTCATTCCCCTCTTCAAGCTCGTGGTGCTGCTCATGCTGGTCGCCACCACACAGTTTCGCTCCACCTGGCGCCCCCTCGAGCGAACTCAACTCTACGCTTTGGTCGAGCTGGTCGGCCGCTGGTCCATGGTGGACGTGTTCGTGGTCGCCGTGCTGGCCGCGCTGGTGCAGGTAGGCCCGCTCGCCACGGTCAAGCCCGAGCCCGGTGCGATCGCCTTCGGTGCAGTGGTGGTGCTCACCATGTTGGCCTCCATGAGTTTCGACCCCCGCCTCATTTGGGACCCAATAGACACCCATGACAGAAAAGCCTGAAACTCCTCCGGCCTCCGGCCTGGAAGCGCCCATGCGCCGCTCGCGGCGCCGCTGGCTGCCGTCTCTGGTGTGGATCGTTCCCATCGTCGCCGCATTGGCCGGTCTTTCGTTCGCGCTCGACGCTTGGCTCGAACGCGGTCCTACCATCGAGATCAGCTTTCGTTCCGCCGAAGGCATCGAAGCCGGCAAGACGAAGGTCCGCTACAAGGATCTCGACATCGGTCGCGTGACCGCGATCAATTTGGCCGACGACCACTCGCACGTCATCGTGGAAGTGGAACTGACCGACGATGCCAGCGGCTTTGCGGTGGAAGACAGTCGCTTCTGGGTGGTCAAGCCCCGCATTGCCGCGAGCGGCGTCAGTGGCTTGGGCACCTTGCTCTCGGGGGCCTACATCGGGGTCGATGCAGGGCGCTCCAAAGTGCGCGCAACGTCCTTTGTGGGGCTGGAGGTCCCGCCCATCGTCACGGCCGATACGCCCGGCAAGCAGTTCGTGCTGCGGGCCAAGGACCTGGGTTCGCTGGACATCGGGTCGCCGGTGTACTTCAGGCGCGTCAACGTGGGGCAAGTGGTCGCCTACGACCTGGATGAAGACGGCAAAGGGGTCACGGTCAGGGTGTTCGTCAAATCCCCGTACGACGCGCTCGTGACCACGAGCACGCGGTTCTGGCATTCGAGCGGCGTCAACCTGAAGCTCAATGCCGACGGGCTCAAGCTGCAGACGGAGTCCATCGTCTCCGTCTTGCTCGGCGGCGTGTCTTTCCTCGATTCTCCCCACCTTCCGCCGGGCGAGCTCGCGCAGAACGATGCAGAGTTCGAGCTTGCTGCCAACCAGGAGGAGGCATTCAAGATCGAGGACGGGCCGCCCACCAGTTTCGTCATGTATTTCGACCAATCGGTGCGCGGGTTGTCTCCCGGGGCGCCGGTGGATTTCCGCGGGGTGGTGATCGGCGAAGTCCGTTCCATCGGCATCGAGTTCCACAGGGAAACCAACTCCTTCAGGCTGCCCGTGGTCGTGGATTTGTATCTGTCGCGCTTGGGCGTGGGCGCATTGGCCCATCCCGGGGCGTTGAGCGAGGAAGCCCGCACACGGCTGCTGAACGACCTGGTCCGGCGCGGCATGCGCGCACAGCTGCGCAACGGCAATCTCTTGACGGGGCAGTTGTACGTGGCGATCGACCTCTTCAAGGATGCCCCGCCGCCCAAGCCCGGGCGTCACCATAACCTGCAGGAGTTTCCGACGGTTCCAGGCACGTTCGACGAACTGCAGGGCAAGCTGGCCGAAATCGTCGCCAAGATCGGCAAGGTTCCCTTCGATACCATCGGTCAGGACTTGTCCGCCGCGCTGGCTGGAGTGCGCGCGACCGTGGCATCGGCAGACAAGCTGGTGCAGCGACTCGACGGGCAGGTTGCGCCCGAGATCCTTGCCGCCATGCAGGATGCCCGCAAGACGCTGCGGGCTGCCGAGGGCACATTCTCGGCCGATGCGCCGCTGCAGCAGGACCTGCGCCGCGCCCTGCAAGAACTGACGCGCACGGCCAATTCGCTGCGGCAGCTGACCGATTATCTGGAGGAGAACCCGCAGTCGCTGCTGCGAGGAAAACCCAAGGAAGACCGATGAAGCATATCGTACTGACGATGGCGGCCGTGGCCGGCTTGAGCGGGGTGTATGGATGCGCGACGCCTCCCGTTCCCCGCATCTACACCTTGCAGGGCGAGATGCCGGCCCCGGCGAGCGATGGGGCGCCCGACATGGTGATCGAGCTCACGCCCGTCGCGTTGCCAGAACGCCTGCGCAGGCGCCAGATCGTCGTGCGGCAAGACGGCGCGCAGGTGCAGATGTTGGAGCAGCATCGATGGTCGGCCTCGCTGGGTGACGAGATGCAGGACGCCTTGTCATCGGCACTGCAACGCCGGCTCCGCGCGGTAGACATGGCCCGCGGCGGCATCGCCGGCAAACCTGATTATCGGATCAGCGTCGAGTTTTCACGGCTCGATGCGCGCCTGGGTGGGGCAGTGCAGGCGGAGGCGGCATGGTCTGTCAAGCCGACTGCGGCCACCGCTGCGCAGGTTTGTCTTGGTCGGTTCGAACAGCAAGCCTCAGGGGCAGAGGTGTCCGACGTCGTGGCCGCACACCAGCGCGTGGTAGCGCAATTGGCCGATGCGATTGCAGCAAGTGTGCGGGCAGCGGCCAGCGGCACGCGCGCGACGAACTGCGCCGCGGGCTAAGCCGCCCGCATGGGGAGGCCAGTCAGAAACGTTCGTCCGCCCGCAGGTATCGCCACTGCCCCGGCGGCAGGTCGCCCAGCACGACGCCGCCGATGCGGACGCGCTTCAAGCCCACCACCTTCAGGCCGACCAGTTCGCACATGCGCCGGATCTGCCGTTTTTTCCCTTCCCTGAGCACGAACGACAGCTGATCTTCGTTTTGCCAGCGCACTTTCGCCGGCCGCAGCGGTTTGCCGTCGAGGGAGAGGCCGTGATTGAGCAATTTCAGCGCGCTGTCGGGCAGGCGCCCCGGATGCATGTGCTGCACCCGCACGAGATACTCTTTGTCGACAGTGGAATCTTCGCCGATCAGATGCTTGGCAATGCGGCCGTCCTGGGTCAGGACGAGCAAGCCGACCGAGTCGATGTCCAGCCTCCCCGCAGGTACCAGGCTGCGCAAATGGGCAGCCTGGAAGCGGATGGGAACCCGGTCTCCTTTCCAACGCGTGCTGGCCTTGATCAGTGCCACTGCGGGCTGGTAACCGTCCTCGGCCTGCCCGCTGACATAGCCCACGGGTTTGTTGAGGAGTATGGTGACGCGCCGCGCCTGTTCGGCAGATGCGGCGCGTTCCACGCTGATTTTCTGGTGGGGCAGTACCTTGCTGCCCAATACCGAGACCACGGCGCCGTCCACGCGTACCCACCCGCGGCTGATCCATTCGTCGGCCTCCCGGCGCGAACACAACCCCAGTTCGGACATGCGTTTGGATAAGCGGACGGGTTCAGACATGCGGGGTTGCGGAAAAGACGAAAGAGAGAGGAGCTTATTGCTAGTTTAGACGATGGCTCCGGCGTGCCCGATGGGCGGCGCCGGGTTAAGCTTCGCTTCCATGAACGAAATGCAGTCGATTGCCTTCAGTCCGGACGACATCGCCGCCGCCGCCCGGATCATCGCCGCCGTGGAGGCCGGGACCACCGTTCGCGACGTGGAGCATGCGGGCACCCGCGTGCGCTGGCGGTCGGCGGGCGAGGGACCGCCCCTGGTGCTGCTGCACGGCGGCCATGGCAGCTGGAGGCATTGGATCCGCAACGTCCAAGCGCTGGCGCGCCGATATACCGTATGGCTGCCCGATCTTCCTTCCTACGGCGAGTCGGGGACGTTGCCACCGCCGGGCGATTGGGACCAGCTCATTGCGACCACGGCCGCTACGTTGGACCAACTCGTCGGTGCGCATACCGAGATCCACCTAGCGGGCTTTTCCTTTGGCGGGCTGTGCGCAGCGCGCCTGGCGGCGCACCGGGGGCACGTCGACCGGCTCGCATTGCTGGGCGCTGCGGGCCACGGCACGCCCCGACGGCAGCAGACCGCCATGGTCAACTGGCGCCGGGCGTCTGGCGAGCAGGCGCTGCTCGATGACTTGCGCCACAATCTGCGCGCCCTCATGCTGCATGACGAACGCCGGATCGAGGCCCTCGCCATGGCCGTGCACCGCCAAGCCTGCGAAACCACGCGCTTCCGCAGCAAGGCTTTGTCGCTGGGCAACGCGATGACCCCGCTGCTGGACCAGTTCTCCATGCCCATGCTTCTGCTTTGGGGCGAGCACGACGTCACCGCTTATCCCGATCGGGTCGGGCCGATGTGGGTCCAGGGGCGGCCTGAACGGACGTGGCGGGTCGTTGCCGACGCCGGCCATTGGGTGCAGTTCGAGCAGGCCGAGGAGGTCAACGGGCTACTGCTGGAGTTTTTCGGCTGACGGCGCCCTTCGGCCCGCTTCGGGATGCCGTGGGCGCCAGCCCCGGACCGTACGGCGGGGCGGGCACAGGCTATCCGCCCATGTCGCGACAGGACTGCAGCCCATGGCCGGGAACACCCCGGCGATGCCTCAGTGGCCGGAATGCAACAGGGCGGGCCGTGGCAATTCCCTGGGAAAAGCGTCCGCGCGATCGCCGGCCGCCGGTTTTAAAAGTACCCGCCACTTGCTCAGGCTTTTCATGCCTGCTACGATATATTTCATGAACTACGCTTCCTACTACTTTTACTTTTTTGGATTTCCGAAGCCGCTGGCGGAGGAAAGGAAGCGTCGTATCTAACGAATTCCTGCCCCAAAAAAGCCGCCAGCGTCCTGGCGGCTTTTTTTGTGCCTGGACGATGGAGCAAGGGGCAAGCACCGACTTACATGCCAAACAGACATCATTGAAATCCAGGAGAGGACCGTGTCGCACAACACCGACGACTTGCGCATTCGAGAAATCAAAGAGCTTGCTCCGCCTTCGCATTTGATGCGCGAGTTTCCTTGCACCGCCGAGGTTTCCGACACGGTTTACAACGCCCGGCAAGCCGTACACCGCATTCTGCACGGCATGGACGATAGGCTGGTCGTGGTAATCGGGCCCTGCTCGATCCACGACACCGAAGCCGCATTGGAATACGCGTCGCGCCTGAAGGCCGAGCGCGACCGCTTCGCCGGCGAGCTGGAAATCATCATGCGGGTGTACTTCGAAAAGCCGCGTACCACCGTGGGGTGGAAAGGGTTGATCAACGATCCTGACCTCGACGGCAGCTTCAACATCAACAAGGGCTTGCGCATCGCCCGCCAACTCTTGCTGGAGATCAACGCCCGCGGCGTGCCTGCGGGGTGTGAATATCTGGACATGATCACGCCCCAATACATCGCCGATCTCGTTTCCTGGGGAGCCATCGGCGCCCGCACCACCGAGAGCCAGGTGCACCGCGAACTTGCCTCCGGGCTGTCGTGCCCCGTGGGCTTCAAGAACGGCACCGACGGCAATGTCCGCATCGCGGTCGACGCGATCAAGGCTGCTTCTCAGCCTCACCACTTCCTGTCCGTCACGAAGGGTGGCGTCTCGGCCATCGTCTCGACCAACGGCAATGAGGATTGCCACGTCATCTTGCGCGGCGGCAAGACGCCCAACTACGATGCCGCGAGCGTGGAGGCGGCGGCCCAGGAAATGGCCAAGGCCGGGCTGGCGCAGCGCGTGATGATCGACGCGAGCCACGCCAACAGCATGAAAAAGCCGGAGAACCAGCCCCAGGTGGTCGACAACGTGGCAAGCCAGGTCGAGGCGGGCGATAGCCGCATCATCGGCGTGATGGTGGAAAGTCACCTGGTGGCCGGCCGGCAGGACCTCGTTCCCGGCAAACCGCTGGTATATGGTCAAAGCATTACCGACGGCTGCATCGATTGGGAGACTTCAGTGCGCGTGCTTGAGCGCCTGGCCCAGGCAGTGCAGGCTCGCCGTCTGGTAGCGACCACCAGCGGCAAGTAAGGCTTGCAGGCCGGGGCGGCGAAGGCCGCCCCGCGCTAGTTGCCGCCGGTCCTCCCAGGGCGCCAAAGCACTTCCGGGGCGCCTGCGTCCTGGTTGATGCGCCGGGCGAGCACGAACAAGAGATCGGACAGCCGGTTCAGGTATTGACGTATCGCCGGTTGGACGGGTTCCGACCGGTCGAGCGCGACGACGCTCCGTTCGGCGCGGCGGCATATGGTGCGCGCCACATGGGCAAGTGCACCAGCCCGGCTGCCACCGGGCAACACGAACTCTTTCAGCGGTTCGAGGCGCGCGTTGTAATCAGAAAGCAGCCGGTCCAGGTGCGCGACGCGCTCCGGCCGCAGCAGCGCTTGTCCCGGCATGCTCAGTTCGCCCCCCAGGTCGAACAGGTCGTGCTGGATGTCGAGCACGTCGGCGGCAACGCCTGGCGGCAGCGCTTCCGTCGCCAGCAAACCCAACGCGCTATTGAGCTCGTCCACGTCACCGATGGCCGCGATGCGCGGGGAGTCTTTGGGGACGCGCGTGCCGGTCGCCAGTCCTGTGGTGCCGTCGTCGCCCGTCCGCGTGGCGATGACGCTCAATCGATGTCCCATGCATGCTCCGTGTATCGGTTTCGACGCGCCGCGCATGCGGCGGCGTTCCCGGTAGGCATTGTAGTCAGTGCCGGCCAAGGTTTCTGTCTCCAGCCGGCGCGCCAGAGCGGACAGGGCGAAGGCGGCTGGGCGTAGAATCGGGGGATTCCCTTGTTGAACCGCAATGTCATGAACGCCCCCGCTTCAGCTACCTCGTTGCGCCGCCCCGTGCCGCAGGCCTGCCTCGATGCGCTTGCCGCCCACTTCGGTGAGCGCCTTTCGCTGAACCCGTCCGTGCGCGAGCACCACGGTCGGGACGAATCCCCGTTTCCGGCCGTGCCGCCGGATGCCGTCGTGTTCGCGGAGAGCACCGAGGACGTCGTCGCGGCCGTGACTGCCTGCGCGGCGCACCAGGTGCCGATCATCGCCTACGGCTCGGGATCCTCCCTCGAGGGGCACCTGCTTCCCGTGCAGGGCGGCATTACGCTCGATCTGTCGCGCATGAACCGGGTGCTGTCCGTGCAGCCCGACGATTTGACGGTCACCGTGCAAGCCGGCGTGACCCGCAAGCAGCTCAACAACGAGATTCGCGACACGGGCTTGTTTTTTCCCATCGATCCCGGTGCCGATGCATCGTTCGGCGGCATGGCCGCCACGCGCGCTTCCGGCACCAACGCCGTCCGCTACGGCACGATGCGCGAGAATATCCTGTCGCTGACCGTGGTGACGGCCCAGGGCAAGGTCGTACGCACCGCGCGCAGGGCGAAGAAGTCTTCCGCTGGATACGACCTGACCCGCCTGTTCATCGGCAGCGAAGGGACGCTGGGGATCATTACCGAGGTGACGGTGCGCCTTTATCCGATTCCCGAAGCGATCTCGGCGGCCGTCTGCAATTTTCCCAGCGTGGACGCCGCCGTCGCGGCCGTCATCCAAACCATCCAGATGGGCGTCCCGGTGGCCAGGGTGGAGTTGCTGGATACGGCGACCGTGCGTGCGCTTAACCTCTACAGCAAGCTCTCCTTGCGCGAGACCCCTTTGCTGCTGTTCGAGTTCCACGGCAGTCCCTCGGGAGTGGAAGAACAGGCGACGATGGTGCAGGAGATTGCCAGGGAGCATGGTGGCATGGACTTCGAGTGGGCCGTGCATCCTGAAGACCGGAACCGCCTTTGGGCAGCGCGGCACAACGCCTATTTCGCGACACTGCAATTGCGGCCGGGCGCCCGGGCTTCCAGCACCGACGTGTGCGTGCCCATATCGCGGCTCGCCGATTGCATCCGCGAAACCAACGAGGACCTTGCCAAAGCCAGCTTCCCGACCTGCATGGTGGGGCACGTGGGCGACGGCAACTTCCACGTACAAATGCTGCTGGATCCCGACAGCGAGGCAGAATGGCTGGAAGCGGAGGCCCTCAACCGGCGCCTCGTACACCGGGCGCTCAGCATGGACGGGACCTGCACCGGCGAGCATGGCGTGGGCCTGCACAAGATGCAGTTTATGAGCGAAGAGCACGGCGAGGACGCGCTCGACCTCATGCGCCAGATCAAGCGGGTTTTCGACCCGCTGAACATCCTCAACCCCGGCAAGGTCTTGCCTCCCCCCATCGTGTGAGGGCTTACGGGAAAGCCGGGCGTCCGGTTCCCGCTCCCACGAAGGACGGCAGCATTGGGGTTTCTACGCTTTTTGGCCGAGGTGGGTGCACGCTATCTTCATAAGTTACTGGAGAAGGTGCATGAACGCCCCAACAGAAGTCGGGTTGGACCCGATCGTAGCCAAGCGCCAAGCCGAGGTAGTTCAGGCCTTGCGCGACGTGCTTCCCCATCACTGCATACTTTTTCGGGAAGAGGACACGCGTCCGTACGAATGCGATGGCTTGTCCCTGTACCGCCAGCTGCCCATGGTGGTGGTCTTGCCGGAAACCGAAGGCCAGGTCCGGGATATCCTGCGGCTGTGCAAGCGGCTCGGCGTGCCCGTGGTGGCGCGTGGGGCGGGGACGGGGCTGTCCGGCGGCGCCATGCCGCATGCCGAAGGCGTGCTGCTCGGCATGGCGAAGTTCAATCGCATCGTTCGTATCGATCCTGATGCGCGCCAGGCCGTCGTCCAGCCCGGCGTACGCAATCTCGCCATTTCCGAAGCCGCGGCTCCTTACGGCCTGTATTACGCGCCCGATCCCTCTAGCCAGATCGCCTGCACCATAGGCGGCAACGTGGCTGAGAATTCGGGCGGCGTGCATTGCCTGAAGTACGGCCTCACCGTGCACAATGTCCTGGCTGTGCGCGTGGTGACCATAGACGGCGAGGTACTCGAACTCGGTTCGGAGGCGTTCGATGCGCCCGGGTTCGACCTGCTCTCGCTCATCATTGGGTCCGAGGGCATGCTGGGCATCGTCACCGAGGTGACCGTCAAGCTCATTCCCAAACCCGCCGTGGCGCGGGTCGTGATGGCCAGTTTCGCCACGGTCGAGGCGGCCGGCGAGGCCGTGGCCAGCGTGATCGCCGAGGGCATCATTCCCGCCGGTCTGGAAATGATGGACAAGCGGGCCATACACATGGTCGAGCCCTTCGTGCATGCCGGCTACGATCTCGACGCGGCCGCCATCCTGCTGTGCGAGTCCGATGGCACGGAAGAGGAAGTCGAAGACGAGATTGCGCGCATCGAAACCTTGTTCGCACGATGTGGCGCGACCCGCTTGCAGGTTTCTCGGTCCGAGGCCGAGCGGCTGTTGTTCTGGGCGGGAAGAAAGAATGCTTTTCCCGCAGCAGGCCGGATTTCTCCCGATTATTACTGCATGGATGGGACCATTCCCCGGCGTCACTTGAGCCGCGTGCTGGCGGCCATCTCGGAGATGGAGCACAGGTACGGCCTGCGCTGCGCCAACGTCTTCCATGCGGGCGACGGCAACCTGCATCCGCTCATCCTGTTCGACGCCAACGACCTGGACCAGGTGGAGCGGGCCGAGCGGTTTGGTGCGGAGATACTCGAGCTTTGCGTCGAGGTCGGGGGCACCATCACCGGCGAACATGGCGTGGGCACGGAGAAGATCAACCAGATGTGTGTTCAGTTCGCGCGAGAAGAATTGGATGTTTTTTTCGGCGTCAAGCATGCGTTTGATGCCGCCGGCCTGCTCAACCCCGGTAAAGCCATTCCCACTTTGGCCCGGTGCAATGAGTATGGTCAGCGCCACGTCCATCGCGGCATGGTCCGCTTCCCAGAGATCCCCCGCTTTTGATGATCGTGGGCGCCGGCACCGCGGCGCCCGTTCCGGAGACGATTCCATCCATGGACGTACTGTTGTCCGATCTTCGCGCTCGCGTTCTGCTCGCCAACGCCGGCGGCAAGGCGCTCTACATTCACGGCGGTGGCAGCAAATCGTTCTACGGCATGCCGGTCGACCATGAGTCCGTGCTCGACATGTCGCCTTACGCCGGGGTCATCGACTATCAGCCCTCGGAACTGGTATTGACCGCGCGTGCCGGGACGCCGTTGACCCAGGTCGAGGCCCTGCTCGCCGAGCAGGGCCAGATGCTAGCTTTCGAGCCGCCGCATTTCGGCGGCGGCGCCACGCTGGGGGGCTGCGTGGCAACGGCTCTGGCGGGACCGCGCCGCATCGCGGCCGGAGGCGTGCGCGACTTTGTGCTCGGCGTGCGCATGCTCGATGCCCAGGGCCGGGTGTTGAGGTTCGGGGGTACCGTCATGAAGAATGTGGCGGGGTACGACGTCACGAGGTTGATCACTGGTTCGTTGGGCACGCTGGGCGTGATACTCGAAGTGTCCTTGAAGGTCATGCCCAAGCCTGCTGCCGAAACGACGCTGCGGTTTTCCGTGGGGGAAGAGGAAGCGCTGCGCCAGATGAATGCCTGGGGGCGCCAGTCGCTTCCCATCAGCGCCACCGCATGGGATACGGATGCGGACGGGCGCGGCCGCCTCACCGTGCGTTTGTCCGGAGCCGGCGCCGCCGTCGCCGCCGCGATGAAAAAAATGGGCGGCGACGTCGTCCCGGAAGCGCAGGCGGCGGCTTGGTGGCGCTCTTTGCGCGACCACACCCATCCTTTTTTGTCGCGGCGGCCGCTATGGCGATTGTCCGTCAAGTCCACCGCACCGGCATTGGGGCTGGGGGCGACGCTGATCGAGTGGGGCGGCGCGCAGCGTTGGCTGGCTGGCCCGGTTGCCGCGGATGCCGTGCGCGCTGCAGCTACGCGAGCCGGCGGGCATGCCACGCTTTTCCGGGCTTCGTCGGCCCAGGAAGTACGGGCGGTAGGCGTTTTTCATCCGCTCCCGCCCGCCATCGCGGCCATTCATCGCCGGCTCAAGAACGAATTCGATCCCGAAGGCGTGTTCAATCCGGGCCGCATGTACCCCGATCTCTAAAGATTCAAACACGAGCGACGCCATGCAAACCCGGCTAACGGAATCGATCAAGGAAACGCCTGACGGCAAGCGCGCCGAGGCCATCCTGCGCAAGTGTGTACATTGCGGCTTTTGCACGGCTACCTGCCCGACCTACCAGGTGCTGGGCGATGAACTGGACAGTCCGCGCGGCCGCATTTACCTGATCAAGCAGCTGCTCGAAGGCAATGAGGTGACTGAAAGCACGCAGCGTCACCTCGATCGATGCCTGACCTGCCGCAATTGTGAAACCACCTGCCCGTCGGGCGTGCAATATGGCCACTTGATCGACATCGGCCGTCGCCTCGTAGACGAGCGGGTGGAGCGCGAGCCCGGCGATAAGATCAAGCGCGCCGTGCTCGGCAAGGCGTTGACTTCGCCGTTGTTCGGCGTGGCGATGCGGATGGCGCAGGCCGTGCGTCCGGCCTTGCCCGCCGCGCTTGCCGCCAAGGTACCACCGCGCCGCGCGCCGGGCCCCGTGCCGCGCCGCGAGCATGCGCGGGAGGTATTCATGTTGGCCGGATGCGTGCAGCCTTCCATGATGCCGTCCATCGATGCCGCGACGCGGAGGGTGCTGGACGCCATCGGTATCCGGGCCCGGGTCGCGTCGAGGTCCGGGTGTTGCGGCGCTGTGCGATTTCATTTGGACCAGCAGTCCGCCGCGCTGGCCCAGATGCGCGCCAACATCGATGCCTGGTGGCCGGACATCGAGGCCGGGCGCGTAGAGGCCATCGTCACGAATGCCTCGGGCTGTGGCGCCACCGTGCGCGAATACGCGCATCATCTGCAGGATGATCCTGCGTACGCGGCCAAGGCCGAACGCATTTCCGCTCTGGTGCGCGACGTGGCGGAGATCGTCGAACCGCATGCGGACGAACTGGCGGGCAAGCTGACCGGCCCGCTTCCCGCCCGGCCTGCGTTTCATCCGCCGTGCACGCTGCAGCACTGGCAAGGCTTGCGGCCGTTGACCGAGAATCTCTTGGCGAAGCTCGGGTTTGCATTGCAGCCTTTTGCCGAAAGCCACTTGTGCTGCGGGTCTGCAGGAACGTACTCGGTGCTGCAGCCGAAAATTGCTGGCGAGCTTCGGGACCGCAAGTTGGCGGCGATCCGGCAGGTCGAGCCCGACGTCATCCTGTCAGCGAACATCGGCTGCCTGGCGCACCTGCAAGGTGGTACCGACGTCCCCGTCCGCCATTGGATAGAAGCCGTGGATGCAGCCTTGTGAGCGCACGCTGCCCGGCGCGGCGGAGCGCTGCTCACAACATCAAGCGAAGTTCGTCCAGCAGTTTGACCGCGGGCTGCGGAAGAATGCCCCTGCTGCGGCGAAACACCATCAACCTGCGCTTCAACATGCCTCCCGGGACGGGCAGGGTATCGGCAAGGCCCGCCGCGCGCTCGGGTTGATACATGGGCTCGGGCATCCAGCTCAGGAAGCCCGCGTGCGCCACCATGCTCTTGATGGCGAGAATGGAGCGCGTCTCGATGACGACGTTGGGCAGGGGCAGGCCGCGTGACGTGAAGATATGCGTCAGCTCCGTGAATGGGGCCGTGCCCCGCGGCGGCAGGACCCACTTGTGGCTGAGCGTGTCTTCGAGCTTCAGCCTTGCGCGCTTGCGCAGTGGATGGCCGGCGGCCGCGATGATGTGACTGGTATCGTGCCACTCGCAATCCGGGATGGCGCTGATCTCGGGCGTGTCGGGCATGGACACGCCGATGGCGAGGTCGATGTCGTAGTTCAACAGGGCGTCCGTGAGGAGATCCCCCACGCCTTCGACGAGATGCACTTGCAGATTGGGCCACTGCGCCAGCACGCGGCCGATGGCGATCGGCAGCACCTGGCTGACGGCGCTCGCGACGGCCCCGACGCGTATCGTTCCCCTTGCCAGGCCGCGGAGGGCGTTGAGTTCCTCCGTGGCCTGTTCGGCTTCCCGCTGCAACAGCGTGGCGTGCGGAAGCAAGGCCTGGCCGAAGCTCGTCAATACCATGCCGGTGGAGTAACGCTCGAAAAGCGGCGCGCCGACCTGCTGCTCCAGGCGCCGGATGGTGCGGCTGAGCGCGGGTTGGGTGATGTTGAGCTTCTGTGCCGCGCGCCCCAGGGATCCGTGGTGCACCACGGCAAGGAAAGCCTGAAGTTGCCGGATGTCGTAGGTCATGCCAAAAGGTAATGACTTTTTCTCGAAAAAGCAATGTTCAGGCAAGGGTCGGCTTGCCATACTTGCATCAAAGACGGGCGAGGCCCGGACCTATCCCGGAGACGACTCATGATGCCTTCCAGCCCCACAGCGGCAGGCGCCACTACGACTGTCCGAGAGGCGGTGCTCGAATTGCTCCGCGCTTTCGACATGACCACTATTTTCGGCAACCCCGGCTCGACCGAGCTGCCCCTGTTCTTGGACTTTCCCGACGACTTCCGCTATGTGTTGGGCCTGCATGAAGGCGTGGTGGTCGGCATGGCGGACGGGTACGCGCAAGCGCGTCGCGGCGCCGCGTTCGTCAACCTGCACTCGGCCGCCGGCGTTGGCAACGCCATGGGCAACCTGTTTACTGCCTATAAGAACCGCACGCCGCTGGTCATTACCGCAGGACAGCAGGCGCGCTCCATCCTGCCGTTCGAACCGTTCCTGTACTCTGCCCAGGCAACCGAACTGCCCAAGCCCTATGTGAAGTGGAGCTGCGAGCCGGCGCGTGCGGAAGATGTGCCGCTCGCCATCGCGCGTGGCTATTACATCGCCATGCAGCCGCCGCGCGGGCCGGTGCTGATCTCGGTCCCGGCCGATGATTGGTCGCGTCCCTGCGAGCCAGTGGCGCCGCGTCGGGTGGGGGACACGTTGCGTCCCGATCCGGCCGTGATGGCCGAGATCGCGGCGGCGCTCGACCGGGCCCGGCGGCCCGCTTTCGTCATCGGCGCTTCGGTCGATCGCGACGGGGCCTGGGACGCCGTGGTCGAGCTGGCCGAGCGCCACAAGGCAGGCGTGTGGGTGGCTCCCATGTCCGGACGTTGCGGCTTTCCGGAGGACCATCGGCAATTCATGGGGTTCCTGCCCGCCATGCGGGAGAAGATCGTGGGCCTGCTGGGCGGCTATGACTGCATTTTCGTGATCGGGGCGCCGGCCTTCACCTACCACGTCGAGGGTTTCGGCCCGCATGTGCCCGAGGGTGCGACGCTGCTGCAGCTAACCGACGATCCCAACGTCGCGGCATGGGCTCCCGTCGGCACCGCGGCGGTGGGGAGCATCCATCTTGGCGTGCGGGAACTATTGGAGCGCACGGCTCCGCCCGTCCGCGAGCTGCCCGCGCCAAGAGCGCGCGTGCCCCGGGCCGAGCCTTCGTTGCCCATGTCGGCGGCCTATGTGCTGCAAACCTTGGCCGAGGTGCGCGATCCCGCTTCCATCGTGGTGGAGGAGTCGCCCAGCGCGCGCCCCATCATGCACCAATACCTGCCCATGCTGCGCAGCGAAACCTTCTACACCATGTGTAGCGGCGGGCTCGGGTACGGCATGCCGGCCGCCGTGGGCGTGGCCCTTGCCAAGCCGCAGGGCAAAGTCATCGGGCTCATCGGCGACGGCTCCAGCATGTACGCGATCCAGGCGCTCTGGACTGCCGCACAGCTCAAGCTGCCTATTACTTTCGTCATCCTGAACAACCGGCGGTATGCTGCACTGACGGAATTTGCACCGACATTCGGTTTCAAGCCCGGCGACCCGCTGGCAGGGACCGAGCTTTCCGACCTGGATTTCGCGTCCTTGGCCCGCGGCTTGGCGTGCGAGGGAATACGGGTGTCGGACCCCGCCAAGTTGCCGGACGTGCTGCGCCAAGCGCTGGCATCGCCGGTTCCCATCCTGGTAGACGTGGAAATCGCCTGATTTCCCGCTTCTGCCTTACTTCAAGCAGGAGACTGATATGAAAACGATCGCCATGCTGATCGATGGAAAGTCTGCAGCGGCCTCCGGGGATGCGACCTTTGAGCGTCGCAACCCGCTCGACGGTTCGGTCGCCACGCGCGCGCCGGCCGCCTCGCCGGAAGACATGGTCAAGGCCGTCGAGGCAGCGGCACGCGCCTTCGAGAGCTGGCGCGACACCGGCCCCAGCGAGCGGCGAGCGCTGTTGCTCAAGGCGGCCCAGGCCTTGGAGGCCAAGGGCGACGCGTTCGCGCAGGCCATGGCGGCCGAGACGGGCGCTTCGGCGATGTGGGCCGGATTCAACGTTCACCTGGCCGCGGGCATGCTGCAGGAAGCGGCTGCCTTGACGACCCAGATCAGCGGCGAGGTCATTCCCTCGGATGTGCCCGGCAGCCTCGCCATGGCGGTGCGGCAGGGTGCGGGCGTCGTACTGGGCATCGCACCATGGAATGCGCCTGTGATCCTCGGCGTGCGCGCGCTGGCCGTGCCGCTCGCGTGCGGTAATACCGTGGTGTTCAAGGGATCGGAATTGTGCCCGGCCACGCATGGCCTGATCGTCGAAGCGCTCAACGAAGCCGGTTTTCCGCCGGGAGTGGTCAACTTCGTTACCAACGCGCCGGCCGACGCCGGTGCTGTGGTGGAGGCCGCCGTCGCGCATCCCGCCGTGCGTCGCGTGAACTTCACTGGCTCGACGCGGGTAGGGAAGATCATTGCGCAAACTTGCGCCAAGTATCTCAAGCCCGTGGTGCTCGAGCTCGGAGGCAAGGCGCCGCTCGTGGTCCTGGACGACGCCGATCTGGACGCCGCAGTCAATGCCGCCGCGTTTGGCGCGTTCGCCAATTCGGGCCAGATCTGCATGTCCACCGAGCGCATCATCGTCGATGAAAAGGTGGCTGACGAGTTCGTGGCCAAATTCGCGGCCAAGGCCCAGTCCCTGCCGCTGCAGGACCCGCGCAAAGGGCCGGCGGTACTCGGATCGGTGGTGGACATGTCGACCGTGGAGCGCTGCAACGCCATGATCGATGATGCGCTGTCCAAGGGTGCCGTGCTCGTGTGCGGAGGCAAGGCGGAAAACACCCTCATGCCGGCGACCATCCTGGACCGGGTGACGCGCGACATGAGGATTTACTCGGAAGAGTCGTTCGGCCCGGTGAAGGCGGTGGTGCGTGTCAGCGGCGTCGAAGCCGCCATCCAATGCGCCAATGACACCGAATACGGGCTTTCTTCCGCGGTCTTCGGCCGCGATGTCGCGCGCGCCATGCAGGTGGCCAAGCGCATCGAGTCCGGCATCTGCCATGTCAATGGCCCGACCGTCCACGATGAGGCGCAGATGCCGTTCGGCGGCGTGAAGGAAAGCGGCATCGGCCGTTTCGGAGGCAAGGCCGGCATCCACGAGTTCACCGAGCTGCGCTGGATCACCGTGCAGACCACGCCTCGGCACTATCCGTTCTGAACGCCCGGGTGCCCCGGCCGTCATCGCGGCCGGGGCGGGCGGGACGTGCAGTGTTCATCATGACAACACAGGAGACAAGCATGAACCGTCAAAGAGGCAAGCGAGCCATAGTGGCTCGGCTGAGCGTGTTCGCGTTGGGCTGGGCCGCGGCTTTCGGCGCCGCGGCCCAGTCATGGCCTACCAAGCCGGTGAAGGTCGTGGTGAACTTCCCGCCCGGAGGCGCAGCCGACCAGATCGCGAGGGCGGTCACAGGGCCTTTGCAGGAGGTGTTGGGCCAACCCGTGGTGGTGGAAAACAAGGGTGGGGCAGGCGGGAACATAGGCGGCGAAGCCGTCGCACGTTCGGCCCCGGACGGCTATACGTTGCTGATGAGCTCCGGCGGCATGGTGTCGGTCAATCCTTTCATCTATCCCAAGATGTCGTTCGATCCCGCCAAGGACCTGGACCCCGTCGCCGCCGCTGCCAAGGTCAAGGTGTTTCTCGTCACCCGCCCAGGCAAGCTGCCCACCGACGTGCAATCCTTCATCGCATACCTCAAGGCCAATCCAGGCAAAGTGACGTACGGCACGCCAGGCAACGGGAGTTCTCCTCACCTGGCCGCCGAAATGTTCCAGAGCCAGGCGGGCGTGAGCGTGGTACACGTGCCATACCGCGGCGCCGCGCCCGCGCTGGTCGATCTCCTGGCCGGCCAGATAGATTTCGCTTTCGATCCGGGGATCGCCATGCAGCACGTGCAGGCGGGCAAGCTCAACATGCTGGCCGTCGGCAGCCTGACCCGTTCGCCGCTGTTTCCCGACGTGCCGACGCTGGACGAAGTCGGGTTGAAGGGCTTCGACGCCGACACCGTCTTCGGTTTCTACGCGCCGTCGGGTACGCCCAAGGAAATCATCAACCGGCTCAATGGCGAGATCAACAAGATCATCGGCACGCCCGCGTTCCGGGAGCGCGTGGTGGCCATAGGTGGCGATCCGGCGCCGATGACGCCTGAGCAGTTCCGCAAGCGCGCAGAAGACGACGCCAGGCGTTTCGGCGCGATTATCCGTGAACGCAAGATCGTGGGCGATTGATGCGATGAAGGCACATCGAATCGTCTAGCAAGAGGCTCCGCCGTCAGCGCCGGGGCGCTCGCCAGCATCCGCCGGCGCGGCCAGCGCAGCCTTTTTTCGGTTCGCGGCGGGTTTTCAGGATAATGTGGTCATGTCTGGCGATATGCCACCTCCAGGAAGTCTTGCGTGGACCTCATCGTCGCCACCCGGGAAGGCTTGTATTGCCCCCCAGGCGGTTTTCACATCGATCCTTGGCGCCCCGTCGAGCGCGCGGTAATCACCCACGCGCATTCGGATCATGCACGCGTGGGCCATGGCGCTTATCTGGCCGCGCGGGCGGGCGAGACCGTGCTGCGGGCCAGGCTCGGAGATGTTTCCCTGCAAACGCTAGGGTATGGCGAGCCGGTGACGGTCAATGGCGTGCGCATCTCTTTGCATCCGGCCGGGCATGTCCTCGGGTCCGCCCAGGTCCGCGTGGAGCATCGCGGGGAGGTCTGGGTGGCGTCGGGCGACTACAAGCTCGAGCCGGATCCGACCTGTGCGTCATTCGAGCCGGTTCGATGCCACACCTTCATCACCGAATCCACTTTTGGGCTGCCCATCTATCGTTGGCAGGAGAACAGCATCCTGTTCGGTGAGATCAACGAGTGGTGGCGCCGGAATGCCGAGCAGGGCCGCCCCTCGGTGCTCTATTGCTACGCCTTCGGCAAAGCACAGCGCATATTGGCCAGCGTGGATGCTTCCGTTGGGCCCATCATCGTGCATGGTTCCGTCGCGTCGCTCAACGACGCCTACCGTCGCGCGGGCGTAGCCTTGCCCGCGGCCCTGCGCATCTCCGAGGTCGCCGACAAATCCCTCCTGCGTCGGGCGTTGGTGCTGGCGCCGCCGTCGGCCCAGGGTTCGCCTTGGCTTCGGCGGTTTGCCGACCATTCGGACGGTTACGCCAGCGGTTGGATGCGCGTGCGAGGCAATCGCCGCCGTCGCGGCGTGGACCGCGGATTTGTATTGTCGGACCATGCTGATTGGCCGGGCCTGCAGCAGGCCATCGCTGCGACGGGGGCGGAACGGGTGTTCGTCACGCATGGCAGCGTCCATGCCATGGTGCGTTGGTTGCGCGAACGTGGCCTGCTGGCGGAATCCTTCAGCACCGAGTACGGTGACGAAGAGGACGGGGGCGGAGATGAGCTCCAGCCCGCGGCGGGTGAGGCATGAAAGCCTTCGTCGATTTGTACGTTGCGCTCGAATCCACCACATCCAGCCGAGGCAAACAGGCAGCGATGGTGGATTACTTCAGGCAGGTGCCCGCCGCTGATGCCGCGTGGGCAGTGTACTTTCTCGCGGGCGGCAAGCCGCGGCAACTGGTGCCGGTCAAGCTGCTCAAGGAGTATGCGCGGGAGGCGGCCGACATCCCGGAGTGGCTGTTCGACGAAAGTTACCAGGCCGTCGGAGACCTGGCGGAAACGATCGCCTTGTTGCTTCCGGAGTCTGAAGGCCACGATCACGCGAGCCTCTCGGCCTGGGTGGAACACGGCCTGCTTCCTTTGCGTGGCCTGGCGCCCGAGCAACTCAAGCCGCGCTTGCTGGACGCCTGGGCCCGCCTCGACGCACGTGGTCGCCTGGTTTTCACCAAGCTCATCACTGGGAGCTTCCGGGTAGGCGTGTCGCGCCTTTCGGTGACGCGCGCGCTGGCGGAGGTAGCCGGCCTGGATGCCAAAGAGGTGGCGCAGCGCATGGTCGGATATACCGATCTCGGCGCACGCCCCACGGCGCACACCTACCTGGATTTGATTTCCTCCGAAGTGCGCGCCGAGCGGTCGCGAAGCGGCCTGCCTTACCCGTTTTTCCTCGCCCATCCCCTGCAACTCGACATCGGTGAATTCGACGGCGTGCTCGGACCGGTGTCGGAGTGGCTCGTCGAATGGAAATGGGACGGCATACGCGCGCAGTTGGTTCGGCGCAGCGGTGGCGTCTGGGTGTGGTCGCGCGGCGAAGAGCTCGTCAGTGATCGGTTTCCGGAGCTGGTGCAGGCCGGCGAGATGCTGCCTGACGGTACCGTCATCGACGGTGAAATCGTGGTCTGCAAAGAAGGCGAGGTCCAGCCTTTTGCGCAACTGCAGCAACGCATCGGCCGCAAGAGCTTGACGTCGGCCATATTGCGCAACGCTCCCGTGGCGCTCTTGGCCTACGACCTGCTGGAGTGGGAAGGAGAGGATTGGCGGAGCCGGCCTCAACGGGAGCGGCGCGGGAAACTCGATGAATTGCTTGCTGGCGTGGGCGCGGTGTGCCTGCGCCCGAGCCCGCTGCTGCAGGCGGCTTCGTGGGACGATTTCGCGCGCTTGCGCGAATCTTCCCGCAGCCGTGGCGTGGAAGGCATGATGCTCAAGCAGGCAGGCGGCCAGTATGGCGTGGGGCGCAGCAAAGACGTCGGATTGTGGTGGAAATGGAAGGTCGATCCTTATTCGGTCGACGCCGTCCTCATCTATGCGCAGAAGGGGCATGGTCGTCGCGCCAGTCTTTATACCGACTACACCTTCGCGGTGTGGGACGCGCCGCCCGGTACGCCGGGCCGCCGCCTCGTCCCATTTGCCAAGGCATATTCGGGGCTGACGGACGAAGAAATCCGACAGGTGGATGCCGTCGTGCGCAAGACGACGCAGGAAACGTTCGGGCCGGTGCGTAGCGTGTTGCCTACCATGGTGTTCGAACTCGGCTTCGAAGGCATTGCGCGCAGCACGCGCCACAAGAGCGGCGTCGCCGTGCGCTTCCCCCGCATGCTGCGCTGGCGCCGGGACAAGGCCGTCGAGGAGGCCGATACGCTCGAAACGCTGGTCGCGCTATTGCCGCAGGCTGGACGTTGAGTCGACCATAAGCATCTTCCGAAAAAATCGTTGACCGGCCGGGGGCTCCCGAATAACCTAGCTCTACCCGTCATTTGCACAAGTTGTTCGAATTATGAACATAAGCGGAGCGGGGATTCGAGGTTATCAACGGGCAAGAGGAAGTCGTGATGGCGATAATGAAGAAGTGGGCAATCCGCATTGCGGGAGCGGTGATTGCCTCCTGGTCGGCGGCGAGCGCGGCGCAGGCCTTTCCCACCAAACCAATTCGCATCGTTGCGCCGTATGTGCCGGGCGGAACGGTCGATGCCTTGGCGAGGGCGCTGGCTCCCCACTTGTCCCAGGAGCTCGGCCAACAAGTCGTCGTGGAGAATCGCGCGGGTGCCTCCGGCAATATCGGCGCGGAATACGTGGCGGGATCGGAGCCAGATGGCCATGTGTTGCTGTTGACGGCCAGCACGGTCATCGTCAATCCGCTGGTGATGAAGGAGAAGCCACGTTTCGACCTGCATGAGAATTTCACTCCGGTCGGGATGGTGGCGAGCACGCCGCTGGTATTCGTCGTTTCGCCGCAGAGCGGCATTAACACGGTCGGGGAATTCGTCCAGTACGCCAAAGCCCACCCTGACAAGGTGAACTTTGGCGTCGGCGGCTTCGGGTCGGGCGGCCACTTGGCCATGGAAACGTTCAACGTCCGCACGGGCACGTCGATTCCCATGGTGATCTACAAGGGTTCTGCGCCGGCGCTGACCGACATCGTCGGCGGGCAGCTCAGCGCGATGATGGATCCGGTGCTGACGACACTGCCGTTCGTGAACACGGGACGCCTGAAGGCGATCGCGGTGACGGGCGGACGTCGCAGCGATTTGCTGCCGTCGGTGCCGACGCTCGAAGAGGCAGGCGTTCCGAACATGGACTTCGTGTCCTGGTACGGCATGTGGGGGCCTGCGGGCCTCCCGGAATCGGTATCCAACCGTATTCAGTCCGCGTTGACCAAGGTGCTCGCTTCGCCTGATTTCAAGGCTTGGCTCGACAAGCAGGGCATGGTCGCCGGGACGGTCACCGGCAAGCGATTCGGCGATTACGTCTTGCAGGAAAGCAAGAAGTACGCCCAGGCCGTGGCCGATGCAAAGATCGAGCCGAAGTGACCGGCGCTGCACGGGAATAGGAGATCGCAGGATGGCGGGGCGTGCGAAGACTTTCCATGGCGTGACCATCGGCATCTTGATGGTGAAGACGGGGTTTTGCCGCCTTCCCGGAGACGTCGGCCATGCCGGAACCTGGGATTTCCCGGTGCAGTATCGCATCGTGGAGGATGCGACGCCCGACAAGATGATGGCGCTCGAATCGTCCGGGCTGCTGGACTCGTTCAAGGCCGCGGCACGCGACTTGGTTGCCGGCGGGGTAGACGGCATCGCGACGACTTGCGGTTTCCTGGCGTTGTATCAGCAAGAGTTGGCCGCTGCTTGCGGCGTACCCGTCGCCGCAAGCAGCCTGCTGCAGGTCCCGCTAGCGGAACGATTGATCGCGCCTGGCAAGCGCGTGGGCATTCTCACGTTCAGCCGAGAAAGCCTGCATGCGAGCCACCTGGAGGCAGTCGGCGTCCATCCGGGCACGCCGGTGGTCGGCATGCCGCCTGACTCCGTATTCGTGACATCCATCAAATCGGGCGATACCGTTCCACGTTACGAGCCAATGCGCACGGAGGTGCTCGAGGCCGCGGAACGATTGCTGCGGACTTATCCGGAGGTCGGCGCCATCGTGCTGGAGTGTGCCAATATGACGCCATTCAGCGCCGACATTGCCGAGCGTTTCGGCGTGCCCGTGTTCGATGGCGTGACGCTCATCAATTGGTTCCACGCCGGCTTGCGCCCGCGTCGCTACCGCCCTGCGTGAGGCGCTTTTCAGCCGTGCCGAAGGGCCGCGGAGACGTTCTCGCAGGCGCGGTGCAGATGCTGCGCGAGGGGGGACTCCGCATCCAGGCAATCCTCCAGGTCGAGCCCGGAAACCACGATGGCGCCGAGCGCTTCGGTGCTTTGTCCTCGAAACGGCAAGGCGATGGAGGCGAGCCCCCGCTTGTAGTTGCCGACGGTCATGCAGAACCCGCCTGCCTGCCGGATCTTGCGTAAGTCCGGGCGTATTTTGTCGTAGCGGGCCTGGCCCAGGGTGGCGATGCAGCGTTCTTCCGAGTAGGTGGAAAGAACTGATTTACCGCTGGCGCATTCGTCGATCAGGAATTGGTCGCCGATCTCGATGATGACGTTCATGGGCGTGAGCGGTGTCCAGATGCGCTCGACGATGACGATGCGGTCGCGCGCGGGTATCGAGATGGAAACCAGGGCGGAGCGCCCTTGCAGCACTTTTTCCTGCAGTTCGACCGCGTAGGGCAGCACGGCCCGCCGGATCTCCCGGCGGCTGATATGGCCAGCTGCGAACAAGAGGCATTCAGGCCCCAGCGCGTACGTTCCTTCGTGTGCGGTGACCATGCCCCAATGGATGAGGGTCTTGAGGAGCCGATGGACCGTCGTGCGTTCTATGCCCGTGCGGCGGGAGAGCTCTAGCGCGGTGGCCCCCTTGGGCGTGGCCGTGAGCTCGCGCAGCACCGCAAAGGCACGGTCTACGGATTGCACTCGTCCTCCGCCGTCGGCGTCGGAAGAGGGCAGTTCAGGCATCGTCTGCAAGGTTTGTGCTCGATGAGAAAAAGTACCAAGCGCCGCAGGCCTGGCCGTCATCAGTGCGGCAGGGATGTCCGGCTGGCCGCTATCGCTTCACGAATTTTCCGAGTCAACACTTTACCGTAGTGCGATCTTGGCAGGGCGTCCATGAATAGCACGTATTTCGGGCGTTTATGCGAGGATAGGTTTTCCCGGCAATATGCATGGATGTCGTCCGCGCTCATTGGCACGCCGGGTCTTGCCACGATCGCCGCCGCGACGATTTCTCCCCATTCTAGGTCTTCCACGCCGACCACCGCGGCTTCGAGCACGGCCGGATGGCCGCAGAGGACTTCTTCGACTTCGGCGGGTTGCACTGATTTGCCGCCGGTCCGGATGAGGGCTTTGGCCCGGCCCTGTATGCGCAGGCGGCCATGCTGGTCGAGGCAGCCGAGGTCTCCCGTGTGGAACCATCCGTCCTTGAGGACGGCCGCGGTCAGTTCCGGTTGGTTCCAATAGCCTTGCATGACGTGGGGGCCGCGAATCAGCACTTCGCCCGTAACGCCGGGGGGAAGATGGGTTAGTCCGTCGGAAACAACGATTTCGGTCGTCGTGGTGGTGGCCCCGACCAGGCCCAGCGTGTTTACCGGATCAGCCAGGAGCTCCCAGGCTGAGGAGGGGGGCCGATAACAGCTCCACGGCGCCTCGGTGAGGCCATAAATGACGGAGAAAATCGGGCCGAACGCGGCAACGGCGCGTTCGAAGAGTTCCGGCGACATGGCGGCGGCGCCCACCTCTATGCACGCGAGCGAGGTCACGTCCGAACGCTGGACTTCCCAGCGCCGCAATATCCGGATCAGATGGGTAGGCACGAGCGAGGTACAGGTCGGCCGATACCGTTCTACGAGCTCAAGAAAACGGCCCGGTTCGAAATGTGCGCCTAGGATCAGCGTGCCGCCCTGCATTAAATGCGCCAGCAACAGTATTGCGGCGATCGGCCAGAGCGGCCGCACATTGAGCATCCGGTCTCCCGTCCAGCGGCGGCGAGCCTCGGCGATGTTGAGCAGTGCAGCACAGTAGCTGCCATGCGTATGCACGACGGCCTTGGGAATCCCCGTCGTGCCACCCGTGTAATTTAGCGCCGCGATCCAGTCCGATTGGCACTGGACGGGGCAAGTGGTCCTGGCCATGGGCTGGTCCCGGACGATGGTGTCGATACTGCGTGCCTCGATGCCTCCGGCTTGCAGGTCTGGCAGCAACGCATCGACGTGCGGGGCATAGGCAGGGCAGTACAGCAATACGCGTGCGCCGGAGTCGTGGATCTGGGCGAGCAGCTCGCGCGTGGCCAGCGAGGGGTCCAGCGATACCTTCACGCGTCCCGCACTCATGACGCCATAGTCGGCGAACAGAAACCCCGGCGTTGCATCGCCCAGCAGCGCGATGCGGTCGCCCGGCCTGGTGTCGAATGTCTCGAGCAGCCGGTGCGCGCACTCGAACACGGAACCGACGAATTCCCGGAAGCTGTAATGCCTATCGGTTTCGGCGTCGATCAGTGCGCAGCGGTCGGGCCAGGTCTTGGCCGCGTGTTCGAGAAGCGAAGATACGTTCATGCCAGTGAGGCATCCAGGAAGCGATGGAATGGTATGTTCATAATAAACACATATTGTGCTCTATACAAACTCTTCCTAGAATGGCCTTCCCGCTGGCGCCGATGTGGGTGGCGCCGCAAGGAGCAACGATGAGCATCGAATTTCAAAGCGAGGGGGACGGCGTATTCGTTGTCACCCTGAACCGGCCGGAGCGTCTCAATGCCCTGGATTCGGCGCACAAAATGGCGTTGGGCGAGATTTGGCGCGAGGCAGAGGCCCGGGACGACGTGCGGGCGATCGTCGTTCGCGGCGCAGGCCCGAAGGCCTTTTCGGCCGGATCTGATTTCAAGGAGATGAAAGAGACGGGGCGCACGGTGGATACCGAGGTCCTGGCCAATGCGATCCCCACCGTGGGAGTCGAGCTGACCAAGCCGGTGGTCGCTGCGCTGCACGGCTATGTCATCGGATTCGGGTTGACGCTGGCCATCCACTGCGACCTGCGCATCGCCGGCCCGGACGCACGCCTGGCGTTTCCGGAGGTGGAGCACGGCATGCTGTCCGGCATCAGCGATGTCACCTTGCCTGGCATTGTGGGTGAAGCCGCAGCGCTGGAAATCATGCTGACCGGCCGCGCTTACACGGCAGAGGAGGCCCGGGAGATTCGCTTAGTCAATCGTGTCGCATCGGATCCCTATGCCGAGTCGCTCTCCTTGGCGCAAGAGCTTGCGCGCCATTCCTCCCGCGCGATGCGGCTGACGAAGAAACTGGTATTGGCCGAGCGCCGGGCTGCCATAGCGCGCCATATGCAGCTCGTGGGCGAGGCGCGCCTGGACATTGCAAAATCCAGCCGCCACGCGTCGGTCGTCGAAGGGTCCGCCGCCCAGCCGCGGGCACGGATCGACTGAACCATGGGCGAGCCCCACAAAACCGGCATGCCTGCATGGTTTGAGCGTGCCTTGGCGCATCGCCCCGAGTCGCGATTCGTCATGTCAGAGGGCGCCCGGCTGCATTATCTGGCGTGGGGCCTCGAGAGCCGGGACCGCCCGGGCCTGCTCTTCGTGCACGGTTATCGCGCGCATGCACATTACTGGGATTTCATCGCGCCATATTTCACGGACCGCTATCGCGTCGTGGCCATGGACTTATCTGGCATGGGTGATAGCGGGCATCGCAAGACATACAGCGCATTGGGTTTTGCGGCGGACATCGCGGCCGTGGTCGAGGATGCAGGGCTGGCTCCCGCAGTGGTGGTCGGGCATAGCTTCGGCGGTGCGCGGGCATTGCGGGCCGCGGCAGAGTTTCCCCGCTTGATCGCCCATGTGGTGGCCGTCGACAGCATCTGCCGCTTTGCGGACAGCCCCCCGAGTGCGGCGGCCGCCCCTCGCAAGCCGCGCCTCGAGCCCTATCCGGATTTCGAGAGCGCGCGCGCACGTTACCGGCTGACGCCGGAACAACCGTGCGATAACGGGTTCCTGCTGGACCACGTTGCGCGCTTTTCGCTCCGGCCCGAAGGCGGCGGTTGGATCTGGAAATTCGATCCATATTTGCCGCCCGGGCCCCACGAGCCCGACATGGGCGTCGTGCTCAGGGGCCTCGACATCCCCGTGGACTACTTACGCGGGGAGTCCAGCACGGTGATCCGCCCGCAGGAGGCCGAACGCATCGTGGGCTGCCTGCGGCGCGGGCGCGGGCCAATCGTGATCCCAGAGTCTTACCACTACCTGATGCTCGATCAGCCGCTCGCCTTGATCGCCGCGCTGAAGGCCTTGCTTACTCCACGGCCTTGACCATGTCTTCGACGACCTTTTTCGCGTCGCCGAAGACCATCATGGTCTTGTCGAGATAGAACAGCTCGTTGTCCAGGCCGGCGTAGCCCGCGGCCATCGACCGTTTGTTGACGATGATGGTGCGCGCCTTGTAGGCCTCGAGGATGGGCATGCCGGCGATGGGCGATTTGGGGTCGTTCTTCGCTGCCGGGTTGACCACGTCGTTCGCACCGAGCACCAGCACCACGTCTACTTGGCCGAATTCGGAGTTGATGTCCTCCATTTCATAGACCTGATCGTAGGGCACTTCTGCTTCGGCCAGCAGCACGTTCATGTGGCCGGGCATGCGGCCGGCCACCGGATGGATGGCGTATCTCACGTCCACGCCTTTCTCGGCCAGCTTGCTGGAGAGTTCCTTGAGCGCGTGCTGGGCGCGCGCCACGGCCAGTCCGTAGCCGGGAACGATCACGACGCTTTCGGCGTTGGCCAGGAGGAAGGCGGCATCCTCGGGGCTGCCCGACTTCACCGTGCGCTGTTGCTGCGCGCCAGCTTCACCTCCGGCCGAGGCGTCCCCGCCGAAGCCGCCCAATATCACGTTGAAGAACGACCGGTTCATCGCCTTGCACATGATGTAGGACAGGATGGCGCCGGACGACCCCACCAGCGACCCCGCAATGATGAGCATGGGGTTGTTCAGCGAGAAGCCGATGCCCGCGGCTGCCCAGCCCGAGTAGCTGTTGAGCATGGAGACCACCACTGGCATGTCGGCACCGCCAATGGGGATGATGATGAGCACGCCCAGGACGAAGGCGATGGCGGTCATGATCGCATAGGGCGTCCATTGCTGCGTGACGGCGAACCAGATGCCGCAGGCGATCATCACCAGCGCGAGCAGCAGGTTCAGCATGTGCTGGCCGGGGAAGACCACCGGTGCGCCGCGGAACACCCGGAGCTTGTAGCGGCCCGAGAGCTTGCCGAATGCGATCACGGAGCCCGAGAACGTGATGGCGCCGACGAAGGTTCCGATGAACAGTTCGATGCGGTTGCCGATGGGGATGGCCTGGCCGGGTGCGGCAATGCCGAAGGCCTGCGGTTCGGCGATCGCCGCGATCGCGATGAACACGGCGGCCAGGCCGATCATGCTGTGCATGAAAGCCACGAGTTCTGGCATCTTCGTCATCTCGACGCGCCTGGCCATGACGGTGCCGGCCGCACCGCCCGCCAGCAGCCCGAGAATGACCCAGCCCAGGCCTGCCCAGGGCTCGCTGCTCAGCTTGACGATGAGCGCGGCCGTGGTCAGCACGGCGATCGCCATGCCGACCATGCCGAACGCATTGCCCATGCGGGACGTCGTGGGGTGCGAAAGTCCTTTGAGTGCCTGGATGAAACACACCGAGGCAACGAGGTAGAGCAGGGTGACGACGTTGAGCGAGAGCATCAGCGGGCCTCCTGCTTGGACGGTTCGGCAGTGGCGGGCTTGGACTTCTTCCGGAACATTTCCAGCATGCGCCGGGTGACGAGGAATCCGCCGAAAACATTGACCGCGGCGAGCGCGACGGCGAGGACGCCCATCGTTTTGCCCAGGCCGGTGTCCGTCAAGGCGGCGGCGAGCATGGCGCCCACGATGATGATGGCCGAAATGGCATTGGTCACCGCCATCAGCGGCGTGTGCAGGGCGGGGGTGACGTTCCAGACCACGTGGTAGCCGACGTAGACGGCCAGCACGAAGATGATGAGGTTGACGATGGTGTGGTCGATGAATTCCATTACTTGTTCCTCAACACACGGTGGGCGTCGCATACCATGCAGGCGGCGACGATTTCGTCTTCGCGCTGGATGGCCGGCTTGCCGTCTTTGTCGATGACTAGCTTCAGGAAATCCAGCAGGTTGCGGGCGTAGAGTGCCGAGGCATCCGTCGGGACCCGCGCGGCAAGGTTGGTATAGCCGATGATCTTGACGCCGTGGGCCTCTACGATCTCGTCGGGTTTGGAGAGCGGGCAGTTGCCGCCGCGTTCGACGGCGAGGTCGACGATGACCGATCCGGGCTTCATGCCGGCGACCGTTTCTTCAGTGACCAGCACCGGCGCCGGGCGCCCCGGGATCAGGGCGGTCGTGATCACGATGTCGGCCTGCTTGCAGCGCTCCGCGACCAGTGCAGCCTGGCGCGCCATCCAGGCCGGCGGCATGGGCCGCGCATAGCCGCCCACCCCTTGGGCGATCTCGCGTTCTTCTTCGGTTTCGTAGGGCACGTCGATGAACTTGGCGCCGAGCGACTCGACCTGCTCCTTGGCAGCCGGGCGCACGTCCGAGGCTTCTACCACCGCGCCCAGCCGCTTGGCCGTGGCGATGGCCTGGAGCCCGGCCACGCCCGCGCCCAGCACGACCACGCGCGCCGCTTTTACGGTACCGGCTGCGGTCATCAGCATGGGCATGAAGCGGCCGTAGTGGTCGGCAGCGACGATGACCGCCTTGTAGCCCGCGATGTTGGCCTGAGAAGAAAGCACGTCCAGGCTCTGCGCCCGCGTGATGCGGGGAGCCGCCTCCAGGGCGAAGGCGGTTACGCCGGTGGCGGCGAGCTTCGCAAGCCCCTCGGCGTCGAACGGATTGAGCATGCCGAGCAGCATTTGGCCGGAACGGAGATGTGGCAGTTCGGCATCCTGCGGCGCCTGTACCTTCAGGACCAGGTCTGCCTCGGCATAGATTTGCGCGGCATCCGGCACCACGCTGGCGCCCGCGGCCGCATAGGCTTCGTCGGTAAAGCAGGCGTGGCGTCCAGCGCCGGCTTGTACCAGCACCTGGTTTGCGTTGCCGGCGACCAGCTTCTTCACCGTTTCCGGCGTGGCGGCAACGCGAGTCTCCCCCGGCCGTATCTCAGTCGGGATCCCAATCTTCATGAGATTCTCCTTCGTGCGTTGTGGCAGCCCGGCACGAGGGCGCTACCGTCTTGCGCGGTGTGTGCGTTCCCCCGTATGGCCCGATGCATCCTAGCATGCGGCGGGCAGGCATCGACAGCTCCCGGCGGGATAAAATGCCGCATGGATCCGAGCGAGCTTTACACGGTTTGGGCGCCCCGCGTGACCGTCGCCGCCGTCATCGAGCGTGACGGCAGATTCCTCATCATCGAAGAAGAGACGGACGAAGGCCTCAGGCTGAACCAGCCGGCCGGCCACCTGGAAGCGGGGGAGTCCCTCGCCCAGGCCGCTTGCCGCGAAACCCTGGAAGAAACCGCGCACCCGTTCCTGCCGGAAGGGCTGCTGGGCACGTATTTGTGGCGCCCCGGGGGCGAGGCTGCGCCTACCTACCTGCGCTTTGCCTTCGTTGGTGCGGCGGGCGATCCCGTCCCGGGCAGGAGCCTGGACGAAGGCATCCGGCGCGCGTTCTGGATCGACGCCGACGAACTGCGCGCGCGGCAGGCAGAACACCGCAGCCCGCTGGTCATGCGCTGCGTGGACGACTACCTGCGTGCCCGGGCCTCGGGGCGGCCCTGGCTTGCCCTGGACGCCCTTTACACTCACCCGGCAATTTTGGATAAGCATCATGGCTAGCAGTAAGGGACGCATCGTCGTCGGCATGTCCGGCGGGGTGGATTCGTCGGTCAGTGCCTGGCTGTTGAAGCAGCAGGGCTATGAGGTCGTCGGCCTGTTCATGAAGAACTGGGAGGACGATGACGACTCCGAGTACTGCTCGACGCGGCAGGATTGGCTGGATGCCGCGAGCGTGGCGGACGTCATCGGCATCGACATCGAGGCCGTCAACTTCGCGGCCGAGTACAAAGACCGCGTTTTCGCGGAGTTCCTGCGCGAATATTCGGCCGGTCGCACGCCGAACCCGGACGTCCTCTGCAATGCCGAGATCAAGTTCAAGGCGTTCTTGGACCATGCCATGCGCATGGGCGCGGAACGCATCGCCACAGGGCACTACGCGCGTGTCCGGAAGGTCGAGTCGGGGCCCGATGCGGGGCGTTACCAGCTGCTCAAGGCCTTGGACGATACCAAGGACCAGAGTTACTTCCTGCATAGGTTGAACCAGGAGCAGCTCTCGCGGGCGGTATTTCCGCTAGGCGAGATCCGAAAGACCGAGGTGAGGCGCATCGCCCATGAGCTTGGCCTGTCCAATGCGGCGAAAAAAGATTCCACTGGCATTTGCTTCATCGGCGAGCGCCCGTTTCGCGAGTTCCTGAATCGCTACCTGCCCACCAAGCCGGGGCCCATACGCACCCCCGAGGGCCAGGTCGTGGGCCAGCACGTGGGGCTGTCTTTCTACACGCTCGGTCAACGCAAGGGCTTGGGCATAGGCGGCGTCAAAGGGCATCAACAGGCGGACGGCACGGCTGATGCTTGGTATGTCGCGAAAAAAGACCTCGCGGCAAACACCCTGTATGTGGTGCAAGGGCACGATCATCCCTGGCTGCTGAGCCATGGGCTGCAAGCGGAGCAGGCCTCGTGGGTGGCGGGCGAGCCGCCTGCGCCCGGTTCGTACGGGGCCAAGACGCGTTATCGCCAGCCCGACGCGCCGGCGGTGTTGGAAAGCGCGGCTGGCGACGGTTTTGCGCTGAGCTTCCCGCAGGCTCAATGGGCCGTCACGCCCGGCCAGTCCGCCGTGCTATACGACGGTGAGGTCTGCCTGGGCGGTGGCATCATTACGGCACCTTCTTCCGAACGCTGACGCACGGGCCCGCGGCCGTTCTTCGCGGCGGAAGGCGCCAGGGCGGGTACGCCGGCGGCACCCGGTCCTAGCCCCTAGCAAATGCCTCCGGGTCTTCGAGCACGATGCGGGCGGTTTCCTGGTAGTGCCGCGTCAAGAGCGTCACCGCGAGGTCTGCGTTGCCGGCGGTGATCGCATCCATCAATGCCTGATGCTCTTCCTGGATGGGGCGGTCGGGGAAGATCTTCTGCACGGAGAGCTGTCGATACCGATAGAGCTGGTCTGCCAGCTGCTCGCAAAACCCGATCAACCAGCGTGAGCCGCAGCCGCCAATCAGCGCCCGGTGGAAAGCCCGGTGCCGCTGCTCCCATTCCGGATTGGCCTCGAAGCGGTCCGGGTGCAGGGAGCGCGGGGTTTTCGAAAGGCGATGGAAGGCCAGCACCAATTCCTCTTCCCATTGCGCGGATCCGGATGCCATGGATTTGCGCAGCGCCAGTTCTTCCAGCCAACAACGCGTGTTGGTGATCTCGATTAGATCCGCCGGACTGACGGAGGCCACGGCAAATCCGCGCTGGTCGCGTTGTTCGACGAGCCCGTCGGCCGTCAGGCGGTTCAGCGCTTCCCGCACGGGCGTTTGTCCTGCGCCGTAGTGATGGCTGAGGAATTCGATTTGCAGTTTGCGGCCGGGGGCCAGCAGGCGGCCCGCCAGCAGGTCGGCGCGCATGCGGTCGTAGAGCGAAGACGCCATGGTGGGGGCGGCTGCGCCCTGGTCGGCTGAATGGGCTGGGTTTCGTGCCACGGATGCTCCAGAAGCCCGGCGTCCCGGGAGTGCACTGGCAAAGGTCGGGGCAATTTTATATGAATGTGTATAAATCGCCGATAGTGGAGAAAATATGTACAAAAAATTGCGCCGAAGAAAAATATATATAAAATGGCGGGGCCAAAGGAGCATGTGCCGCCCGAGGCGCGCCGCTGCATGGCCGGCCTGTCGCGCATGCGCGTTCTTCCCTTGCACACACTGGAGTTAGAGATGAGATTCGTGAGTTTCCGCAAAGACGGCGCCGTGCGCCTCGGCGTCGTGGCCGACGACGGCGTCATCGACCTGAACCAGGCACAACCCCAGGTGCCCGCCGACTTGGGCGCCGCGCTGCAGGCCGGCGTGGACCTGCAGGCTGCCGGCAAGGCGGCCATCGCCTCGTCCGCTCCCCGCCTGTCCCTTGATTCCCTCGCCTATGCGCCGGTTGTTCCCCGGCCCGGCAAGATCATCTGCCTGGGCCTGAATTACTACGATCATGCCAAGGAAGGTGGCCGCGACAAACCGGAATACCCCTGGTTCTTCTTCCGTGGCGCGACCTCGCTGCTCGCGCACGGCGAGCCCACGCTGCGCCCCCGCGTTTCCGACAAGTTCGACTATGAAGCGGAACTCGCCGTCGTGATCGGCAAGGCCGGCCGCCACGTCAAGCGCGACAAGGCGCTGGACCTGGTCTTCGGCTACTCCTGCTTTAACGACATCTCGGTACGCGACTACCAGAAACGCACGCCCCAGTGGACCATCGGCAAGAACTTCGACGCCACGGGTGGTTTCGGCCCGACGCTGGTGACCGCCGACGAGCTGCCCCCGGGCGCGCGCGACCTGTCCATCAAGTGCCGCCTGAACGGCCAGGTCATGCAGGACGCCAACACCAGCGACATGATCTTCGACGTGCCCGAGACCATCGAACTGCTCACCGAAGTGCTCACGCTGGAGCCGGGCGACGTCATCGTCATGGGTACGCCCGCGGGCGTCGGCCAGGCCCGCAATCCGCAAGTGTGGATGAAGCCGGGCGACGTCGTCGAGATCGAGATCGAGAAGATCGGCGTGCTGCGCAACCCGGTCCAGGCTGAAGCCTGAGGCGTGACGGGCTGCGGCGTCGACCGCCGTGCACATGGAAAAGCGCGCCGCGGCGCGCTTTTCTTTCGAGAACTCGCCTTACCTATGAGTTACAGTGCCTTGGATACGCAGGAAGGCGTTAGGCTCCGTCGTTGACTATTCGTCAGGCCGGTAGAGTCGTCGTAGGCGGGTTGACAGGACGTTCCACTTTCAAATCCGGGTGCACGATGTCTCCGTCCCGGACGATATCCACGCCATCTAGTTTAAGGCTGCATCCGCGCATCGGGATGTCCATGTGGCAGGGGGTATCGTTGTCTCCTCCTAGCTCCACGTTCGGGCCGAGCGAGAACAAGACGTTTCCATAGAACGACAACGCGTTCATGATGTGCTCGTCATTGAGATGGCGGGTGGTATGCATGTGATACCAGCGCGCAGCGTCGTTCATGCCCCAGCCGATGTGTGATATGGCGTATGCTCGGGGGTCCTTAAAGCTTCCCATGTAGGTACGCATCAGATCGGCATCTAGGCCGTCTCCGTCAATCTTGACGACGTAGCCTCGTTCGACGGTCAGGACGACGTTGGAGTGCAGGTAACGCTTGAAAGCGGCGAAGATATCCCCTTGCCGAAGTACGACGGTTCCATTCACGGCACCGTCATTGGCTTGCGTAAAAACGAAACCGGACGGAAAGTTGTCCCATCGCCCCGGTTCTTCCGTATAGCCGTATTCCGACATGACTGGATACTGGCCCAACTCGTAAACGATGTCCGTTCCATAGGGCGATGTGATGTGAAGGTGGCGCCCCTGCATGAGAATTTCACGGCCCCGTTCCACGCGTCGTGCGAGGTCTGGAGTAGGAAACATCGCGCGCAGGACATGTGGTGGTTCCATGATTCTAAGAATGCGTACTCCAGCGGCTTGCATGTCGAGCTGCTCGCGCGAGAAAAGCAGACCCACGAGATCGATGACCATGTCGCAGCGCTTGAGCATGTCAAGCAATAGTTCGCGTCCTGCATACGGATGGCGACCCTGAACGGCTGCCAGGCGAGGCTGCTCACGTTGGACGGAAAGGTTGAAAGCCTGGGCACCAAGACGAGTGGCAGCCTTCAACAGTGCCTGAACGTACTCGGACCATTCTCCCGTGGCGCTAAGAATGGCCACCTGCTCGCCCTCATGTACTTTGCACAGCCGAAGTTCCTCTAGGAACAACTCCACGAGGTCAAAATCCGCAGATGTGGGGGTAGGCATTTCATTACACTCCTTCTTGCAGGGCCCGCCTGAGAATTCGCAGACATAGGTCGGCGTTCTCCGCCTGGATCTGGTGCGCCGCGCCAGGGGCTTCGATGATGCGCAGTCGCGGTTGGCTACGTAAGAACTGTTCGACTTCTTCGGCGTTGATCACGCCGCTCGCACCTGCGACGACGAGCGTTACAGGACAAGTGATTCGTGAGACGTCGTCATAGATGTCTTGGCTATGAAAATCGTGGTAGGCGGCGTCTATTGCGCGAGGGTCGCATGTGGCGAGCCATTCGGCACGTTGGCGTAGCAGAGGTTCAGGCCAGCGGGCGATACCCGGTTGACGTAAATAGGCCTCACCTTCTCCGAGCCTTGCCGCTTTCACCATTGCGAGCGTTCGAGAGGACGCAATGGGATAGGGACGCCTTCCCGGAGCGCTAGCAGGCGGGTCGAGCATGATCACCTTGCCAACTACGGACGATCGCGCGGCGAGGCGTGCTGCTATCCGCGCTCCCATGGAATGGCCTATGACGATGGGAACGTTCAAACGGGTAGCAGCGATAAACGCTGCGAGGTCTTCCGCACAGACGTCCAGTCCGTAGTCTAGAGTCTCCCCCTGCTCACTCAGTCCTCGCCCTCGCACGTCGAGTATCCAGATATCCCAGGAATCCGAAAGATGCTCTGCGATGTGGGTCCATAGAATGGCGGGGCTAACAATACCCGGAACGATGATCACGGAGCGGCCTGGGCCGGGGTGATGCAAATAATGTTGCCGGATTCCATTTGCGTGAACGTGCCCTCCATAGGGGGCAGGGCGCGGAGAGACTGGACTGGACATGCTGTCGTTACCTACGCTCATTCGTTGAGGCCTGCAGTTCGCGCACGGTGGACTTGAGCGGTATGCCTTCATCCGCCAATATGCGCGCATCCACGGGAGTGTCGGTGCCTACGAGATTGCGCAGCAGACGCAAATCTCCGCCTGCGTTCACAGCGATTACCTGGACCAGGCGATCGTTTTCCATCCCAAGGAGGAGAAACTTAGGGCGCTCGGCCTCGGCCACAAGGGAGCCTCGAGTGGTGTACGACAGTACCGTTCCGCGTGCCGTTCCAAGGATTTGAATATTGCAATCAAGCATGTCGGTCCAGAACCAAGGGACGCCGCGCGGAGCGGGATGCAGGCCCAACATGGCTGCTGCAGCCGTGCATCCTTGCTCATTGGCCGATTGCCAAGATTCGAGGCGGATCCTATTCCCATACCATGGATGTCGTTGGCTGACGCAATCGCCAGCGGCATAAATGCCCGTTTCGCTAGTGGTGCACAATGCATCAACCAGGATGCCCCCATTCAGGGCGTCGAGGGATAGGCCTGCTGCCTTGGCAAGTTCGATGTTGGGCTCTTGTCCGACTGCGATGATGATGATGTCTGCGAAGATCTTGCTGTGATTGTCCAGCGTTGCAATGTAGTGGTCACCTTCGAGGGAAATCGAGGCAATCCCGTTTCCTAGCATGGTCTGTATACCAGCCTTGGAACACCGCTGATGCAGCCACTGGCCTAGAATCATGGGTGCGCTGCGCGAAAGCGGATGGGAGGCGGTGTCGACGATATGGACTTGTCGACCTAGCGCAGCCGCACTCGAGGCGACCTCCAGGCCGAGATAGCCCGCTCCAACAACTAAGACCGATTGCACGCGTGTCAAAGCATCTCGTAGGCGGAGAGCATCTTCCAACGTGCGTAAGTAGTGCACACCTTTTGCGTCGGGCGGTAGGGTGGGAAGGACGCGGGGGCGTCCCCCGGTCGCGATGAGGCAGGCGTCGAAAGACAGCCAATCACCTCGGGTATCGCAGACTCGGCGTCGCTTCACGTCAAGTTCGGTCACCCGATAGTCGGGCCGAAAGGTAATGTCGAGTGCGGCTAACTCGTCTGGCCCGAACAGTGCTATTTTGTCGAGCTGGCCTGTGCCCTGCAAAATGCCTTTTGACAAGGCTGGCCGTTCGTACGGAAGGTGCGATTCGTCGCTTACGAGGGTGATTTGCCGATCGTAGCCGAGCCGCCTGAGTTCGCGTGCGGCCGATGCGCCGGCATGTCCTGCGCCGATTATCAGCACATTGCCAAGGTGGGCATTCATAAGTCCACCCAGATCTCTTCGTCTCGAACCTCGACAGGATAGACAGCAAGATTTTCTCGCGCGGGTCCGCATTGCACCTCTCCGGTGCTCACGTCGAACCGCGCGGCGTGTAGCGGACACTCGATGCAGTTGTCCTCGAAGAAACCATCTGTGAGCAGCGCGAAATCATGGGTACAGACGTTCGACGTCGCATGGATTGTTTCTCCAACGCGGAACAATGCGACATGCTCGCCGTTGTGTTCGCAGGCAAGCATGTCGTCCTGGAAATCCCCCATGCGTGCCATCATGACCCACGCCATCAATATCTCCTTCTATGCGGTGGAAAGGTACCGGTGCGGCTTCTTCCTGGGTTTCTTGGGAAAAGATGCGCACCGGCTCGGCTTTGACAGTGATGTGCGGAGCGTAGGGGCCCTACACTCCCCGGACCGTATCGAGCACGGCACCAACATCTCGCGGAATGGTATCGCCGCGCCAGGCTACATGTCCGTCGGGTCGTACCAGGACGTAGCGCCGCTCATACAACTCGGACACGGCTGGTGGAGCTTCCTGAACGGATATCGGTATCCCGCGCTCTTCAGCAGCGTTCAGGAATGGTTGCGTGCCGGCGACACCATCTGCCGCTGAAACGAGCACGAAGCCTTGGCCGTACCAGTCGAGCGTGGAGGAGCCGTCGGCTAGCCACGCATGCGGTGCGCGCGAACCGGGGCGAGAGCTTTGTACGTAGACCATGGGCTCATCCGGGGGAGGAGGCGTGCCATCGTTGATGACAACGCGAGATTCGTCATAGCGGTAACCCATTGACGTGCCCGCGATTTCCCATTCCGGCAGCATCACTTCTTTAAGCGTGGCACCGATACGCGCCCTGCTTTGTTCTCCTTCTGGCGTGTCGTCCAACACCTTGGAGTAGTCGAGATCCAGCTCCCACGGACGGAACAAAGCCGTAGCCGCGCGCACAAATCGCTGAGCTGTGGGATAGCGATCATCGTGATAAGACTCGAGCAATGCCTTCCCACCCCAGCCGTCTAGGTTCGCCTGAAGCTTCCAACCCAAGTCGAATGCGTCGCCGATTCCTGTGTTCATGCCATAACCACCGGTCGGTGACATGGCGTGCGCGGCATCTCCGGCCAAGAAAATGCGTCCTCCATGAACAAATCGGTCAGCGACGATCTCGCGACGGCGCCACGGAGAAATCGCCTTCACTTCAAACGGGATCTCGTCGCTACCGAAGCAACGGCGAACAAGGGCATTGACGTCCATGTTGGCTAGATCCAGCTTGCTTGCGGAACCGGAAAGTGACAATCGCCACTCGTCTCGGCCATCGACGACAGTGAGATTGCCCCAAATGCCCTCGGATCCAATCAGCATGTAGCGTTCCGCGGCTCCCATCGGGTGCTTGTGGTGTAGATTGGGGCTGTATACCAGCAAGCTTGCGGTGTAGTTAATGACAGGAATGCCAGAGACTCCGATTTCCAGCGCGTTGCGCACACCACTGTCAACGCCGTCGCAGGCTACCATGTACGCCGCGCGTATCCGGGTGATATTGTCACCGTCGGGCACGCCTCCGATCTGGACTTTTTCCAAGTTTTCGCCAGTGAAATTATTGCGCTTGCCACCGCGAATGTGCCGGACATACGCCGTGACCCCATCATCGTCGTATGCGAAGCGCTCCAAGCGCTGCTCGCGCATGAGTCGAACGCTGTTATAGCTCGTCGCTACCTTTTCGAGTACCGGGTCGAGAAATTTTTGAGGGCAGCGGTGTCTATCTTGAGGGGTGAAGTCAGGAATTTTGCGCCCGCCGAGCGGGGCATAGGGCTCCCGTTCCAGCTCATATCCACACAGGCTCGTGCAGTAGACGATATCTAGTGCGTAATCCTGAGGGAAGCCTGCACTGGCGACCATATCCACAATTCCCCAGCGACGGAAAATTTCCATCGTACGGGAGCTCAAACCTGAAGCTCGTGGCAAGACAACGTCGACGCTTTCTTGTTGGTCGACGATGATGCAGTCAATCCCTTTTGAACCTAGATCGATCGCGAGGGATAACCCGACGGGGCCGGCTCCGACAATCAGGACGGAAGTTTCCAAGCTTGCAACCATGTTATTGATCTGCTCCCTACAGTTTCTTTATTCCGCGTGTTGCCGCGGTCACATGCCCATTGCCTCGAGGTAGTACTTCATCAGGTGTTGGACGACGATCTCTGTTTTGGCCATCGGTCCCGGTTCGTAGAACCGTGAGCTCATCGCTTTTTGGAGGGCCACTACCATTTCAGCGTCTTCCTTGATGATTTGTCGGACGAAGGTCCTATAGTGATCCAGGCGATCATGGAAGTCCTCCATCTTGAGTGCCTTGGGGTCGAAGAGGAAGTAGCACTCCAAGGTCATTTTGTCCACGCCACGGGGCCATGCTTGCCATAGGCGCAGGCTGTCGTAACGCATGGACATGTTGATATTCGGGAACAAGCCCGCGCGCGTGGCGTTTTCAGCGCCATTTCCTTCAAGCCATGGCAATGTCGGGAATAGTTGCTCACCTGTCTTCGAGTGGGGGCGCCCCTTCTGGTCATAAGCCCACGAGCCGCGCTCATAAAGACGGGCCTGCAGGTTCCGATAGTTGTTGAAGGCGCCGATTGTCCCTTTGTGAATTACGGGGACGTGATAAATGTCGACTAAGTTTTCGACCAACAATTTCCAGTTGCAGTCGATTTCGAGAACCATCTTGTCTGCCAGGGCGCATTGGTCCGTTTGAAACCACCAAAGTTCGTCGCCGAGTACGCCGATGTGCTCTTCAAAGGGTATTGGATTTGGATTGAACGTAACGAATATCCATCCTCGCCAAACGACTGAATGCAAACGATGGAGTCGGCTGTTTCCGAGCGGTGCAGAATCGTTTTCCAGTCTGGGAGCGGTAACCAGCTTGCCGTCGAGGTCGTACAGCCAAGCATGGTAAGGGCAGCTGAAGTCTTTTGCGTTGCCCGTACCGTAAGCGACCGCGACTCCACGGTGCAGGCACATATTCATAAACGCTACGATCTGGCCTTCGGCATTTCGTGTGACGACGAACGGCTCTCCGACGATCTCCTTTGTCAAGTAATCGCCAGGATTGGGAAGCTCGTCCACATGGGCCACGCACAGCCACTCTTTCATGAATATTCGGTCTTTTTCCTGCGCGGCGATTTCTGGCGATGAATAAACTTGACCTGGAAGATGCCGCGCATCGGCTAAAGGTTCGCGAGTTTTCGCGAACTGGTGCTGCAAATCATGAAAGAGTAGGGGCTCTACATTATTCACAATTGCCTCTCCTGATACTGTTGCGAATTAAGTAATCGTGATGTCAGTTGTCGACGCTTATGCCTGCCTGTTTGACCGCAGTAGCGAATCGGGCGCTGTCGGTCTTGATGATTTCGGCGTACTCCGTGGGTCCAGCGCCGCTTATGATGATTTGATTGACCTTGGTCAGCCTCTGAGAGACGTCGGGCAATTTGAGGACAGCATTTAACGCGGCCGAAATGCGCTCTCTCAGTGCCAAGGGCGTGGCGGCGGGCGCGAGCAGTCCTATACCTGTGCTGTAGTCGTAGCCGCCGTATGTTTCTGCAATAGACGGGACGTTGGGTGCAAAAGGAGAGCGGGTGCCACTGGTAACCGCCAGTTGACGGAGTGTGCCAGCCTCAATGTGGGCCTGAACCGAAGTGGGAGATGCGACCAAAATGTCGATATCGCCGGCCAGAATGCCTTGTACCGATTGCCCCGAGCCTTTATAAGGGACATGGACGAGATTCAAGTTTGAGGCCGCCTTGAAAGCCTCCATCGACAGATGGTGTACGCTGCCAACGCCAGCAGTGCCGTATGTCAGCGGTTTGCCTGGATTGGCCTTCGCGTAGTCGATCATCTGCTGCAGGTTCTTCCAGGGTTTATCGTTCTTTACGAGGAAAAACAGGGGTACAGTGCCTGCCAGCCCGACGGGAGCGAGGTCTTTCACCGGGTCGTAGGGCGGAGTCTTGAGCAGCATGGGGGCGATAATGAATTGGCTGTCAGCTAGCAGCAACGTATGACCGTCAGACGGGGATCGCATCAACGCGTTGACAGCGAGTACTCCGGCAGCTCCGGGCGCGTTCTCGACGACGATGGTTTGATGAAAGCTTTCGCTCATTTTTTGGCTGAGCAAACGAGCTAGGCTGTCTACCGCGCCTCCAGGTGCGTACGGCACGAGCATGCGCATACTTTGTCTCGGAAAAGCGTCCGCGGCGCTGGCTGGCTGTAAACACGACATAACGAAGGCGGCGGAGATTAGGCTGCGTGCCAACCAGCCAGTCTTGCTGAGCTTCTTCGACATCATCATTCCCCCTAGAGAGTAGGCCTTGTGTTGACCCATGGGTTGAGTAAGGAGGTGCGCATCGTGCCCGCTCGCGATTAGAGCGAGTCGTAGATTGCACCTTCGGGTTAGCCGGGTTTCTTGATTCGTTCGTCCATGAGGGCGAGCGCATCATCGGTAGGCATCACATCGGCGTACTTGCTAGCCATGTCGAACAGGTTCACTGCGTGCGATACTTGTGACCTGTCGAAAACGCATTCATGAGGAACGACGATTCGAAGGCCGTAAGAGGTCGCGTCGATGGCTGAAGCTCTAATGCAGCCGCTCGTCGTACATCCGGTTAGGAATACCGTATCGACTTTCAGATTGATGAGGTGGCTGATGAGAGGTGTTCCGAAAAATGCGCTTGGGTGATATTTCGGAATCACGATCTCGCCTTCGCACGGCGCGACTTCTTCTACGAATTGATACCCTCTTGCCGGGATGGACATAACTGCCGGCGCTTTGTCGGCGAACCTACCCCCATCCGCGGCACTCTTGGGAGCAACGTGCGGGAATATCACAGGACACCCCATCTCCCGGAATTTCTTCATTAGCCTCGCGACATGTGGCACTGCGCGCCACCCGTGCTCTCCGCAACTCGTTGGGTACTCTTCCCGGATCGAGTCCATTACAGGTAGGCATTTGTGGCCGACCGAGCGGTATTGCAAATCGATGACCAACAATGCAGGGCTGATTTGTCCTTTGAAGGGGGTGCCGAAACCCGCTGCTCGGTAAATGGCCTGCTCGTCCTCCGGGATGACGTGGTGCCACGGGGGTTGGCGTAGATCTCCTGGCATGACCTCGGGCTGATCGTTATTGGCGCCGGTTGGATCGTTCCACGTCCTCATGTATTCCTCCTTCTCTCGAGATGAGCGCATGGCTTGGTTAACCTAACTCTGCGATGCTTTTTGCTCGTGCTACCAGCAAGTTGCCGACTTCGGCGATACGCTCCTGTAATCGCAATGTCGGTCCCCCTATCAATAGGGCATATGTCTCGCTGCCGAACCGGAAACCCGTAGCGATTGCTGTCGTATCAGGTTGGTATTCGCCAATTGCGACGTGGTAGCCGAGCCGCTCTCCCTCGGAAATCGTCTTGCGCAGCTTTTCTAGGTCAGTCACCGTATAGGGTGAGTAAGCGCACAGCTCGAGTTGTGCGAGGACTTGTTCGCGTTCGTCGGGGGGAAGCAAAGCCAAGAGCGCCCGGCCCGAGGCGGCGCTATGCATGGGCTTGATTTGGCCTGCGTAGGCGGTGAAGCGAAGTGTGCGGTTAGGTTCCACCACTTCTAGATAGAGGACGGTGGTTCCCTCTTGCTTGGCGATGATGGCTGTTTCGCCGGTGAGATCGCTGATTTCGTGCAATACCGGCGAGGCGAGAGAAAGAATTGGGTCGTGCTTGGTGATCGCTTCTCCGAGGTCCCGCCAGCGGCGGGTGGGGTAGTAGCCCTGATCTTTTCCCAACCAATAAACGTAGCCCCTGTTTCTCAACGTTTCCATCAGGGCATGGCAGCTCGATTTGGGCATATCGAGTTCTGCGCTTATCCGAGTGAGTGCGGCTGGCGTCGTCGTTCGGGCGAAGAACTCAAGGATTTCCAGCACACGCAAGGCGCTCTTCACTCCGGATAGCCGTTCGGTGCCCGATGACGCGATGTTTTCGTTTCCTTCCAACTGACTTCCTCTTCGAACCGGTGTATGGCCGGTCTTTCAACCTTGCCATACTTCGTCTTGTGTTCACATACATGAACGACTGTTGATGTATGAGAACAGTATAAATTTCAAGGGAAATTGGGGTCAAGGTTTTTTTGCCCTTCGCTAAGCTTGAGAGTGTTGGCGAATTGCCGATGCAGAGGTGTTGCTGTCGGACCGCGGGCCACAACTCGCGGCACAAAGGTCTCAGCTTCGAGCGCTTTGACCGGAGGCGTAAAGGCGTGAAGATGGATAGCTCTGCGTCTCGTAGGGCGCATAGCGCGTTCCGGCGAGCCGGCGGCACTAGGACAGGAATCCCTACGCAGATGAAGGGGCTCAGCGGAGAGCAGCGTGCTCACCGCCGTTGATCAGTTGACCTGCTGTGGAAGAAGCGCCGATTTGCTTGTCGAGATTCAGTGGCTCGCGTTCAAGCGGCCTCGGTCTGCTGCAGCATCGCCTCGAACGACTCGGCCTGGGCCATGGGCCAATATTTCCGGTAAACCGTATAGGAAGGCAGGCCACTGAGCAGTTCGCCCCGTTTGAGGAAGGGGAAGAGGCTGGAAAGCAGTTTGACTTCATTGCCCGAGACGCGGCGGACGATGTGTTCGGCGCTCAGTTTGGACGGATGGTCCAGGCCCGCTGCCGACACCAGCTCGCTGAGGGCGCGCTAGGTGTTGCGGTGGAACTTGTAGACCCGCTCCGCTTTGTCCGGCACCACGAGCGCACGTTGCCGCAGCGAATCCTGCGTCGTGACGCCGGTGGGGCATTTGTCGGTGTGGCACGCCTGGGCTTGTACGCAGCCGCAGTGCCGCCTTCGGCACCGTCCACCACGATGAAGTCCGGCGTGATGCCGGTTTTCAGCATGGCTTTGACGATCGCAAACCACTCCCAGGGGTGGTCCACGCACAGCTTGAAGCCTACGGGTTTGCCGCCCGACAGCTGGCGCAGCTCGGGGCGGACGAATTCGAACAGGAAGCGCAGGTTGCCCAGGATAGGGTAATTGCGACGGATGGCGTGCTTGGTCTGGGCCAGGTCGATGACGCCGAGCATCGCCAGGCCGGCGAACGCCAGCGCGAGGATGCTCCAGTCAGGGTCGTTCACGCTGGCGGCCCCGAATGCGACGGTGCCCAGTACTGCTAGGAAGAAGGCGGTGTATCGCGCGGCGAACCAGGGCTTGTAGGCCTCCGTTCATGCAGAACGGAGAAGCATAACAGTGGCGCCGCGCCGGGGCCTGTGGCGCCCGTAGCCTATGCCTTGCGGGGATCCGTCTCGATGAATGAGGGACGTTGCGACAGTTTGTCGAGCAACCGGGCCAGCCGCGGGTGGTCCGAGCGCCAATCGTGCTCAGGGAAGCGGAAGTCCAGATAGCCAAGGGCGCAGCCCACGGCCACGTCGGCCAACGTATAGCTGTTGCCCGCGCAGAACGGCTTGTCGCCCAGGCCGGTTTCCATCGCCTCCAGCGCGGCGATGATCTTGCCTCGTTGCCGGGCGATCCAGCGCTCGCTGCGCATTCCTTCCGGGCGCTGGGTATGCTCGATCCGTATCAGCACCGCGGCGTCCAATAGCCCATCGGCCAAGGCTTCCCAGCACTTGACTTCCGCCCGGTCGCGGCCGGACTGGGGGAGGAGGCGGCATACGGGCGTGATGGTGTCCAGGTATTCGGCGATGACCCGCGAATCGAAGACCGCGCCGCCGTCCTCCATGATCAGGCAGGGTACTTTGCCTAGCGGGTTCGAGTCCTGGATGCGGGTGTCGTCCGCCCACACGTTTTCGAGCTCGAATTGATAGTCGAGCTTCTTCTCCGCCAGGACGACGCGGACTTTGCGGACGAAGGGGCTGGCCAAAGAGCCGATCAATTTCATAGCGCGAAAAGGGGAAGGCCTAAAATCGAGCCATCCGGCGGGCGTGGGAATGGGCCGCGGAGTATACCATTCAGACCGCTTGCGCGAATGCTGCGGTGCTACAATTTCTTTTTACTTTCAAGCGCTTATGAAAACTTCCGACCAACTCACCCCCCTCAATGCATTGTCGCCGCTGGACGGCCGCTATGCCAGCCGTGGCGCGCAATTGCGTCCGCTTTTGTCCGAAGCCGGCTTCATGCATCATCGGGTGCAGGTCGAAGTGGCGTGGCTCGTCGCCCTGTCGGACGCCGGCCTGCCGGAGCTCAAGCCGTTTAGCGTCGCTGCCCGCCAGCGGCTGGCCGAGCTAGTGTCCGATTTTTCGGAAGACGACGCCGCCCGCATCAAGGAAATCGAGCGCACTACCAACCACGACGTCAAGGCCGTCGAGTATTGGCTGAAGGAAAAAGTCGCCGACAACGAAGAACTGCGCGCGGCGGCCGAATTCATCCATTTCGCTTGCACGTCCGAAGACATCAACAACACGTCGCACGCGTTGATGCTGCGCGCCGCCCGGGACCAGGTGCTCGTCCCGTCGCTGCGCAAGGTCTACGACAAGCTCGCTGCGCTGGCCGACCAGCATGCCGACCAGCCGCTGCTATCGCGCACGCACGGCCAACCCGCCAGCCCCACCACCATGGGCAAGGAGTTCGCCAACATGGCGGCGCGCCTGGGGCGGGCCATCTCGGAAATCGAGCGGGTCGAGCCGCTGGCCAAGCTCAATGGCGCGACCGGTAATTTCAATGCCCACCTGGCGGCTTATCCGGAAGTCGATTGGGAGGCCTTTAGCGCGAAGGTGTTGAAGGGGCTCGGCCTGACCCAGAACCGCCACACCATCCAAATCGAGCCGCATGACTGGATGGCAGCCCTGTTCGATGCCGTGACGCGGGCCAATGTCATCCTCATCGATGTGAACCGCGACATCTGGGGTTATATCTCGCTCGGCTACTTCAAGCAGCGACTGAAGGCCGGCGAGATCGGCTCGTCGACCATGCCGCACAAGGTCAACCCCATCGACTTCGAAAACTCCGAAGGCAACCTGGGCTTGGCCAACGCCACCCTGCGCCACCTTGCCGACAAGCTGCCCATTTCCCGCTGGCAGCGCGATTTGACCGATTCCACCGTACTACGCAATTTGGGCGTGGCCTTCGGGTACTGCCTGGTGGCCTACGACGCGTGCCTGCGCGGCCTGGATAAGCTTGAGATCAACGCATCCGCCATCGATGCCGATCTGGACAGCTGCTGGGAAGTGCTGGCCGAACCCGTCCAGACGGTCATGCGTCGTTATGGCCTGCCCCAGCCCTACGAGCGCCTGAAGGAACTGACCCGCGGCAAGGGCATCAGCGAAGAAGCCCTGCGCGAATTCATCCTGGGATTGGAACTTCCCGAAGAACCGAAGGCCAGATTGTTGGCGATGACGCCTCGCAGTTACATCGGCCTGGCGGCCAAGCTGGCGCGATCGCTCTGAGCGTCCCTCCTATTGTTTCTCGCCGCATGGGGGAGGCTGGTGCTTCCCTCGCGGGGGCGCTTGGTTTAATTTCGCGGTACTCCAATTCTGTTCCGTTCCTCTTGGGAGCCCTTGATGAAGAAACTCGCGCGTGTACTGTCTGTAGCCTGTGTTGCGGCGGCGCCCTTGCTGGCTCCCGGCACTGCGGCCGCTCAGTTCGCCAAACCCGAGGATGCCATCAAGTACCGCCAATCGGTACTGACCGTCATGGCCAATCATTTCGGCCGCATCGCGCCGGTGGTGCGTGGCCAGCAACCGTATGACCCGGAGCAGGTCAAGGCAGACGTAGAGATCGTCGCGATGATGTCCAAGCTGCCGTGGAGCGCGTTCGGACAAGGTACCGAAGGCGGCGCCGCACGCCCGGCCGTGTGGTCGGAAGGCGCCAAGTTCAAGCAGGCGCAGGAGCGTTTGCAGGGCGACATCGCCAAGCTGGTCGCCGCTGCGCAGTCGGGGGACTTGGCCCAGGTGCGAACCGCCTACGGTGCGGTGGGAGCGAGCTGCAAGGCGTGCCACGATAATTTCCGCAACCGGTAATCGACTGAAATAGCTTTCGTGATTTGTAAGTGATTTGTTTCAAAAAAGCCGGGGCCATGCCCTGGCTTTTTTCATGGCGGAGCGGTCGAATACGGTGTCCCTCGTTTCAAGGAGGCCCCATGGCTTCCATTTCCCGAATCGCGTTTTGCCTGGCCGCGGCATTTGCCACCGTGACGCCTGCCGGGCCGGTTGCAGCCCAGGGCTCGGTGTCTGCCCGTAGCAGCCTGGCCCAGGCGGCGGAGCTCGAGCAGCTCGTCGCGCCCATCGCCCTGTATCCGGACGCCTTGCTGTCGCAGATTTTGATGGCGTCGACGTATCCGCTGGAGGTCGTGGAAGCCGCACGCTGGCGCAAGGCCCACCCCGATCTCCAGGGAGAGGCGCTGGAGTCGGCTTTGCAGGACCAGGACTGGGATCCCAGCGTGAAGTCGCTGGCGGCGTTCCCGACTGTGCTGGAGATGATGAACGAGCGCCTGAGCTGGACCTCTCGCCTGGGAGATGTGTTCTTGGCGCAGCAGGATGCCTTGATGGACACTGTGCAGGCCTTGCGTGCGCGCGCGCAGGCCGCGGGCAACCTGAATTCCAGCTCCGAGCAGACCGTCACGGTCACCCCCTCCTCGGGTGGCTCGACGGTCATCCGCATCGAGCCAGCCAGGCCCGAAGTGGTCTATGTCCCGATCTACGATCCGGCCGTCGTGTATGGACCGTGGCTCTATCCCGCCTTCCCGCCGTTTTATTGGCATCCACCGGGATACGCCGTCGCCGGCACGGTGTTCTCATTTGGCGTCGGGCTTTTCATCGGCCATGCGCTCTGGAGCGGTTATGACTGGCATGCCCACAGGGTGAAGGTGGTCAACGTTCATCACTACAACCGCTTCAATCGTACCCGGTTCAGCCACGTCGACTGGAAGCACGATCCGCATCACCGGCGCAACGTGGCGTACCGCCTGCCTTCGCACGGGCACGGTTTTCACGGCGGAGACTCCCGTTTTGCCAGTCGGGAGAATTATCGTCCGCGCGCAGACGGTTTTCGGCGGGAGTTGCCGCATATCGATCGCACGGCCTTGCATGACCGCGGCGCGGCTTGGGGCAATGGGCAACACGGCATGCTCCCGAGAGGAGCGCCAGGGCGGCCCCCGGGCCGCGCTGAGGAAGGGCCGCGCGCTTCGGGCCTCGATCGCCCGGTCCAGGGCGGCCGCCGCCCCAACATCTCCCCGCGCGGGCCGTCCACGGACCGGGGGCGGGACGTGACGGTGAGGGCGCCCGGCACTGGCGTGTCGCGGCCTTCGGGGGGCGTGCAAACGGGGCGGGAAGGAGGATGGGGGGCCGGCGGTCGCTCCGGCACACCTAGTCCTCACGCCAGACCGAAGTGGGAAAGCGGGCCCGCGCGCGGAGTGGGCGGACCGCAGGCAGGCCGCCCGTTCGGAGGCAGGGAGATGGGCGGCCGAGACATGGGGCGCGGCTCCATGGGACCACCTGCTGGAGGCGGTCGCGGCGGGCCGTCGTCAGGGGGCGGGCGGCACGGAGGCCGCCTCAACTGAACGACCCGCAAGGCGGTCAGAAGCCGGCAGGGCGCATCGACACGATGCCATACACCACGGCTGCGACGATGGCGGCGATGGCGAGGGCGAGCAGTCTCGTTCCTGTCGTGTCGCGCGTGGAGTCAGCCCCGGGGGCGAATTCGGAGGCAGGCGCATCGCCGGTGATCATGGCGCGCGTGAGCTTCTGTTTTTTCGCTACGCGATACCAGAGGATCGCGGCCACGTGGAGCGCAACCAGGGCAAGAATGATCCACTCGTTCAGCTTGTGAAGACCGGTGAGCCGGTCGGACCATGCTTTGTCGACCAGGCTTGCCAACGGGCCTTCGGTGAAGATGTCGTCGTTGGCGAAGAGCCCCGTGACGGCCTGGTAGCCCAGCAGCAGGATCATCGCCAAGACGGACCATGCCCCCAAGGGGTTGTGGCCAGGGCGGCGGGGCGTCGTTCCTTTCAGATACGCCAGGACCGCGCACGGTCCGCGCAGGAAACTCGAGAACCGCGCATGCTGGCTGCCTACGAAGCCCCACACGATGCGGAACAGGATCAGCCCCAAGACAGCATAGCCGAACAGCATGTGGTACTCGGTCCAGAGGCCGCCGGCCTTGATGGTCACGTATGCACCGACGACACAGGCGACCAGCAGCCAATGGAAAATGCGTACCGGAAGGTCCCAGACGCGGATTTTGCTTGGAGTGGACATAGGCAAACCGTCGAGGTCAAAGGTGCCTTATTGTGCCATCGCCCAACTTATCCGTAGGCTGCCACGCCGCTATTCCTGCAGTTCGATGTTCGCCTCGCGGATGACCTGCGCCCACTGTTCCGTCTCTTTCTTGATTTGGGCGGCGAACTCGGCGGGGCGGGATGCGACGATCACCATTCCCAAGTCTTCCACGCGCTTCTTGACCGCAGGCAGGGCCAATGCCGCCGCGGTATCGCGTTGGATCTTGTCGATGATTGCCGCAGGCGTGCCCGTGGGGACGACCAGCCCGATGAGCGCCTGGACGGAGAAGCCGGGATATTTTTCCGCGACTGCCGCATAGTTGGGATAGGCCGCCTCGCGCTGCGGGCCCGTCGTCGCAAGCATTTTCAACCTGCCGGATTGAATGTGCGGCATGAGAGAAAAGATCGGGTCTATCATGACCATGACGCGGCCGCCGATGACGTCGGTATGTGCGGGGGCGCTTCCCTTGTAGGGAATGTGGGTGATCTGGATGTCCGCCTGGCGCGCGAGGAGTTGGCCGGCCAAATGCGAGGTGCCTCCGGTGCCGGGGCTCGCGTAGGTGAGCTTGCCCGGATTGCGCTTCGCATAGTCGATCATTTCGTCGAGGGTATTGAAGGGTGCATTGGGATTGGCGGCGATGGCCAGGGGCACCCGGATCAATTGGGAGACGGCCGTCAAATCCTCGTTCTTGTAGAGCAGTTTTTTCTGCAGGCTGGGATTGATCACAAATGCCGAGTTCACGACGCCGATGGTGTAGCCGTCCGGGGCCGCCTTGGCGACCGCCGCGGTGCCCAGCATGGTGCTCGCGCCAGGCTTGTAATCGACGATCACCGGGTGTTTCCAGGTCTCCGCCAATTGCTGGCTCACGATGCGGGCCAGCACGTCCGTGGGCCCGCCGGCGGGGAAGGGCACGATCATCGTGGTCGGCCCGTGGGGGTAGGAAGTCTGGGCGCTGGCAGGGCCGGCCAAGGCAGCTGTGGCCGCGAGCGCGGCAGCCAGGAAGTTTCGACGAGCGGTCATACGTGTCTCCGGTTATAGGTATGGTGGGTGAGGCGGCAGGTCGGTGCAGGGGGGCGCATCACTATGGCTGTTGCGCACGGCACATCAGCCGATACCACTCGCGATAGCCGTCATGAAAGCAAGTTTCGTCTCCCATGGTGCGAGGCCCAAGCCGGCCGTCGACGCGCTGCATGCCGAGTTCTGCACTGTAGGGCGCGAGGGGCGGCATGTCGCGGGTGTCCAGTCCGCGTAGATAACCGGCCGTCCAGCCGGCAGCCTTGGCCGGGAAACCCGCTTGGCTGTACTCGTACGCGACGTTGTCGTCGGGCGTGGCGAGGCCGCTCGCGTTGAAGAAGTCTTCGTAGTCCCTGATGCGGGCGGCGCGCATGTCCTCATCCTCACCCTTGGGGGCGAGGCAGAAAGTCCGCATTTCTGTCTTGTCCACGGCCAGCGGATGGATGACCCGGAGCATCATGCTGGTGACGTTGTCCACGATTTGCAGATTGGGGAAGATGGTCAGGTTCCTGGCGCGCAAGGCCCAACGCAGGCGGGTTTCGTCCATCGTGGCGGCGTAGGCTTGCCGGCGCCGGGCAAGGAGCGCAGCCGTCGCCCGGCTTTCTCGCCAGGTCACTGCATGCCCGTGTCCGAAACTGAAGGTACCCTGGGTTTCCGGCACGGCTGGGGGCGGACCGCCCGCGTAGGCCTCTGCCGGCCGGCGCGCCAGGAGCTCCACGTACGATGCGTGCGTGGATGAAAAGTGGTACATGTCCAGCGAATTTTCCAACTGCAGCTTCCAGTTGGCGTCGAACGTGTAGCTAGTACTTCCGGGCACGAACTCCAGGCCCTCGGGTCCCTGGTCGGCGATGAGGTCCAGGAAGACGCGCGCGTCGCCGAGATATTCGGAAAGGGAGGGCACGTCTTCCGAGAGGCTGGCAAAGAGGAAATCGCGGTAGCTGTCGAAGCGGGCGACGGGCGCCAGCCCGTGTTCGGCAGCGTCGAACCAGTCCGGATAGCGGCCCTCTTCCTGGTTGGTGACGTACTGGTTGCTGCCGTCGCTCCCATAGACCCAACCGTGGTAGCGGCAGGTATGGGTACGCCTATTGCCGCTGCGCCGGGACGTAAGCATCATGCCCCGGTGCCGGCACGAGTTCAGCAGGCAGTGAAGCTTGCCTTCGCCGTCCCGCGTGACCAGGATCGGCTGGCGGCCTATCCGGGTCGTGAAAAAATCGTGTGCTTCCTGCAGTTGCGTCTTCAGCCCGACGAATACCCACGTGCGCTCGAAGATCGACGCCAATTCGTGTTCGAAGATCTCCGGGCTGACGAAGGCGTCTCGATGGACGCGGAACACGCCTTCGTTGGGACGGTCGTCCAGGAGCTTGGCCAAATCTAATTGCTGCATCGCCATTTCCTTTCCCGTCAGATGCAGTAGAAATCGAGCACGGTTGGCACTTTGTCGTTGATCAGCAGCGCCTTCTTGCGCGCGATGCGCGGCAGTCCATTGCGCATCAGGAGCGTGTGCTCATAGCGGGCGGCCGATGTGCGCAAGGCCTCGGTGCGCAGGTCATAGACATGCGTCACGCAGTACGATCGCACGATCCATGCGTCGGTGGAATCGTCCCGGGCGACGAGCGGGTTCGTGATGCAGTGCATCGTACGCGGCAGCGGCTGGGATGCGAGGGATTTCGTTCCCGTCGCGCGCTTGACGCGTTCTTCCAGCCTGTTGCGGCCGCAGGCGTAGATGAGCGATACCTCCCTGGACGGATCGCTCGTGGGAACGTGATCGTCCTTCCATGCGGGCACCCAGAAGACGGCATCCGGCAAATAAAGATCCAGCCATTCCTCCCACCGTTGCTCATCCAAGTGGCGGGCCTCGGCGTAGATGAGGTCGATGAGCGTCTCGTTTGAAGCGTTCGTCATAGTTCTTGTCGCATGAATGGGCGTCTCGGCGCCTGGTGAACGGCCTCATTAGACGGCTGGTCATTTAACAAGTAAAGTGAGGAAGACTTGTTAACTAAAAAGTGATTCTTATGAATGTCTCGACGCGGCAGTTGAAGGCGTTCCTGTGCCTGGCGCGACTGCAAAGTTTCACGCGGGCGGCCGAGCAGTTACATATCACCCAAGCCGGGTTGAGTTTCATGATGCGCGACCTGGAGGCCCAGTTCGACTGTCGCTTGTTCGATAGGACGACGCGGGCGGTGTCCCTCACGCCGGCCGGGCAGCAGCTGGTGCCCCGTGCAGAACGCATGCTCGCCGAGTTCGACGAGGCATGCGTTGCCCTGGGCAAGATCAGCGCCCACGCCAAGCGCGTGCTGACGGTCGCCGTAGCGCCCGTCGTCGCCGTGAGTCTCTTGGCAGACGTTTGCAAGCGCTTCGCGGAGCTCGAGCCGGGCGTAACGGTCCGGCTGCGCGACGTGAACAAAGAGCGAATATTGGCGATGGTAGAGAGCGGGGAGGTAGACGTGGGGTTTTGCGCGCAGCCCAGCACCACGTCGGGCACGGACCGGCTCTCGTTGTTCAAGTGCCGCTTGCTCTGCATCGCCAGGCCCGGCACGCTGGATCTCAAGCCCGCCCGCGGCGGAGGCCTGCCCGTGATCCGCTGGGCGCAATTGCCCAAGCTTCCCATCCTGGCTTCCGCCGATCCGAGCCAGGGCCTGATCGATGAGTACCTGGAGAAAATCGGTCGGGCCCATGAAGAGCGGCCGGCTTATGCCAGCATGCCGACCATCATCGCGATGGCAGCGGGCGGGTTCGGCATCGGGTTCGTCCCGTCGTTCGCTTTGCCTATTTGCCAGCGCCTGGGGGTGGAGGTCGCATTGCTCCAGCGCCCTTCAGTCGAGATCGATTTTTATCGCATCACCAAGAAAGGACGGGAGATCCCCCGCCTGGTCGATCCTTTCGTGGCCTCTTTCGTCGAGGTGGCGCGCGCCGCGGGCGTCGCCCAGTCGTTCTGAATGCAAAAAAACGCCCGGCGGCGCCGGGCGTGGGAGAGTAGGGAAGTGGCGGGTTAGCCGACGACCTCTTCCGTATTCTTCTTGACTGGCTTGACCAGGTCTTCGCGCTTGACGCCCAGCCACATGGCGATGGCGGCGGCCACGAACACCGACGAATAAATGCCGAACCAGATGCCGATGGTCAGGGCCAGCGAAAAATAGTGCAGCGACGGACCGCCGAAAATCAGCATCGCGATCACCATCATCTGGGTCGAGCCGTGGGTGATGATGGTGCGGGAAATGGTGGCCGTGATGGCGCTGTCGATGACTTCCCTGACGGTGGCCTTGCGCTGCTTGCGGAAGTTCTCGCGGATCCGGTCCATGATGACCACGGATTCGTTCACCGAGTAGCCCAGCACGGCCAGCACGGCAGCCAGGACCGGCAGCGAGAACTCCCATTGGAAGAAGGCGAAAAAGCCCAGGATGATGACGACGTCGTGCAGGTTGGCTACCACGCCGGCCACGGCGAACTTCCATTCGAAGCGGAAGGCGAGGTAGACCATGATGCCGATCACCACGAAAAGCAGTGCGAGCAGGCCGTCCTCGGCGAGCTCCCTGCCTACCTGGGGGCCGACGTACTCAACCCGACGCAGTTCGACGCCCGGATCGGAGGCCTTCAAGGCTTCGATGACTTCGTTGCTCTGCTGCGTCGACGTCTTGCCTTCGACGTTGGGCAGGCGAATCATCACGTCGCGCGAGGTGCCGAAGTTCTGCACCTGGAAGTCGCTGTATCCCTTTGCGGCAATGGTGGAGCGGACCTGGTCCAGTTCCACGGCCTGCGGGTAGGCGACCTCCATGACCGTGCCGCCGGTGAACTCGATCGACAGGTGAAAGCCCTTGGTCGCGATGAAGAACACCGCCGCGAGGAAGGTGATTAGGCTGATGACGTTCAGCACCAATGCATGGCGCATGAACGGGATGGTCTTGCGGATGCGGAAAAATTCCATGGTGTGCGACCTATTCGGGTTTCCAGACCTGGCCGATCGATATCTTGGTGAGCTTCTTGCGTCGGCCGTACCAGAGGTTGGCCAGCGCGCGCGCGCCGACGACGGCAGAGAACATCGAGGTCAGGATGCCTATGGTGTGGACGATCGCGAAGCCGCGCACGGGGCCGGAACCGAAGGCCAGCAGGGCGACGGCAGCGATCAGCGTGGTCACGTTGGAGTCCAGGATCGTGCCCCAGGCGCGCTCGAACCCGTAGTGGATGGCTTGCTGCGGGGTGGCGCCGTTACGCAATTCCTCGCGTATCCGTTCGTTGATCAGCACGTTGGCGTCGATCGCCATGCCTAGCGTGAGGGCGATGGCAGCGATGCCCGGAAGCGTCAGCGTGGCCTGCAGCATGGACAGCAGTGCGATCAGCAAGAGCAGGTTCACGGCCAGCGCGATGACCGAGAACACCCCGAACAGCCCATAGTAGAGCATGATGAAGATCGCGATGGCGGCGAAGCCGTAGACCACCGAGTCGAAGCCCTTCTTGATGTTGTCCGCGCCGAGGCTCGGGCCGATGGTACGTTCTTCGATGATCTCCATGGGCGCGGCCAGGGAGCCGGCGCGCAGCAGCAGGGCGACGTCGTTGGCCTCGACGGTGGTCATGCTGCCGGAGATTTGCACGCGGCCGCCGCCGATTTCCGTGCGGATGACGGGGGCGGTGACGACCTCGCCCTTGCCTTTCTCGAACAACAGGATGGCCATGCGCTTGCCGACGTTGTCGCGGGTGACGTCGCGGAAAATGCGGGCGCCCTTGGCGTCCAGCGTGAGGTGCACGGCGGGCTGTTGGGTCTGGCCGTCGAAGCCGGCTTGGGCGTCCTGTAGGTTTTCGCCGGTCAGGATGACCTGGCGGCGTACCAGGACGGGCCGCCCGTCGCGGTCGGTATAGCGTTCCAGGCCAAAGGGAACGGTTCCGCTCGCGAGTGCGCTCAGCGCTTCGGGCGAATCGTCCACCAAGCGTACCTCCAGGGTGGCGGTCCGGCCCAGGATGTCCTTGGCCTTGGCGACGTCCTGCACGCCGGGCAGCTGGACGACGATGCGGTCCGCGCCTTGTTGCTGGATGACCGGCTCGGCCACGCCAAGCTCGTTGATGCGGTTGTGCAGCGTCGTAATGTTCTGGCGCAGCGCGTTGTCTTGCGCGGTCTTGATGGCTTGCGGGCTGAGCGTGCCGATCAGCTTGAACTCGCCGGCGGCGTCCTGCTCGGTGAGCTGGAGATCGGGCAGCGCGTCGCGCAGCACGTTGCGCGCATTGTCGCGCGTGGCGGCATCGCGCAGCTTGATTTCTATGGTTTGCCCGACGCGCTCGATGCCGCCGTGGCGGATGTTCTTGTCTCGCAGCAGCGTGCGCACGTCGCCGGTGATCGCGTCATAGCGCTTGGTCAGCGCGCCCTTCATGTCTACCTGCAGCAGGAAGTGCACGCCTCCGCGCAGGTCCAGTCCAAGGTACATGGGCAAGGCGTGCAGGGAGCGCAGCCAGGCGGGAGAGGCCGAAAGCAGGTTCAGCGCGACGACGTAGCTCGGATCCGAAGGGTCGGGGTTGAGCGCCTTCTCGAGCAGGTCGCGTGCGCGAAGCTGTAGGTCGGTCGAGGCCAGGCGTACCCGTACTGTGCCGACCGGCCCATTCTGCTCGAAGTACAGCCCCGTGTTGGAGATCCCAGCGCCGCGCAGGATTTCGTCTACGCGTTGGGTCATGTCGTTATCCACCTTGACGGTGGCCTTGGCGCTGGAGACTTGTACGGCGGGGGATTCGCCGAAGAAATTCGGCAGTGTGTAGATGAAGCCAAGCACGACCGCGACCGCGATCATGATGTACTTCCAGAGAGGGTAGCGATTCATCGGTAATCAAACCTCGGAAGGCTGGAGCGTCGGCGCCAGTACCCCGTCGGGGGTACGCCGCAGAATGCGAAAAAGGGGCGGCGCTTGGCGCCCGCCCCCTGCAAGGCATCGATGCCGCGGGAGCGGCATGGACGCGAGCGCCCGGCTCACAGGGCCTTGATGGTGCCCTTGGGCAGCACGGCCTGAACGGCGGTCTTCTGGACCAGCACTTCGACCGGCTTGTCGCCTTCGCGCGCGATTTCCATCGAAATGTAGGTATCGCTGACCTGCGCGACCTTGCCCAGGATGCCTCCGGCCGTGACCACCTCGTCGCCTTTGGCCAGCGCGGCGATCATGTTCTTGTGCTCCTTTTGGCGCTTCATCTGAGGCCGGATCATCAAGAAATAGAGGATCACGAACATCAGGACGATGGGCAGCATTCCCATCAGGGCGCCTTCACCGCCAGCCGCAGGAGCTTGCGCCAGGACGTTGGCGAGCGCGTTGGTTGTCAACATTTTTTCTCCGGAATCAAGGACTTGCGTCGAAAATAACTCAAAATTGTAGCCCAGGCCGTCTTGGGAGGGGCCTGGGCGTATTCAGGGATAACCCACATCGTTGCCACGGTGGGCAAACGCCGCAAGTGTCTGGCACGCCTTACCGCCAGGTGAGGGGGCATTCTAGACGCTATGGAGGCCGGGCGGGGGCCGAGGGGCGAGGACGCGTCGCGCAGACTGTCATCGCCCTTTGCACTGCGCCCGCGGCGGCCTACACTCCCCTGGCGCGGTTGGCTGCGAACTCCGCGCGCCAGGCGGCAAAGCGTCCGGCGGCAATGGCGTCGCGCATCTCCTGCATCAGGTTCAGGTAATAGTGCAGGTTGTGAATGGTATTGAGCCGCGCGCCCAGGATCTCGTTCGACCGGAACAGGTGGTGCAGATAGGCGCGCGAGAAATTGCGGCAGGTATAGCAGCTGCAGCTTTCGTCCAGCGGGCGGGTATCGTCCCGGTAGCGGGCGTTGCGGATCTTCACATCGCCGTAGCGGGTGAACAGCCAGCCGTTGCGTGCGTTGCGGGTCGGCATGACGCAATCGAACATATCGACGCCGTTGGCGACGCCGTCCACCAGGTCTTCCGGCGTCCCGACGCCCATCAAATAGCGGGGGGCGTCCTGGGGCAGGCGTGGCGCGACGTGCGCCAGGATGCGCTGCATGTCTTCCTTGGGTTCGCCAACGGAAAGGCCGCCGATCGCATACCCATGAAAGCCGATGTCGGTGAGGCCAGCGAGGGATTCATCGCGCAGGTGTTCATACATGCCGCCCTGCACGATGCCGAACAAGGCATTGGGATTCTCCAGCCGGTCGAACTCCGTGCGCGAGCGCCGCGCCCAGCGCAGCGACATGCGCATCGAGGTCGCGGCCTCGTCCGCGGTCGCAGGGCGGCCGTCGATCTCGTAGGGCGTGCACTCGTCGAACACCATGGCGATATCGGAGTTCAGGCTGCGCTGGATGCGCATGGATTCCTCTGGGGTCAGCATCAGGCGCGCGCCGTCGATGGGGGAGGCGAACCGCACGCCTTCCTCGGTGATCTTGCGCAGGCCTTCGAGGCTGAATACCTGGAATCCGCCGGAATCCGTCAGGATGGGCTTGTGCCACTGCATGAATCCGTGCAGGCCGCCATGGGCGTCGATGATCTCCGTGCCGGGGCGTAGCCACAGGTGGAACGTATTGCCCAATACGATCTGCGCCCCGATCTCCACGAGTTCGTTGGGCGCCATGGCCTTGACCGTGCCGTACGTGCCTACGGGCATGAAGATGGGCGTTTCCACCACCCCGTGATTCAGCGTGACGCGGCCGCGCCGCGCCTGGCCGTCGGTGGCCAGCAGTTCGAATTTGAGTCCGTTCATCGTTCTATAAACATCGCGTCGCCGTAGCTGAAGAACCGGTAGCGCTCCGCCACGGCATGCGCATACGCGCGGCGGATGGGTTCCATGCCGGCAAAGGCGGAAACCAACATCATCAACGTCGACTTGGGCAGGTGAAAATTGGTCACCATCGCATCCACGACGCGGAACTCGAAGCCCGGCGTGATGAAAAGGCGTGTGTCCCCCCGGGTTTCCCGCAGCGGCCAATGCGCCGCCGCCGCCGACTCCAGCGCGCGCACGCTGGTCGTGCCTACCGCGATCACCCGGCCGCCGGCATCGCGGGCTTGGGCGATGGCATCTGCCGTTTTCTGGGGAAGCGTGTACAGCTCGCTGTGCATCACGTGCTCGGATACCTTTTCCGCGCGGACCGGAAGAAATGTGCCTGCGCCCACGTGCAGGGTCACGAAAGCCATCCGGATGCCCTGCGCCCGCAGCGTCTCGAGCAAAGGTTCATCGAAATGCAGGCCGGCCGTGGGCGCCGCGACCGCGCCGGGTTCGCGCGCATAGACCGTCTGGTACCGGGTGTCGTCGCCCGCGTCCGGGGCGTGGGTAATGTAGGGCGGGAGGGGTGTCTGCCCGTACTGTGCGAGCAATTCCAGCACCGGCCCTGGGAAGCGCAAATCGAACAGGTCGCCCTCGCGCCCCAGCATCGTCACCTCGAAAGCATCGGCCAGGCGCATGACCGCACCGGGTTTGGGCGACTTGCTTGCACGCAAATGGACCAGCGCCCGGTCGGCTTCAATGATGCGCTCGACTAGCACTTCCACCTTGCCACCGCTGCTCTTTTCACCGAACAGGCGCGCCTTGATGACGCGGGTATCGTTGAAAATCAGCAGGTCGTTCGGGCGCAGCAGGCCCGGCAGATCGGCAAACCGACGGTCGTGCAGGTCGCCGCGGGCGTCCAAGTGCAGGAGGCGACTGGCGGTGCGGTCGGCGGCGGGAGTTTGCGCAATCAGCTCGGGCGGGAGCGCATAGTCGAAATCGTCGAGAGTCAGCTCGGGCACGGCTAAGGGCTTGAAAAATTAGCGGAAAACCAGCCATGATAACCCGGCTGGCGGGGCTGCCCGTTCGCCGTACCGAGCCAACCGCCTTCGCCTCGAAGACGCGCCGAACCGACGCGGTCAGTCCTGCCGGCTGGTGACTTCCACCAAGTGGTAGCCGAACTGTGTCTTCACCGGTCCCTGCACTACATTGACCGGCGCACTGAAGACGACCCTGTCGAACTCCGGCACCATCTCGCCCGGTCCGAAAGTGCCTAAGTCGCCGCCTGCGGCGCGGGACGGGCAAGCCGAGTATTGCCGGGCCACCTCGGCGAAATCCGCGCCACCCTCGATCGCGGCCTTCAATTCATTGCACTGGGCTTCGGTGGAGACGAGGATGTGACGTGCGGTTGCGTAAGCCATGATTTGCTCCAGGGGGACTAGGGGACAGAGTACTCGAAATATGGGTATAATGCGCGCTTCCCTCCCCCGGCCGTTCGCGCCGGGATTGCCCGGGTGGTGAAATTGGTAGACGCAGGGGACTCAAAATCCCCCGCCGCAAGGCGTGCCGGTTCGAGTCCGGCCCCGGGCACCAGAATCAGTCCTTTTCAAGGTTAGCCGTCACTCTCGCCAACTAAGAAGACGTTCCGCATTGGCTCGGGTAGTACGGGGGGGCTCTACCCCATAAACGGGGGATGAGCATTCATCAGACCCGGTTAATCACACCGTTCCAACCGCACTGAGCCAAGACTCTCATGCGGTAATTCTCAAAATTTCTGAACCCAAACGCCCGGCGCGAGAGCATTTCCATCTTCGTGTGGAAGCCCTCGGTAATCCCGTTGGATTTAGTGAACCGCCACATCCGCACGATGGGCTCGAGCCACGATAGTAACGTCGCCGCCAGCGCCTTGGCTGGACTTTGCTCGAACTGCCGGATCAGAGCCAGGAATTTCGGCAGCATTTTTTGTGCGCGTTTGGCCTTTAAGCTCTTCAAAACCAGAAATCCGTTGAGCTGCTGTTTGGCGAAATACAACGCCTGCAGCACCGGCATCTGCGCCAGATAGCGGTGCAGCCTTTCCTTCTGAATGGCGGTCAACTTCCAGCGATGACGACGCATCAGACTCAACAGCCCCCGGTTTTTACGACCGTCGGGATCGTGTTGTTGCCATAGCTTTAAGAAATGCTGGTTCACCAGTCGAATGACGTGGAAGCGGTCGGCCACAATCATGGCGTTGGGGAAGTGCTGTTGAGCGATCCGACGATAGGTCTCGGACAGATCCATCACGATCACGCGCACCTGTTCTTTACCCGGCAAACGCTTCAAATACCCGTGCAGGCTCGCTGCCGAACGCCCCAGCGTTACGTCAAAGACCTTGTGGTTCTTTAAGTCGACCAAGGTGGTGGCGTAGCCCTTTTTACGGCTGAAAAAATGTTCATCGATACCGAGCACCTGCGGGCAAGCACGCCCCGAGAGTTCGGATACGCGTTGCTTGACGAACGATTGATACCAGCGTTCGACCGTGGCGCTGCCGATGCGGTGAGTGGCTCTCAGCTTGCGCTGGCTGACGCCGCCTTCGTGAGCCTCGAATACCTCCAGCCGATAGGCCTCGGTCGCGCGCAGCCTGGGCCGAATCCCGGTAAACCGATGCCGGAAATAGCGATTGCAGTCGGTGCAGTGATACTTGGGCACACTCAGGTGCAGCACCAGCAGTTGATTACCCTGACGGGTGTGTTTGAGCGTGCGCCGATGGGTGGCCTTGATCCGCACCCGTGTGCAGGCGCAGTGGATGCAGGCCAGGTGTCGCCGGGGAGCGGCCCAGACGTGGATGTCCTGGGCTCGTTTGACTTCTTGGACCACCAGACCGGGTAACCCTAAGATAGAATCGATTGGGGACATCAGCATTGTTTCCTTTAGACAGGTTCTTCGCAAAAACAAGTCTAATGAATGCTGGTCGTCCCCCGTTTATGATGTAGAGCCTACGGGGGTCGCTCCACTCATTTCCAGGCCGCTACCATCTCAGTCCCTTTGCGCCTGGCATGGCTTTCGGTGCCAATGCCTCCTCCTCGCTGGGCTGTCTTGCCCTCACCCTGGAGACCAAAGCCTTACATGAACCCGCCGCGCGCATCGAGTCTCAATGTGCGCTCTCTTTGCTGCGCAGGCCGCAAACCTCGCTCGGGCATGCCGTTGCTGCCTCGGGAGCGTTGGCGAGGTAGACGATCCCTCCCTGATGGTTTCCTACGCGAACGTAGCCGGCCAGGTTGTTTTGGTGGCTCGTCATCTCGGCCAAGCGGTTCTCCAGGGCTTTGATCTGCTCGGCCAACGCATCCCTTTCTTTAGCAAGGGCGGAGTACGCCTTGACGAGCTGGGTGCAAGCGTCCTGGATATCGCTGGCATTGTTCTTGATGACAGAACTTAGCTCCGAGAGCAGTCGTGCATCATTGCTGGTAATGGCGTTTTTCGCCAGATCTAGGGATAGGCGTAGCACATTCAATGTGTGGGAGAGCCTGTTGTGCATGGTTGTTCTCCGCGAGCTAAGAGCTGTCTGGCTATGTCTCCAAGACTATCGATGGCCGATAGCTGGTCTTATCTTGTTGTGTACCCACCGCAGTGTGGGTGAGCGATCGTACGGAATCCCGCCCCTGGACTGGATACGGAGTTTCCCGTGGGCCCGAGGAAGCGAGATGTCGGCCCTACATAATGCTTTTCGGGACCGCAAGGTTTGGTTGAGGTCGCCTATCGGCGTGGTGGTCAGGATGCGTTCTTGATCATTCTCAAATCTCTTTCGGTTTTTGCCTTTGCATGCCTTGAGCAGGTATCGATGGGTATTTAGACTTTCCCACGTGGTCTGCAGCATTGACCCCTGCAGATTGCATGGGAAAGCCGATGGCCGGAGAGGTGGTTTTATGCGTGTCTCCTCCACGTCCGGCCCGAGGCTTTCTTGATGAAGCATGGGTGTCGTTTCGGCGTACCCCGGTGCTTTCATCCCCGCATGGCAAGCCCTGGACCCTGTTGCGCAAGCAGCAGGGTTTTTTTTGTCGAAGCGGCGTTGGTACGCGTGCTTGGCCTCCTTGAGAATGGAAAAGCCCCGGGACACGGTTGCGCCGCTTTTTTTTCGCGCGGAGTTCGCATGCTGCGGCGCTGTGTCGATGTCGTTGTTGACTTTGAGCGTGGCGTTGTCTCCGGCCTGGCCGGTTCAGACGCTACGATTCGTGCTTGACCCCCGCGAGCTTGACCAGCTTTCCTCGTATGTCGAGTTCGCGGGCAACGAATGCCCGGAATTCCTCCGGATTGGAGGACGGGGTGGCAATGAGCCCCAGATCGTCGACCTTTCGCTTTACGTCGGCCAGTTCAAGCATGGCTTGTACTTCCTTGGAAACGCGGGCGCTGATGGACTTCGGCGTGCCAGCCGGCATCACGATGCCGAACCACGAGGAGAACGAGTCGAATTCGGGCAGGCTTTCCGCCATCGTCGGTAAGTCGGGCAGGTTCGGCAGGCGTCGTACATTGGTGACCGCCAATGCGGTCAGCTTGCCGGTGCCAAGGTGAGGGACCACGGACGCCGTCGCGCCGAACATGAGGTCTACCTGCCCGCCCAGCACGTCCATGAGGGCCGGATTGGCGCCCTTGTAGGGGACGTGGTTCATGTTCGTGCCCGTCAGCAGCTTGAACCATTCCATGGCGAGGTGTTGGGGCGTGGCGTTGCCGGCGGACGCAAAGTTGAGTTTGCCATCGCGTTCCTTGGCGAGGGCTATGAGTTCTTTCACCGTCCGCACGTTCAGGTCGCGCTTTGCCACCAGTATCAGGGGAAACTCGACGACTTTCGCGGCGAACTCGAAATCGCGCATGCTGTCGTAGGGCAGTTTGGGGAAGAAGGACGGGTTGACGGCATGGGAGTCCGATATCAGGCCCATGGTGTAGCCGTCGGGCGAGGCCCTGCCGACCGTTTCGGTCCCGATGATCGTGCTGGCCCCGGGTTTATTTTCTACGATGACTTGTTGACCGAGGGCAGCGCCGAGTTTCTGGGCGACCAGGCGCCCCACTGCGTCGGCGCCCCCGCCAGCGGGATAGGGAACGATGAAGCGTATCGGCTTGGCTGGCCAGCTCTCAGTTTGCGCGCGGATGCCGGGCGCCGTGGCAAGCAAGACGGCGGACGAGGCGCTTTGCAAAAAGCGGCGGCGAGCCGCCCCCTTGGACTTTGATTTCATGGGTTGTCTCCTCTCTTACCCGAGCCGTGGGAGGGATGGCTGTCGTGGCTTGGGGCGGTATGGGTGGGCTTGATGGGTGGGTTCTCGTTTTGTTTGGATGCGCACGCGCTCAGGAAACGAGTGCGTGCTCGTATCCGACGACTCTTGCCGGGTTGGCGCAGCAGACGGTGTCTAGTTCCTGCGGGCTCAGGCCGAAGGCTTCCATGTATCCGCGTATCAACCGCATGCATTCCACGGAGTGCGGGAAGAGCGGTTCCCCTGCATCGCTGGACAACGTGACAGAGTCGACGCCGACCGCGCGGATGGCGTCATAAATTCGCTTGGGGTCGACACCGAGCAGTGGGGAAATTTCGTCGTAGGTGAAGTTCAGATAAATGCCGGCGCGCGCAAGCTCCTGCATCTGGCTGATGCTTAAGTCCACGAAGGGGCTGAATGGGTGGTCGATGACGCCGCGCTTGAAACCGATGCCTACCAGGAAGTCGGCTAGCGCGTAAATCTCCGGATGTGTCGCGTGTCCGAAGAATAAGGCAGCATCGCTGTCGGCGACTCTTCTGACGACCTCTTTATAGAAAGGTTTGAGTTTGCCGTTCTCGTCGATCAGGTAATGGCCGTACTTCAGCGCTTCTTCCCACGGCAGGGGAGGCGTGTGCGCCTGGGGGTCCGCGTCGGGATGCATCCAGATCGCTTTGCCTCCGACCTTATAGTAGGTGTTGGCATGGTTGAACACGGGGAGCCAGACTGCCACGACGCCGTCGTCGAGGTTTTCCTGCAGCCTTTCCAAGGAGGGCTCACGGTTGTCCATCGTAATTCCGTAGCCGGCCCAGCACTCGATGGGACGGATTCCGGTCTGGTCGGACCAGCGGTGCAGCGCTTCGACGACGCGGCGCACTTCGCGCGCCGGTTGGTAATCACCGGAAATCGGCCCTATGGTCTTGTAGAGAATGCCCGCCATGCCGTTCTCGGACGCAAGCTTGGCCAGGGACAGTGCGTCTTGCTGGCCTTCATGGGCGTGGCAATGGATATCGATGGCGTTCTGGACCCCGGGCGCTTGGGGAGGGTGAACGACGCCCGGGCGGTAGTTTCGCCGGGCAGGGTAGGAAGTGACGCATCGCTGGCGCACGGGGGTGGCGTGATCGTCGGGGGTGCTCATTGTCTCCAGCCTCTAAAAACATTCATTGTGCAATGAATGTTTTTAGAGGCTGTCAGTCCGATCGTCAAGCCTGAAGCGGCTATGAAAACCCTAGCTAGGGTGAACCCGTGGTCGCAAACGGTGCAAACCCGTCATTCGGGCTGGCTGCGCAGCGCGTTGACCAGCATTTCTTTCAGGAGGTCGAGCTCTAGGGACCACTTGGCATGGTTGGGACGGAACAGCATCCGCACCGCCAAGCCGCGATAAGTCCCCATCGCGATATGGCGCACGGCCGCTATGCGCTCGGTTTTCGTGGTCACTTCGGCCAGGGCCGCCGTCCAGAGTCGATCCAGGGACTGCTCGAAGGCCTGCAGCCGATCGGAAAGATCGGACCGTAAGACGGAATCATCTTGCACCGCGAGGAGGATTTGCAGGACCGCCAAGTAGTGCCTGCTGCTCACGATGCGCCAAGTCGCATCGCAGGCCTGCCCGACCCGTTCTTCCAGCGTTCCCCCCGTGACGGCCAACGATCCTGACTCACGTTCCAAATGCTCGCCGAAGTCATCGACAACGCGCAGCAGTAACCCTTCCCGGTTGCCAAAATGATGCTGGATGGCTCCGCCAGTCGCATTCGCGCGCTTAGCGATCTTGGTGTTGGGCGAACCGGTGACTCCGTACTCTGCGATGCAGGCGATGGCGGATTCCAGCAGCTTGCGCTCCATTTCCGCGCTGCGTTCTTCCTGGGTACGACGCTTCTTGGGTTCAGTCTTCATAACGAGCGCGTTCTTTTCATTCTATGACGCGAAAGCCCGTAGCTTAACCTCTCGGGCAGGGGACGACGTGCGGGGCAGCACGCGGCGGCCGCCTAGGCCGCCGTGCAGGGTGCAGCCGTCGCCGCGCCATCTGCCCCGCTCGTCATCCTGGGCTTACTGCAGAGACGGGGCGCGCAATAACCCCGAGTGCGCACCACATTTCCAGCAGATGAACGCCGTGCCAGTGATTTGTTCGGGTGTCACACGCGTAGCCAATACAGTGTTGCAGCGATGGCAGAGATAGTCGGTCACATTGGTCGTCTCCCGCCCGGCCGCGACGGCCGGACCGCGATAAACGGGCGGGAGAGGCTTCATGACGAAGGTCGGCATGGGGGGAAGCTTGACACGTTTGCTCATGAGAGATCCTCCAGGTGAGTGTGGCAAGATCCATCATTTATGCGGCTTTTACATCCATGATACTGCGCTTGCCAACCTGCCCCGGGAACCGCGGCCGGCGCAGACCCTCTTCGCCAGCGGCCCTATCGGTAAAGAAGGGGTTTTTGAATGTGAGCACAAACTAACTTTTGCTGCGCATGCGCCCTCTGGGCGACGCGAGGAAAGGGGGGGGCGGGCTGAGATGCGTTCACCCACTTCCGCGTGCCAGGGCCTGGGCCGCGCGGAACGCCGACTCGAGCGCAGTGGGTTCTATCGCTCGGGTAATGAAAACCAGGCGGGATTGGCGATTTTCGTCCGGCCAACGTTCGAGCGGCACCGCGGGGTGGAATATGTGCTGCACGCATTGAACGACGACCGGAGCTCCTTCGATGTTCAGGATACCTTTCATCCTGAGCAGGTCGGGGCCGCGTAATGCCGTCAACAGTTCCAGGGCACTGGTGACGGCGGCCCATGTGAACGGTTCATCGAACCTCAGCGAAAGCGTGCGTATGTTTTGCAGATGTGGGCGAAACGCTTTGCCTACGGAATCGTCTGCCATTTCTGGAGCGTCGAGGGGAGCTCCCAGGAAACTCGAGGCCGCGGTCGTAGGGCGTGTGCCGTCGAGCCCCAGGCCGGTTAGCTGTTCGGGTTCAATCTGCCCGTGCAGGACCTGCAGGACCGGAGCGCTTCCGTTGAGCCTGCGCAGCATTCGTTCCAATTGCACCGTTTGCCCTGGGCCGGCGAGATCCGTCTTGGTGAGGAGGATGCGGTCGGCCAATGCGACTTGCTTGGAGGCTTGGGGATATTCCTCCAACTGTTGGCCGCCATTGACCGCGTCGACCAGGGTGATGATCCCATCCAGGCGATAGTGCGCCGCCAGCATCGTATCGCTGAGCAGGGTCTGCATCACCGGTGCGGGATCGGCCAATCCCGTGGTTTCGACAATGACGCGATCGAAGTCCGGGATCACCCCGGAGCGCCGCTGTCCGAAAAGTTCGCGCAGCGTTTCCTGTAAGTCGGTGCGGACGGTGCAGCAGATGCATCCGTTGGCGAGCACGGAGACGTTTTCTGACGAGAACGCAACGAGGTCGTGATCGATGCCGATTTCGCCGATCTCATTGATGACGACTGCGGCGTTGCGCATCGATGGGTGGGGAAGCAGCCGGGTGAGTAGCGTGGTCTTGCCGCTGCCGAGAAAGCCCGTAACCAGCGTCACTGGGAACCGGCCGGCGATGGGGGCGGGCGAACCTGTTGTCATGGCGACGTTCATCCGACGTGCATTTCCAGAATGTAGAGGCCACCGCAGAAGCGATCGACGGTGTAGACGATACGGCGATCGTCTACATATACGTCGTTCAGCTGGATAGCGCCCACGGGAGAGAGTGAGGGCGCAGCCGGGACGTAGTAGGCCACTTCCTGCACCTGCCACGGGTTGCTCGTGTCGTAGACGCGGACGCCGGCATTGAAGAACGTGCCCACGATGATCCGATCGGAGCGGAACGAGCAGGGAGCGGGCAGGTTTTCGTGCAGGTTGTGCGCGCCGAACCGGCCGCCGCGACGCGCAAACGCCTCGAACGGTGGGGCAGGGAAGGTGCCGATCGGGACCGGGTTCGCCTCGTGGCGGGCGTCCACTACCCACACCAGCTTAGGCCAGTCTGCACCGTCGTCCTGAACGCATTCGTCGCTTACGATCCAGAGATTGCGCTCGAAAAGCGGCAGCACCGTAAGGGAGGCATGGGCCTGAACGGAGGCCTGCACGACGCGGTTAGCCTATTCCGGCACCTGACGGGCCACTGGGACGA
>NZ_CALFCW010000061.1:0-2340 GCF_937950555.1 uncultured Pigmentiphaga sp. | reverse complement strand
TCGAGGTTTACCTGGAAGGCGAGTTCCTGCCGCCCGTGCTGGCGGTCATCCAGCGCAGCAGGGCGCGTGTAGTCATCGACCATTTCGGCCATCCGCCGGGAGGAGACAGGGCCGCGGACAGCGACGGATTCAAGGCGCTGTTGCGGTCAATCGACGCGGGAAACACCTGGGTCAAGCTGTCGGCGCCGTTTCGCCTGCGCGGCGCATCGGCGGCAATGCTTGCACGGGAACTGATCACGCGCAGGGATGGCGAGCGCGTGGTCTGGGCGACGGACTGGCCGTGGGTGGGTTTCGAGACGGACATTACCTATGGGCAGTGCGTGGCCTGGTTGTTCGAGTGGGCTCCCGACGCGCGCGTACGCAAGCGGATATTGGTGGACAACCCGCGCGAGGCATTCGGATTTGGTCCGTGATTGTCGTTCCCGGCCGTGGCCATTCCATTACTGCACGAAGAGGAGACATGACCATGAAAAGGCACAAGTGGCACAAGTGCGCGGTCGCAGCCATGCTGCTTGCCGCGACGCCGCTCGCTGCGGCAAAAGACGTGATCAATCTCATCATCCCAACCGGTCCGGGCGGTGGCACGGACACTCTGTTCCGTGCCATTGCCCGATATGCCGAGCCGCACTTGGATGCGACCATCGTCGTGCAGAATGTTGGGGGCGCAGGGGGCACGATAGGGGTGGCGCAGCTTACCCGTGCAAAACCGGACGGTCGGACCATGGCAGGCGTTTTTATGGGTCCCCTCACGACCAGCCCGCATACGATCAAGACGAGCTATGGCGTCGACGATTACATTCCGGTCATCTACCTGGACAGCGCACCGTATGTCATGTGCGTGCGCCCGGACTTCCCTGCTGACACCGGCAAGGATTTCCTGGATGTGCTCAAGGCCAGCCCCGGAAAGTACACGTACGGTACGGACGGCGTGGCCGGCCCGGCGCAGCTGGCGACGGAACGCATCTTCCGGTCATTCGGGATCAAGGCGCGCGATATTCCCTATCGCGGTGCGGGGGAAACGATGCCCGCCCTGCTGGGAGGCGTGATCGACATTTACGTCGGATCGGTACCTCCGGCCGTGGCCATGGAAAAAACCGGCAGCGTGAAATGCCTCCTGGCAACCTCCGCCAAGAAAACTGCCGCCCTGCCCAAGGCGACCAGCCTGGGAGATCTCGGCATTCCCGACAAAGAATTGCTGCTTTGGTATGGGCTGATCGTGCCGGCGGGCACTCCTGATGACGCCGTGCGCCGCATCGAGGATGCGTTCGCCAAGGCGGCGAACTCGCCAGAAATGGAAAAATTTTTCGAGACGGCAGGCGTTGAGAAAACTGTCCTGCGCCGCGAGGCTTTCACCCAGCATGTGAAGCGGGAATACGAAGAGCTGGGACAGTTGGTCAAGGAGCTCGGTTTGAAGCAGGACGGTTGAGATGGCGGGCCCCAATCGAGCGCCGCGGGATGGACACTTGTCGCCGCTGCGGGCGATCGTGACCGGTGCCGCGCGCGGCCTGGGGAGGGCGATCGCCTTACGCCTGTTGCGGGACGGCGCGTATGTCGCCGTCTGCGACGTCGACCGGGATGCGCTGCGGTCGTTCGCTGGCGCCGCACCAGGCGTGCAGGTGTTTGCATTGGATGTCGCGGAGCCCGAAAGCGTGGGGGAGATGGTACGGGCAGTGCAGGATCAAGCGGGCGGCGTCGATGTGCTCATCAACAATGCGGCCATTACCGGGCCGTACGGTCCGGTCGAGGAGAACGATCCAGTGCACTGGGCTCGCACCGTAGACGTCAACCTCGTGGGTTATTTTCACTGCATACACCACGTGGTGCCACTGATGAAGCAAGCCGGCTCGGGAAGCATCATCAACATCTCTTCGGTCGCCGGACGCTTGGGCTATCCGCTGCGCACTGCCTATGCATCGTCGAAGTGGGCCATCATCGGGTTGACACAGTCGCTGGCCATGGAGCTTGGGCCATCCGGGATACGAGTCAATGCTGTGTTGCCGGGCATTGTCGACAACGAGCGCCATCGCATGCAGGTGCAGGCACAGGCCGAGCGGCGCGGCATTGAGATCGAAGAAATGAACGCCCGGTACCTGGAGACGATATCCATGCGGCGCAAGGTTACCGAGGAGGACGTGGCGGACCTTGTCGCGTTCCTGGCTTCGCCGCAGGCAAGGAACATCAGCGGCCAATCTCTGGGCGTGTGCGGCAATGTCGAAACGATGCGGCGCCGTTAGCCTTAGGCATAGGGTCCGCGGCGGGCGATGCCCGTGCGCGCCAGCACGCGATAGCGCGACCCGCCCGGAGCGGGTTCGGAGGCCACGAGCGCGTAGCCTTGGTGAC
>NZ_CALFCW010000060.1:0-3290 GCF_937950555.1 uncultured Pigmentiphaga sp. | reverse complement strand
AGTGCCGGCCCGCCTTGCGCAAAGCCGGCAAGCGCTCAATAGAAAATATCCTTGAATCGGAAAGACACCCCCGCCAGCGGCAGGAACCAGGCACGGCCCGCATAGCCCGGCAAGGCCGGCCAGCGGTCGTACGACCAGGGGTTCTTTCTGTCCTTGCCCATCAGGACATCGGCCATGAGGTCCCCCATGTAGACGGCCATCTGGGTGCCATGGCCGCTGTAGGCGAGGGCGAAATACAGCCCATCGTGCCTGCCCGCCTTGGGCAGCCTGTCCGCGGTCGCCTCGACCAGGCCACCCCAGCAGTAGTCGATGCGCACGCCCTTGAGCGCGGGCAGCAGATGCGCGAGATTGGCCTCGAGTATCCTGCCGCTCTTGCGGTCGGATGCGGGGTTGCTGCGCGCGAAGCGCGCCCGTCCTCCCCACACCAGGCGGTGGTCTGCGGTGGTGCGGAAATAGTTGCCGAAGTTCAGGCTGGTCACATAGTTGCGGCGCCGCGGCAGCACCTGATCGAGCAGGTCGGGGATCGGCTCGGTGACGATGACGAAGCTGCCGACCGGCACGATGCGCCGCTGCCACCATTGGAAGGGCCCCTGATCGGATCGGCCGGTGGCCAGCAGGACGCGGCCTGCCTCGATCTGGCCGCGCGCCGTCGTCACGCGGTGGCGGTCGCCGCCCAGGCTGGCCAGGCCGGTGACGGCCGTGTGCTCGTAGATGCGCGCGCCGTGGCGCGCGGCGGCGCTCGCCAGCCCGGTGCCGAACTTGCCCATGTGCATCTGGGCGCCGCGCGGATCGAGCAGCCCGCCGTGGAAGGCCTCCGAGGCCAGCTCCTGGCGCACATCCGAGGCCGACAGCAGCTCGACCGGCAAGCCCAGATGCTTGCGCAACGCAGCGTGGTTGCGCGCCAGGCCCGCGAAGTGCTTGGCCTTGCTGGCCAGCTTCAGCTTGCCGCAGCGGGAGAAATCGCAATCGATGCCCTCTTCGGCCACCACGCGCTCGACGAAATCCACGGCGTCGTCATAAGCGCCGTAGTAGCGCTTGGCGGTATCCGGCCCGTACTTGTCGATCAAGTCCGCCAGGCCTTGCGCCGTTCCCGGACTGCAATGCCCGCCGTTGCGGCCCGAGGCCTGCGCGTGGATTCTGCCGGACTCCAGCACCACCACGTCCACGCCGGCGCGCGCCAGCGAACGGGCCGCCGACAAGCCGGTGAAACCGGCGCCGATCACCACCACGTCGGCGCGCGCGGGCAAGTCGCCGGTCGCGCCGGCGCTGAATCTCGGCGCGGTATCCAGCCAATACGGTTCGAGCTTCATAGACCGACCACTGCCGCCAGGCCGCCGATGTCCCTGACCTCGGTGTACTGGTAGAAGGGGTTCGCCGGCTCGTGGCCCCGGTTCACCCATACCTTGTGCCTGATGCCCAGGTCGTAGGCCGACATCAGGTCGTAGCGCAGGCTGGAGGAAACGTGCAGGATGTCCTCCGGCCCGCAGCCCAGCTCATCCATCATGTATTCGAAGGCGCGGTAGCGCGGCTTGTAGGCCTGCGCCTGCTCGGCCGTGAAGACCTTGTGGAAAGGCGCTCCCAGCTTGGCCACGTTATGGCCGATTTGCTCGTTGGCCGCGTTCGAGAAAATGACCAGCGGGAATTCCCTGGCCACCGCCGACAGTCCGGCCGGCACGTCGGGATGCGGGCCCCATCCGGGAACGGCGTCGTAGATGGCCAGGCCGTCGGCCTCTTCGTACTTCACGCCCCACCTTCTGCAGGTGCGTTCGACCGCGTTGCAGATCACCTCGCGAAACGGTTTCCAGGCGCCGAGCACCTCGTCCAGGCGATAGCCGCGGAAGCTCTCGAGGAATCCCGGCATGTCGGCTGCGCTCACGCGGTCCGCATAGCGGGCGCGGGCCGCTCCCGCCATGTCGAAGTTGATCAGCGTGCCGTAACAATCGAAGGTGATGTACTTGGGTTTGAAGATCGCCATGGGGATGCCTCGGGAGGTTTTGCTGGAAAAAACGGGCGGTATCGCCCTGGGGCGGACGGATCAGAAATCGACCAGCACGCTCTTGTATCGAAGATTGGCCTCGAAGGCCTGGCGGCCGAGATCCTTGCCCAGGCCCGAGCCCTTGAAGCCGCCGGTCGGCAGGATGAAGTCCCAGGTTCGGCCGAAGCGATTGACCCAGACCGTCCCTGCCTGGATACGGCGCGTGGCGCGCAGGGCGCGGCCGATGTCGAGAGTGTGGACGCCTGCGGCCAGGCCGTAGGCGGGATGGTCCGCCAGCGCCAGCCCCTCCTCCTCGTCCTCGAAGACCTGCACGGTGAGCACGGGGCCGAAGATCTCCTCGCGCACCGCCTGCATGTCGCCGTGGACGCCGCCCAGCAAGGTGGGCCGATAGAAAAAGCCGCCGGGATGCCCCGGGAAGAAATCGCCGCCGCAAAGGGCGGTGGCGCCTTCCTCCAGGCACTGCCGCACGGCGGCGTGGACGCTGCGCGCCTGCCGTTCGCTGATCAGCGGGGCGAAGCTGGTGCTCTCGCGCCACGTCGGGCCGGGGAGGAAATCCCCTGCCCGGGCTACGACGGCCTCGATCAGCCTTTCGGCGATACCGCGCTGCACGACCAGCCGCGTGCCGGAAACGCAGGCCTGGCCCGCATTGGAAGTGAACCCGCGGACGATGCGGGCAGCCACCGCCGCGACATCGCCGGCATCGTCGTAGACGAGCTGAGGGCTCTTGCCGCCCAGCTCCAGCGTGACGGGCTTGGTGCCATGACGGGCGGCTTCGCTCATGATGGCCGCCCCCGTCCGGGTCGACCCCGTGAAGGACACTTTGCCGATGAGGGGATGACGCACCAGACTGGCGCCGGCCCCGGCGCCGCGCCCCTGGACCACATTGAACACCCCGGGCGGCACGCCGGCCTCGACGGCCAGCTGCGCCATACGCACGGCCGAACAAGGCGTCAGCTCCGAAGGCTTGAGCACGATGGCATTGCCGGCGGCCAAGGCCGGACCGCACTTCCAGGAGGCCATCGACAGCGGAAAATTCCAGGGGGCGATCGCGCCCACCACGCCATAGGGTTCGGGCAGGACCAAGCCCAGGCTGTCGCGGCGGGTCGGCACGGCATCGCCGCCGAACTTGTCCGCGCACTCGGCGAAAAAGCGTATGCATTCCGCGGTGAACGGCACATCGAAGGCATGGGCTTCGCGTATCGGCCGGGTGGAGCCCACCGCCTCCAGGCGTGCCAGCTCGTCCACGTGAGCGTCGATCAGGTCGGCCCAGCGCAGCAGGACGCGGGCGCGCTCG
>NZ_CALFCW010000059.1:0-27270 GCF_937950555.1 uncultured Pigmentiphaga sp. | reverse complement strand
AGCGCCACCTTGCCGGCGGTCAGCGTGCCGTCCTCGGCGTAGTACTCGACGTCCACGCCCTCCGTCAGCAGCCTGTGCAGGCGGCGGTTCTCTTCGAGCAGGGCGGGCAGTTCGGACTGCGTGACCCTGCGGATCGCATCCTGCCGCGCCTCCGGCGGCACCCCGGGGTTCAGGCGGGCAACGGCGTCCTCGAACCGCCTGCGCAGCACCACCTCGTCGTGGCTCTCGCGCTCCGGCCGGTGGCCGTCTGGGCCGATGTCTTCCTCGCGTTCGATGCTGTAACCGAGCGCGCGCAGCTGATCCAGCAACGCGCTCTCGATCTCCGCCTCAGACAGAAATGCCATGCGTCTATCCCTCTTCCCTGCCGCCCGGCAGGGCGAGCATGTTCTCGATCAGGCGGATCATCACGTCCTTGTTCTTGGCGTCGGACTCCGCCACCAGCAGCGCCAGCGCCGCCAGGCCCACGTCGTTGATCACCGGTTCGCCGTTGCGCAGCAGGCGCCCGTTGCGTGCCAGGAAATCCACGAACAGGAAGGCCCCGCTGCGCTTGTTGCCGTCCGCGAACGGATGGTTCTTGATGACGAAATACAGCAGGTGCGCGGCCTTGGTCTCCACCGTGGGATAGGCCGGCTCGCCGAACACGGTCTGGTCAAGGTTACCCAGCAGAGCCGCGAAGGCATCGCCGCGCTCGCGCCCGAAGAGCTCGGAAGCCTCGCCGCGCGCCATCAGATCAGCCTTCAGCCGCGCAATGGCGGCACGGGCCTCGTCCAGTGTCGGCAGCACGCCGCCCGGACTGCCCGCCGGTGCGGTCAGCAGTCCCTCGTCATAGCGTTGCAGCCACAGGAAGGTCTGGGTGTAGTGCGCGATCACGTCCACCAGCCCGCGGCCCTGATCGGCGGTCAGCGCCGCGCCGGCCGCGGCCCTGCGCACCAGCTGCAGCGCGGCTTCCAGCTCGGCGGCATTGCGCTCGAAGCGCTGGCGGTTCAGGGTGAAGCCACGGGTCAGGTGCTCACGCAGTACGGTAGTTGCCCACTGGCGAAAGCGCGTGGCTTTCGCGGAACTGACCCGATACCCCACGGAAATGATGGCGTCGAGGTTGTAGTGCTTGAGCCGGCGTCGTACCTGCCGCGCGCCCTCCTGGCGAACTACCGAGAAATCCTCGGTAGTTGCCGCCTCCTGAAGCTCCCGCTCCTTGTAAATGTTCTTGAGGTGCAGGCTGATGTTGTCACTGGAAGTGCCGAACAGCTCGGCCATCTGCGCCTGCGTCAGCCACACGGTCTCTCCCTCCAGCCGCACCTGGACCGGACCGTTTTCAGCTTCGAAGATGACGAGTTGCCCAGCTTCGTTCATAAGTCACGCTCCTTGAGGAAGGCTTGGGCATCGGCGATGCCCAGCGCGCCGGAGATTAGGCCTTGCGGATCATGCACATCGAGACGCGAGGCCCGCACGGTCTGTACGACCGACCCTGCGGATCGCATCCTGCCGCGCCTCCGGCGGTAGCCCGGGGTTCAGGCGGGCAACTGCTTCCTCGAACCGCCTCAGTACCACCTCGGCGTGGCTCTCGCGCTCCGGCCGGTGGCTGTCGGGGCCGATGTCTTCCTCGCGTTCGATGCTGTAACCGAACGCACGCAGCTGATCCAGCAGCACGCTTTCGCTCTCGGCCTCCGACAGAAATTCCATGACCTACATCCCTCAGTCTGTAGTCTCGGGCAAGACACGCCGGGCGTGATCAATTTCAAATACATCCGGAACCGGCTTGAATGGCCCCTCCGGTGAGCGATGACTGCTCTGGAACGCCCGCAACGCCCCCACGTCAATCTCACCAATTACACAATAATCGGCAATACCTCCTTTGACGCGCAGCAGATCGCGTCGCCAACTCTCCTTGAACGGGCCACGAATGCGGCTATCGCCGTACTGGCGGTCATTACACTGAATGATATAGGCATGTATATCCAATGCAGCGGATTCCACCAGCGAATTGAAAGTCTCGGTGTCCTGGTGGGTATTCCGGTCGATCGTGACCAGTGATTCCGGGATCGTGACCGGGCAGTCCGGGCATCGTGACCACCGATTCCGATGATCGTGACCATGGCCATGTCGGAGGGCAAGAACACGCGTGACCTGATTGTACGTTGAAGGTCATGTCGGCCCCGCACAGGGGCCAACATACGCTGCGTGTGACGCGCTATGCGTCGGGGAGTTCGGGAGGGCCGCTTTGTGTCGCTGCCCGCATGGACTCGCCCTTGAGCACGATGCGGTGCGCCTGCGCCAGTAGCCGATCGAGCAGTGCATCGGCCAAGGCCGGTTCGCCGATCCACGCGTGCCAGTGCTCAATCGGCAACTGGCTGGAGATCAGCGTAGCCCGGGTGGCAGCGCGGTCATCGATGATTTCCATGAGCGTCTCGCGCGTCAGAGCATCCAGTCCCACCAGCCCCCAATCATCCAGCACGAGCACCTGGGTCTTGGCCAGTTGGGCCAGCCACTTGGTGTAGGAACCGGCCGCGCGCAGCGTTCTGAGTTCCTCAGCCAGACGGGGCACCCGCAGATATCGGGCGCTATGGCCCTGACGGCAGGCGTACTGGGCCAGGGCACAGCTCAACCAGGTCTTGCCACAGCCGGTAGCCCCCGTGAGGATGAGGGTCTGGCCAGCCTGCACCCATTCACCGAGGGCCAGACTGAGGAAGTGCGTGCGCTCGATGCCTCGGCCAGGCCGGCTATCGAAGTCCTCGATGGCGGCCTGGGGGTATTTGAGGCGTGCTTGTTGTAACAGCCGCGCACTGCGTCTCTGATGGCGGTAATCGCATTCTTGCTGCACGAGCAGCGCCAGGCGCTGCTCGAAGGCGAGTTCACTACTGGCGGCCTGTTCGCTTTGGCGCTGCAAGGCATCGGCCATGCCCATCAGTTTCAGTTCGCGCAATTGGGCAATGGTTTGGTGAAGCATGTAGATTCCTTGTAGATATCTCAGTGATAGGACTGCGCGCCGCGCAGGTGCTCATGCGGGGGGCTTTGCCAGTCGGCCGATTCGATGGGCGTCAGACGGTCGCGGCCATTGATCAGGATGTCGCGCACGGTGCGGTAGTAGCACGAGTGCAGCTGCAAGGCCAAGGCACAAGCGGCTTCCAGGCGGGGGGGCTGTAACGCTTGGCCAGGGAGAGCAGCCCCAGGGCCGAGCGATAGCCATGCTCGGGGTGTTTGTGGCGATGCAGCAGTTGCTCGACCAGGGTGCCGGTGGCCAGGCCAACGCCCAGGCCCCAGTCGATCAGGCGCTGTGGCGTCCATTGACGGTGCGCCCGGTGGGCTGCGGGCATGTGGGCCTCTACCGTGGTGAAGCCTCCGGCGCGGGCATTGCGCACATGCATGGCGACACGCCGGCCGCGATGCAGCAACTCGACCGTATGGGCAGTGATGCGGGCATCGAGCACGGCGCCCACCAGCGCATGCGGCACGCTGTAACGGTGGCGTTCGACCTCGACGTGGTAGTCCACATGAACCCGCACCGTCTTGAAGCGGGCGTATTCGTAGCGTTGGGCCGGCAAGGGGCGAAGCGCCGGTGCATCCAGTTCGTTAAAGACGCTGGCGCGACTGCCGGGCAGCTTCTGGAAGGGACGCGCATTGAGCTCATGCACCAGGGGCTGGATCGCCCGGTTGGCCGCAGCCATATCGGCCAGGGGGCGATGGCGCAGCCGCGCCAGAACCCAGCGCTCGACCACCTGCACGGCCGACTCCACACTGGCCTTGTCTTGCGGCGTGCGTGGGCGTGCCGGCAAAACGGTGCAGCCATAATGCTGGGCGAAGTCCAGCACCGTGTCGTTGGCGCGCGGTTCATAGCGATCGGGCCGGGCGATGACGGCACGGGCATTATCCGGCACGATCAGCTCGGGCACGCCGCCCATGAAGTGCAATGCCCCGGTCATGCCGGCGATCCAATCGGCGGTGCGCTGCCCGGGCAGCGCCTGAGCGTAGGTGTAGTGTGAGGCGCCCAAGGCCGAGACAAACAGGTGCGCGCGCGAACCGTCCGACAACGCCAGCGTCGGTCCAGCGAAGTCCACAAACAGCTTCTCACCGGCGCGGTGCACTTGCCGCATGGAACGCTTCAGCGTCTTGGCATACTGCCGGTAGCGCTCGCAGAACTGGCTGTATTGCAGCGTGCGCTGGCCCAGATGATTGGCCTGATATTCCTGCCACAGCAGCATGAGCGTCACGCCCTTGCGCGAGAGCTCCCGGTGGACTGCCGCGTAGTCGGGAATCACCGGCTTGTCGGCCTGCCCGAGGTGAGCAAACAGGCGCCGCTCGAGCGCCGCCTCATCGAGTGGTTCGATCTCTGCCCAGCTCAAGCCGGCGGCTTTGGCGGCAATAGCGTACTTGCCCACCACGCCCTTGGAAATGCCTAAGGCCTGGGCACACTGACGCTGGGACTGCCGTAGAAAAAGGATCTGATGAAATAGTGTTTTGATCATGCGCATACTCAGTAACGGCGGTGGCATGGGGGCTCCAAAAAGCCCGACACCCTACCGCAGGATTGGGGTCAAACGCGCATGTTTCTGCCGCCCTGAAAGCGGTGGTCACGATCATCGGAATCGGTGGTCACGCACCCGGAACAGGTGGTCACGATGCCGGAATGAGGAAAAGTTGCCCATGTCGGGCACGGTGGTCACGATCACCGGAATCGGTGCCCACAATCAGCGGAATACGCAGTTGTGGAGTGCGCCCCTAGTTTGTCGCCGACTAGTGTTTCACCTCTGTAAGTGGGCGCCGTCAGGACAGAACCGCACCTCCCAATCAGCGAAGGTGCGGCCCGGCACCGTCTCGAGAGAATCTTCGCGGCAGAGGCGGAATCCCCCTCGGCTGGCCGTAGACCGGCTTCCAAGCCACGCGTAGCGTGGTTATTTCGATAGCAGCTCAGCACAGCGCGTCAGCGCCTCTGTCAGCCGCTCCGCTTCCCGCTCACCCACCGCATCGATCACCACTGCCTCGACATCGAGAATGGCGGTATGCGCCTGCATCAGCGCCTTTCTTCCTCGTGCCGTTATGAAGCTACGGAGAATTCTGCCGTGATCGGGGGCCGCCTCTCTGGTTACGAGTCCGTTTCGTTCCATGTTGGCCAGAATGCTTTGCATGGTTTGAGGCGTGACGAATGCCGCCCGTGCCAATGCAGCGTTGGATAGGCCCGGCTCTCTTTCCAATGCCGAAAGCACCGCGCATTGTGGCGTCGTCAAGCCTATGGGTCTCAACGCCTCGTCCAGGCGTGTGCGCAGGGCGTGCTGCGCTAACTTGAGCGCGCCACCAAAGTGGCGTGCGATGGGAATCTGTGAATCTGAATCGGGCGCAGACATATCAGGGGGCTGACATAAATATCAGGGTACTGATATTATCTTGCGGCAGGCTCCTTGCCAATCACCCAGAGTTCATTCCATGACTGTGTCCAGCAAGATCGACGGTCCAAAGCCGGCGCAGGCTTTGACGGAAACGCAAGTGCAGCAGTTCATCGACGATGGCTTCGTGAAAGTCGAACATGCGTTCTCGCGAGAGCTCGCGGCGCAGGCGCGTGCCATCTTCTGGAAAGACTTGCGTGCTCACGGCTGCTTGCCAGGCGATCCGGCTACGTGGACGCATCCTGTGGTCCGCCTAGGTATGTACGCACAGGAGCCTCTCGTCGCCGCGGCCAATACGCCAGTCCTTCATGCTGCCTTTGACCAGCTCGTTGGGCCGGGATGCTGGCGGCCGTGCAGGAGTGTGGGCACCGTTCCTGTGCGCTTTCCCTCGCCGGACCCGCCGGGGGATACCGGTTGGCACGTCGATGCCAGCTTTGGCTATGAAGAAGCGGATTTCATGCAGTGGCGCATCAATATCCGTTCTCGCGGCCGCGCTCTCCTCATGCTGTTCCTATTCTCCGATGTGGGCGAGGAGGATGCACCGACTCGTATCAGGGCAGGCTCCCACCGGGACATCGCTCGTGCCCTGGCTACGGCTGGAGAGGGCGGCCTCAGGCTGCGCGACCTAATTCCTCACATCGACCTCACTTCCGCCAGGCCCGAGGTGCTCGCCACCGGCAGTGCGGGCACGGTGTACCTGTGCCATCCATTCCTGGTGCACTCGGCCCAGATGCACCGGGGCGCTGCGCCGAGATTCTTGGCGCAACCTCCGCTCCTGCCAAGAACTGAGCATTGGATAGAGGGTCTGGAGCAATCATCCGTGCCGGTAGCACGGGCCATCGCGCTTGCGCTTGAAGCAAGCACATAGCGGTGCATCGCCATGCTGGCTGCATCGAGGTGTCATCGATGCCTTGGAAGATGAGGGCGATGCCCGGGCCGGGGGCGAGCCCGCCTGGCCCCAGCGTTGACCGGCCACGGGCGCGGTGCGCAATGCCGTCAGATCGACATGCCGCCAGACACCTCGATACGTTGGGCATTGACCCAGCGGTTCTCTTCCGAGACCAGGGAGGCGATCATCGGGCCGATGTCGTCGGGCAGGCCGGGGCGCCCTAGCGCGGTCATGTCCGATACCGCCTTGTTGACCTGTGGGTCGTCGCGCACGACGCCGCCGCTGAAATCGGTCTGGATGGCACCGGGAGCCACCACGTTGGCGCGGATGCGGCGCGGCCCCAGTTCCTTGGCGAGGTACTTGGTGAAGATCTCCACCGCGCCCTTCATGGCGGCGTAGGCGGCGCTGCCGGGAAAGATGATGCGCGTGAGGCCGGAGGAGATATTGACGATGTGGCCGCCATCGCGGACCAGCGGCAGCAGTTGCTGGGTCAGCAGGAACACGCCCTTGAAGTGGACGTTGTAGAGCGCGTCGAGGTCCGCTTCGGCGGTTTCGGCGATGCTGGCGTGGTGCGAGATGCCTGCGTTGTTGACCAGCACGTCGAAGCCCTCGGCACCGAAGCCGGCCAATACGGTGCGCAAGGCCTTGGCGAAGGCGGGGAACGCCGAGCTCTCGCCGGTGTCCAGCGGCAAGGCGGCCGCGCGCCGGCCTGCCGCTTCTATCCAGGCAACCACGCGTGCGGCTTCTTCCTGGTTGCTGCGGTAAGTGATGACGACGTCGAAGCCGCGGCGGGCCAAGTTCTCGGCAGTGTTGCGGCCCAGGCCACGGCTGCCGCCGGTGACGAGGGCGATCTTGTTGGTGGCAGACATAGGATTTCCTTCGCTTGCAAGGTGATACAAGCGCAAGGGTACTGTCCGCGAATGGCGCCGATAACCCGGTAACGGGCGGACAGGGTGTCCGTTCCAGCGAACAGTCTGCAGGCTTCAGGCGTCAGCGGCTTCGGCTTTCACGAAATCGACGAACGCACGCAGCGGGGCAGGCAGCAGCCGTCGCCCTGGGTAATAGAGATACGGCCCCGGGAACCATTGCCACCAAGGCTCTAGCACTGGCTCCAGCGCGCCGCTTTCAAGGTGCGGCCGCAGCCACTCCTCGAACAGGTGGATGACGCCTTCGCCGGCAAGCGCCGCGGCCACGCCCAAGTCGGCAGCGGTGCCGGCGCTGTAGACCAAGGCGGGAGGCGGCTCGATCTCGCAAACGTCCTCGCCGCGCTGGAAGTTCCAGGTATCCAAGCTGCCATTGGCGAAACGGCAGCGCAGGCCGCGCAGGGACATCAAGTCGCGGGGATGCTGTGGGCGCCCATGCTGGTCCAGGTACGCTGGCGCTGCGGCGGTGGCAAATCGCTGCCGGCGCGGGCCGATGGGCACGGCGATCATGTCTTGTTCCAGCCGTTCCTCGTAGCGAATGCCGGCGTCGCAGCCGGCGGCGAGGACGTCGACAGGCCGGCTGTCGGCCATCACTTCCACCACGATGCCCGGATAGCGTTGCATGAAACGCGCCAACAACGGGGGCAGGAACAGGCGCGCGACGTTGACCGGCACGTTCAATCGCAAGTACCCGGTGGGTTGTTCGCCTGGCTGGGGGCTGCCCGCCGCGTGCAAGGCCTGCTCCAACTCCGCAAATGCCGGGCCGGCGCGTTCGAGCAGCTGTTGGCCCTGTTCCGTGGGGCGTACGCTGCGAGTCGTCCGGTGCAGCAAGCGCACGCCTAATCGGGATTCCAGCCGGCGAACCGCGTCGCTCAGGCCGGACGCACTGGCGTGCAACACGCGTGCCGCTTCGCGAAAGCCACCTGCGCGTGCAACGGCCACGAAGGCGCGCAATTCAGCCAACTCGTCGTTCATCGTGCGGCTCCCGGGGCACTTCACCCGGCGCGAACGGGGGGCGGGGAAGAGGAAGAGCCAGCACGGCAACGATCTGGCGTTCGGTTAACCGACTCGTCTTCAAGGGGCTCTCCAATTGCAGGAGGTCCTCAAATTCTACCCAGCCTGAGTGTGCTCCTAGGTATGGAATTGACTTGCTCGTGGCCGTCAACAGTGCACCTGGCGACTCGGTTCGGCAGGCGCTGACAGCCTTGCCCGGCTCACCGCCCCGGATTCTCGTCGAACGCCACTTGCGCCGCCAGCATGCGCGGGAAATTTTGCTCTGCCCAGTGGTCGACGGGTTCCAGCGCCTGGTTCAGGGAATGCCCGAGGGCGGTGAGCCGGTATTCCACGTGTGGCGGCACGGTTCGATGGTCGATCCTCTCGACCAAGCCATGGCGTTCCAGCTCCCTGAGCGTCTGCGTCAGCATTTTCTGGGAGATTCCATCGATCAGCCGCAGCAGCTCGTTGTTGCGGATGGGGCGTTTCGCCAGGAGCGGAACGATGAGCAGCACCCACTTGCTGGAAATGATTTCCAGCACGCCACGGGAAGGGCATTCGGCACTGTAGACATTTCCACGCGGCTTCTTCGAGCGGGGCTTCGCATTCATGGGAACCAAAAGGTGCGTACTTGTCGGTGAGAAAGTGTGCTCCCAAAATGCGAAGTCTTTCAAGCGTTAGCGGAGAAGTCGACATGGCTTGGTTGCTGCTTTTCGCTGCGGGAGCCGTCGAAATCGTCATGGCTGCCGCACTCAAGGCTGCGGACGGGTGGACGAAGCCCCTGCCCGGGGCCGTGGGCATCGTTTCCGCGTTGCTCTCCATTTTCCTGCTTACCTACGCGATCAAGCAGTTGCCGACCGGGACGGCTTATGCCGTCTGGACCGGCATCGGCGCCGTGGGCGTGGCCATCTATGGCATCGCTGCCAATGGGGACACGCTTTCGCTGCCGCGCTTGCTTTGCATGGGCCTGGTGGTCTTAGGCGTGGCCGGCCTGCGCTTGATCGAAGCTTGAAGGGAGACTGCTGGACATGACCGACCTTCTGTACATCAGCGCTTCGCCTTCCCAGCACGACTCCCATTCGGGAGCGGTGGCCAGGGAATTGGTCAGCGCTTACCGGGAACTGCATCCCTCGCGGAGCGTCGCAACGGTCGACGTCTGGGACCTCGATCTTCCCGAATTCGACGCCACGATGATCGCTGCTAAGTTTGCGGTCCTCCGCTCCCAGGATGCGACGGACGCGCAGCGTGCCCAATGGGCGAGGGCGGTGCGCCTGTCTGAGGCGTTCAACCAGGCGCAGTGCTACGTCTTCAGCCTGCCGATGTGGAACTACGGTGTTCCCTACCGCCTCAAGCACTACATCGACGTCGTCACCTTGCCTGGGCAGAACTGGTCGTGGTCGCGGGCCGAGGGGTACCGGCCGCTGCTCCAGGGAAAGCGTGCCGTCCTGGTCTATTCAAGCGCGGGCGACTTCTCGCCCGAGGCCCCGAAGCCCTACGAGGATTTCCAGAAGCCCTACATGCGCCAGTGGCTGCGCTTCATCGGCGTCGAAGTCGTCGATGAGATCGCGGTTGCGCCCACGCTGGCCGATCCCGAACGATTGGCCCAGGTGAAGGCCGCCACCGCCCGGCGGGCTCGCCATGCGGCTTCGCTGTTGTAGCGCCTTCGTCAGCTGATGCATCGACAGCAGGCCCGCGCTACACCGGCGCGTTTCACGCTCGCCGGCGGTCGAGTGCCAGCCTGACGGCCAGGGCGGTCAGTACGCTCGCCATGGCCCATCGCTGGAACGCCAGCCAGGCCGGGCGTCCCGAAAACCACCTGGCGATTGAGCCGGCCGTCAGAACGATGGCTAGGTTGACGGAGAAGCTGATCACAATCTGCGTCAGCCCCAAGGTGACGCTTTGGAAAAGGACGTGCCCTTTCTCCGGTTCGATGAATTGGGGAAGCAAGGACAGGTAGAGCAGGGCGATCTTGGGATTCAGCAGGTTGGTCACGAAACCCATGGTGAAGAGTTTCCGCGCGCTGTCGATGCCGAGATCTGTCCTGGGTGACAGGACCGAACCGCCACCGGGCTTGACGGCGTTCCACGCGAGATAAAGGAGATAGAGCGCGCCGGCCCACTGGAGCGTTTCATATGCGTAGGGGATGGCGATCAGGATTGCGGTCAACCCCAGCGCCGCGCTCACCATGTAGAAAACGAAGCCGAGAATTACGCCCAACAGCGAAATAAACCCCGCCGTGCGTCCTTGCAGGAGCGAGCGCGTGACCAAGTAAATCATGTTGGGGCCGGGGGTGAGGACCATCGCCAGCGAAACCAGCGCAAACGCCGACCAATTCACGAACGAGACCATGGAAAAGGCTCCGGGCAGAGGTAGAGGGGGAAGCTTGGACAAGCGCAGGGCAATAGAAATATTGCACGGAATTCCGTCGATCAACGTCGGCGGCCTTGCCTGGCTGGTGCTTGCCGGATCGATCCCTGCAGGGTTCGGGTTCGGCGCGGGATTCCTGGGTGCACTCCGCACCGTCTTGCCGTTGGCGCCGCCGGACGAGCGGGCGGCGCTCATATCGTTTCGCCGCGCCAGTCCATTCGCCGCGTGGAGTGACCGGAGGGCCTGGTGGTTCAGGTCGTAACGAGAGTACCTGCTCACCGTACGGGCCGCGCCGTTTCGGGACTTTCTGTATGCCTCGCGCAACGCCGAGCGCCTCCCCGCGTGGCCGGTCCGGATGTTCCTATGGCATAGTAGCCCGCGTTGCGCGGACGTTTTGCCATGAGCGCCCACGCTATCGGTCACGATCGCTTGCTTTGGTTTCGGTCTTTCATGATCAGGCTGCTCTTCCTTTTGCTCGGCGCCCGCGCACTCAAGCCCATGTGGCGGTACTTGATTGTTGCCGGCATCATCTGGATGTTGCTGGGGGCCCTCATCCTGTTCGACTTGAGCGATGGGGTGCTGACGGTCGTCCTGGATACCTTTGCGCTCTTCCTGGTGGTCGAAGGGGTGGTGGAGATCGTTGCCGCCGCATCCCTGGGCCTGCGCAAGCATTGGGGCGGTGCGCTGAGGGGCTTGGCCTTTTTGCTCGCCGCGTTCCTGGTGTTCAACGTTCCCTGGGATGACAACATCGGCGCCGCGATGGTTTTCGGGGCGGCTTTTCTGGCAGACGGGGCTTTCCGGATCTGCTCCGCGTATGTGGTGCGCAGCCCCCGTTGGCGCATGGGGATGGTGGCGGGGCTGGTCGAGGTCGTCCTGTCTCTCATGATTTTGTTTGCCTGGCCGGTGCCGCATTTGCTGACGGTGCCTTTCTGCTTTGCCTTGCTGCTCCTGAGCTCCGGCTATGCGCTCGTACGCATGTCGCTGCCGTTGCGGCGGCTGCCGGAGGGGGCGTCGATCACGTCGCTGCCGTTTTACGCGGCGCGCAATTGGTGGCAAGGCGGGAAAGTGCATCCGGTGGCCGGCGAGGGCGTGCCCGCCGGCAAGGGCGACGAACTCCTGCACGTGCATATCTGGACGGCGGTCGGTTCGGCACAAGACCCGGAGCGCAGGCTGTTGATCGACCGCTACGTGGCAGCCGTCGACAAGAAAGGCGTCATCTCCACGGGCCACGCCGCGCTGGAGATGCCGCCCGATCTCTACATCAGCCACTATCCTGCGAACGACATCGATCACAGCCCGGAGGACTTCCGGCCGCTGTTGCTCGCCACGCGGGAGAACGATGTCCCCGGCCGCTTCAACGAGTCGCTGCAGGCGGAGGCAGCTGCGTGGTGCATGCCAGACCAGAAGGTGACTTTCCGGCGCTTCAATCCCCAGGCGCTGCGTACGTTCTGGGCAGCGTATTCGCAGGACGACACCTATAACCTGACGGCGCGCAATTGCTCGACCACGGTCATCCAGGCCTTGGACGCCGCGATGGAAGGCGCGTGTTACACCGGCAGGCTGTGGCGGGACATGTTCAGGATCCTCAGCGATCCGCACTTCTGGTTGATGCGCCTCGTGCGCGGCCGGGCTGAAGCAATGACGTGGACGCCGGGGCTCGTGCTCGATTACGCCCGGCTGCTCCGGCAGGTCGTCGAAAGCGACGGGCGCCGCTGGAGCAAGCGTGTGCGCGAGGCGCTCCGCTTGCGCCGGCGCCTAGTGCACAGGCGGGAACGCCACGAGGGCAAGGGAGTCGCCGCGTGACGGGGCAAGCCAGGACGACGGCGATCGTCATCTTGACGGCCGCCATGTTTGGCCTGACCTACGGCTTGAGTTCGCCGCTCATCGCGCTCGAGCTGTCGGAGGCGGGGTATACCGAAACGCTAATCGGCGCCAATAGCGCCATGTATGCGATCGGGGTGCTGCTGGTTGCGCCGCTGCTGCCCCGGCTGTTGTCGCGCCAGGGGTTCGGCCGGCTTGCTAAAGGCGCGCTCGTCCTGGCAGGCGCATTGTTCGCGGCTTTTCCCGCGGTGCCATTTTTCTGGCTGTGGTTCCCCCTGCGCGCTGCGCTCGGCGCCGCGTCGGAGACCCTGTTCGTCGTGTCGGAGACTTGGGTGAACCAGGTCACCGAGGAGGCGAAGCGGGGCAGGACGGTGGCCGTCTACGTGACCGCCATGTCCTCGGGCATCGCGCTCGGGCCTGCCATCCTGACGCTCGCGGGGCGCGAAGAGGCGCTGGCTTTCGTGATCGGGGCGGTGCTGACGCTCTTGGCTTGCGTGGTGCTCCAGTTGGGCAGGCCCCAAGAGCCGCCGCCCGAACCGGCGCCCAAGGAGAGCCCGTTCAGGTATTTGCGGCTGGCACCGGTGGCGGTCGCGGCGGCAGCGCTGAATGCGGGGTTGGAGTCGGCCGGGCTGTCGCTGCTCCCGCTTTATGCGATCCAGCTAGGTTGGTCGGAGCAGTCGGCCACCATCTTGCTTACGATTTTGCTCCTTGGTTCCATCGTGCTGCAGCTTCCCATCGGGTGGTTGAGCGACAAGATGAGCCGGCATCGCCTGGTGCTCATCCTGGCGGTGTTGTCGGCGGCCGGCGCATTCGTGTGGCCCGCCGCCCTGGCGATGGAAGGCTTGGCCTACGCTTTGCTGTTCGTTTGGGGCGGGGCGTTCGTCGGCATCTATACGACCATGCTCGCCATCCTCGGCGACCGCTACCAAGGCGCGGAGCTGGTCGGCGTGTACGCGCTCTTGTCGATCGCATGGGGGCTAGGCGCGCTGGTCGGGCCGGTGCTGGCGGGCTTGGCCATGGAGGTGTCGCCGCACGGGCTGCCTGTCTTTGCAGGCGCCGCGTGCGCGCTGTTTGCGCTTGCCGCGGGCTTTCATCGAGGCGGGATGAGGAGGAATGATACGCATGCCCAGGGTTCGGTACACTAGGCTGCGTGCGTCATGGTGCGCACGCGTCGGCGGCGGAGCTGCCGCCAGCGCCCGTGACAGTGCACATCACCACCGGCCGGCAGGCGAGCCGAGCGAAGCTGGCGTGGATCCAGGGAACGCCGCGCGTCAACGTCAATCCCCGTAGCCGGTTGAATTGAGAGAGGCGGCAATGCAGCACTTGGTCGTCGTCCTGCTTTTCATGCTCGTTCTTCCTGTGGCGTGTGTGGCGTGGGAAACCGTTTCCGGCGCCATGGGCCTGATGCCGGCCATCGGGAAATGGTTCGTCTACTGGGGTGTCGGGTGGCGGTTGATCGCGGCGGGGATGTACCAATGCGCCAAGCCGTCTTTCACCGCCCGGGGCATTTTCGAGATCCACGACCCGAAGGCCGAAAAACTCGTGCTGGAGATCGGATTCGGCAACCTCGCCATCGGCACCGCGGCGATCGCGAGCCTGCATTTTCCGGAATGGGTAGGCGCCGCTGCGCTGGCAGGGGCGATTTTTTACGCCCTTGCCGGCATCCAGCACGTGCGCAACCGCGAATGGACGTGGCACGAGATGGTCGCGATGGTTTCCGATCTCGGCATGGCGGTGGTCCTGGTCGGGTATCTGGGCTGGGCGTTCCTCTTGCGCGCTTAGCCGGCGACGCTTGCTCCCAAGCCGGCACCGGGGCCTCGCTTTGCAGAATTAGGCAAGAAAATTGGAGCAATCGGCATTGCTCCCAGCCACGCGCCGTTCGTAAGCTTATCCCTGTCAGCGCCGCCGGCGGGCGCTCAACCACAGGGGTACGAGCATGACCATTCGTTTGAACATCAATGGGGCCGACACAGCGATCGATGCGCCTGGCGACATGCCGCTGTTGTGGGCCTTGCGCGATTTGGCAAGGCTGACAGGCACCAAATATGGCTGCGGCATGGCGTTGTGCGGTGCCTGTACGGTTCACGTGGACGGCACGCCGGTGCGCGCGTGCGTGACCCCGGTTTCCGCCGTGGCCGGGCGCCGCGTGACTACCATCGAAGGCGTGGGGGCTGACAAGGTGGGCCAGGCCGTGCAGGCTGCCTGGGATGCGCTGAACGTGGTCCAGTGCGGTTATTGCCAGTCGGGCCAACAAATGTCGGCAGTGGCGCTATTGCGCGCCAATCCCCGCCCCTCCGACGCAGATATCGATAATGCCATGAGCGGCAATTTGTGCCGGTGCGCGACCTACGAGCGCATCCGTGCGGCGATTCGCCACGCCGCCCAAGCCTTGGCCTGAGGGAGCGTGCCATGACGTCGCAGATCACCGTAGAACGTTCGCCCGGCGCGCCCGCCGATCCGGTCCGCCGTCGCTTTGTCCAGGGCAGTGCAGGCCTCGTCCTGGGCATGTACCTGGCGCCGCTGGGCGCGGCGCGCGCCGCGCAAGCCGCCAAGGGCGCGGATTTCCGGCCCAACGCCTTTGTGCGCATCGGCACGGACGGCATCGTGACGATTTACGCCAAGCATCTCGAGATGGGGCAGGGGGCGTATACGGGCCTTGCCACCCTGCTTGCCGAAGAGCTGGATGCGGACTGGGAAAGCGTGCGCGTGGAAGGGGCGCCCGCGAATACCGAGCTGTACAAGAATTTCGCCCTGGACATGCAGGGCACGGGCGGCAGTACCGCCATGTCCAACTCGTATGAGCAGATGCGTCGCGCCGGCGCGACCGCCCGCGCGATGCTGGTGGCGGCCGCGGCCGAACGGTGGCGCGTGCCGGCGGGCGAGATCACGGTGGCCAAAGGCATCGTCAGCCATGCCTCGTCTGGCCGGCGCGCTGGGTTCGGGGAATTGGCCCAGGCTGCTGCGCGGCAATCCGTTCCCGCGCAAGTCCGCCTCAAGTCGCCAGGCGAGTTCGGCTTGATCGGCAAGCCAGTGCTGCGTCGCGCCGACGGTGCCGACAAGGTGCGCGCTCGCGCGCTGTTCACGCAAGACGTGCAGCTGCCGGGCATGTTGGTAGCGGTGCCCGCGCACCCGCCGCGCTTTGGCGCCACCGTGCGCCGCGTCGATGCGAGCAAGGCGCTGGCGGTACCCGGAGTACGGGCCGTGGTGCAGTTCGAAGGCTCGGCCACGCGATTCGCGGGCGTGGCCGTGCTGGCCGACCATACTTGGGCGGCGCGCAAGGGCCGCGATGCCCTGGCCGTGGAGTGGGATGAAAGCGGCGCCTACCGGGAAAGCAGCGATGGCATCTTGGCCCGCTATCGGGAGATCGCTGCCCGCCCGGGCTTGGCGGCCACGAGCAAGGGCGATGCGCAGGCGGCATTCGCGTCTGCAGCGCGCATCATCGAGGCGGATTTCGAGTTCCCGTACCTGGCCCATGCGAGCATGGAGCCGCTCAATTGCGTGGTGCGGCTGGGCGACGGGCAATGCGAGATCTGGAATGGCGAACAGTTCCAGACTCCAGACCAGCGCTCGGTCGCCGACTACCTGCGCATTCCCCCGGAACGCGTGACCATTCATCAGTTATACGCCGGAGGCAGTTTCGGCCGGCGCGCAAGCTCGACTGCCGACTACGTGCTGGAGGCCGTGGCCATCGCGCGGGCCGCGCGCGCCCAAGGCATCCGTGCGCCGATCAAAATGGCATGGATGCGCGAAGACGACATGCGCGGCGGCTATTACCGCCCCATGTTCCTGCATCGGGCCCGGGTGGGGCTGGATGCCAAGGGCCGCATCACGGCCTGGCAGGTGCGCATCGTGGGGCAGTCCATCGTGGAGTCTTCTCCGTTCGCACCGGTCGCGGTCAAGAACGGTGTGGACATCACCTCGGTGGAGGGCCTTTCCGACTTGAGCTATGACGTGCCCAACCTGCAGGTCGAGCTGCACACCGTCCGGGACGTCGCCGTGCCGGTGTTGTGGTTCCGCTCGGTGGGCCACACCCATACCGCGTTTACCGCAGAAACCTTGGTCGATGAGGCGGCGGTCGCGGCCGGACAGGACCCGGTCGCGTACCGGCGTGCGCTGCTGAAAGGGCGTCCGCGCCACCTGGCTGCGCTCGAGCTGGCCACCCAACGGGCCGGCTGGGGCAAGCCCCTCGCGCCGGGGCTCGATGGATCGAGGCGAGGGCGAGGCGTGGCAGTGCACGAGTCTTTTCATTCCGTGGCCGCGCAGGTCGTGGAGGTCACGGTCGCGGCCGATGGAGCGCTCAAGGTCGACCGAGTCGTCTGCGCGATAGACTGCGGCATCGCCATCAATCCCGACGTGGTGCGGGCGCAGATGGAGGGTGGCATCGGCTTTGCCCTGTCGGCCGCGCTGCATGGCGCCATCACGCTCAAGGATGGCGTGGTCGAGCAGAGCAATTTCCATGATTACCGAGTGATTCGGATCAACGAGATGCCGCGCGTGGAAGTCCACATCGTGCCGTCCCAGGCCAAGCCCACCGGGGTGGGAGAGCCGGGCGTGCCGCCGCTTGCGCCCGCCCTGGCCAATGCCATCTTCAATGCGGTGGGCGTGCGCGTGCGGTCGCTGCCGATTCGAACGCCCCGTGCCGGGGTCCGGGCATGACGCCGAGCGCGCACCGGATGCCGCCCGCCGCGGGCGACGCGTCGCTGGAGGCGCTGCGTGCCGAGCTGGCCGAGCGCATCGCTGCCTTGGTCCCGGGCGATGGCATGCACGAGACCGCGTATCCGGGGCTCATCGTGGCGCGGTTTTCCGCACCTTCGGCCCTCGATTGTGGCCAGTACTGGCCATCGCTGACCATCGCGGCGCAGGGAGCCAAGCAAGTGCACCTGGGGGACGACGTCTACGAGTACGACGCCTCCCATTATCTGGTGTCGGCCTTCGATCTGCCCGTGCAGGCGCGCATCACCCAGGCCACGCCGCAGTCGCCTTATCTGTGCCTTGCGCTGGACCTGGATGCGCTTCGCATCAGCGAGCTGGTCAGCGAGGCCGATCTACCTACGGCGCCTGAAGCCGGGCCTGTCCGCGGCATTGCCGTCGGCAGCGTCAACACCAAAGTGCTGGAGCCCGCGCTCAGGCTGGTCAGGCTGCTGGACGAGCCGCGCGACCTGCGCGTGCTCGGCCCTTTGGTCGAGCGGGAAATGCTTTATCGGCTGCTGACCGGCGAACTGGGGCCGCGGCTGCGCCGCATCGTGCTGCCTGGCGGGCCCGCGCAGCAAATTGCCCGCGCCATAGAGTGGATCAAGCGGCATTTCGCTTCGCCGCTGCGCATCGAAAACCTGGCGCAGGCGGTCAACATGAGCCCGTCTTCATTGCACCATCATTTCAAGGCCGTCACGGCGATGAGCCCGCTGCAGTACCAGAAGCAAGTCAGGCTGCGCGAGGCGCGTCGCCTAATGCTGGCCGAGCACTTGGATGCCGGGGCGGCGGCGCACCGCGTCGGCTACGAGAGCGCCTCGCAGTTCAGCCGCGAATACAGCCGGTTGTTTGGCCTGCCTCCGGTGCGCGACATTGCCCGGCTGCGGGGCAGCCCGCTGGTCGAGGCCTAGAACGCGAGACGTGCCCGCAGGGGATGCGCGGGTGCCGGGCCGCACCCATGGATGGTATAGAGCGTGCGCTATCGACCGTAGCGACGCCGGTCTTCGTAGTGCTTCTCGGTCTGCCGGTATAGCTCCTGCGTTTCGCGGTTGAGAGCGTTGGAGGTCTCGCGCAGCTTGTCCATCATCTGGTGAGGCGAGCTGCCCGTCAAGGCTTGTTGGCGCTGCAGGCCCGCCCCCAGGGCTTGCATGTGCTGGTCATGGGCCTGCTTCTCTGCCGCGGTCATGACCTGGTTGGAGGCAATCCATTCCGAACTGCCGTCCTCAAACAGGGCGCACAACTCGCCATTGGCGCGGCGACCAACGATCGTCACGTCTTGGGTAATGCCGAACCAGCGGATAGGAACTTTGGGGCCGCTGCGGCTCGAGAACTGCACATGGCATCCGCTGCGCACTTCGACGCGGTCGGCGTTCGTTCCGCCGCCCGCCATCGGCCGCGCGGAACCGCCGAGCGCGTTGGTGCCCGGCGCGGGGGCTGCGGGCGAACGCTGTGGGGAGGAGGCATTCTGGGGGCGTGGCCTGCGGTGGGCGGGGACGGAATTGCCCAAGGACTCCGACCAGCGCTGGCCTTGCCCCGAGCCACCTAGGGATTCCGACCAGCGCTGGGTGGTGGTCGGACCATTTTGCGATTCAGACCAGCGCTGCGTGGCCGTCGATCCACCTTGGGACTCGGACCACCGTTCGGTGTAGACCGGGCCGGCCTGCGATTCGGACCAACGCTGCGTTTGCTGGGCGTGCGCCGCGCCGGCGGTGGCGACCATCGCCAGCAAGATCAAGAGGCACGTGTGCGTCATCGATGTTCCCCCCAAATTGATTTTCTATGGTTTGTGGATATTCCGTTCCTCGACAGATGGTGGACGGAATGATAAGGCGTGGATGGCGTTCCATGACATGGCGGCGATCGCTGGCGGGGGCATCATGGCATACCACCGCATGCCCTGGGCTCGCCCACGCTTGCCCACTCAACGGACGGCCTTCTTGACGAACTCGCAGAAAATATCGGCAGGGGGATTGGAGGACAACTCGCCCTTGGTTTTTACGCGGACGAGGCCGACTTCCCATGTGGGGAAGGGTGCCTTGCGTTTGTCCGGTTCGATTTTCACGTAGGGCAGCTTCCGATACTTGGCCATGGCTTCCGGGATGACCGCGATGCCGACTCCCCGGTTCACGAACTGTGCGACCAGGTCGTAGCTTTCCACTTCGCATATCGTGGCCCGTGCGATGCCATGGCCGTCGAACATTTGATCGACGAGTTGCCGGGTTCCCCAGCGGGGAGAGAAGTCGATGAAGGTATCGTGGCGAAGCTCGCCCAGCTTGACCGAGCTTCGGCCGGCGAGGGGGTGATCCTTGCTATGCGCGGCCACCATGGATGAAGTGAAGAGTCCGTCGTATGAGAGCCCCGAAGCCGCGCGAGAGGGGGCCGGCATGAAGGCGAGGTCGAGGTGGCCATGGCGCAGGCTGTCTTCGAGCGCCGATAAGTGCGCTTCCTGCACGACGACCTTTACTTTGGGATGCGCCTTGTGGAAACGCTGCAACAGCAAGGGCAGGTCGAGAAAGGGCGCCAGGCTTTCGATGGTGCCGATCGCCAGGCGCCCAGTGAGCCCCTGGCTGACTCCCGCGACCGCGGCCTTGGCATTCTTGACCGCCTCGAGGATGCGCCTGGCTTCCGGAAGAAAAAGACGCCCCGTCGGGCTGAGTTCGACCCGCCGCGTGCTGCGTATGAACAGCAGCGCACCCAGCTCTTCTTCGAGCGCGCGGATGGCCGCGGAGATGCCCGATTGGACGATGTGTTCGCGTTCGGCCGCGCGACTGAAATGGCGTTCCTCCGCAACGGCGACGAATAGTTCGAGATGGCGGATTTGCATGGCCGTATTAATCTTCGATAGAGATATAAATTATCTAATAAATCTGTTTGTTTGCATGAAAGCGAGCTTTCATAATCGAGCCGGAAAAAGGACTCGTTATGGAAACTCACAACCGGCATCACTCGAGCGGCGGTAGACAGACGTTGCGCTCGCTCGTTCTCCATCACCCTGCATGGGCGGCATTCGCCATTTTTCTCATTGCTTTCAACCTTCGACCGGCCATTACGTCGGTCGCGCCGTTCTTGGCCGAAATCCAGCAAGATTACGATCTCTCCGGCGCATGGATCAGCGTGCTGACGACAGCGCCGGTGATCTGTCTGGGCTTGTTCGGGCCCCTCGCGCCGCCCCTGGCGCGTCGGTTCGGGAACGAGGCCGTGCTCTTGGCGTCGTTGATCGGCATCGTGGTCGGCTGTGTGCTGAGGAGCTTCGGCGTTTTCCCGCTGTTCGCGGGCACCGTCGTCATCGGTGCGTCCATGAGCGTGCTCGGCATCCTGACCCCGGTGGTCGTCAAGCGGGATTTCCCCCGCCACGTGGGGCGGATGATGGGGGCCTACACCATGCTGATCAGCCTCGGTGCAGCAGTGTCGACGGCCTCGGCCGCGCCCTTCCGGGCAGCTCTAGGTAGCTGGCATATGACGCTGCTGGTCTGGGCACTTCCCGCCTTGGCAGCGGCCATCATCGTCATCCCGCAATTGTTCCGCCACAGGCATCCCCACGGGCCTGCCGTGGCCCACGTCGAATCCATCATGGGGGATCCCATTGCCTGGCAGGTGACCGGCTACTTGGCGCTGGTTTCCGCGCTGGCCTATGCGGTCTTCACCTGGGGGCCGAGCATGCTGCAGGCGCGCGGGCTCAGCCTTGCCGCAAGCGGCGTCATCGTGTCGGTCTCGTACATCGCCCAGATGGCGACCGGCTTGCTCGTGCCCATGATCGCGTCGCGCCAGCGTGACCAGCGTTCGATGGCGGCCCTGATGGTCGTCCTGACTTTGGCCGGCCTGCTGGGGTTCATCTTCGCGCCGGTGTGGTCGTTGACGCTGTTCTCCATCATCTTGGGCCTGGGGCAGGGCGGGGCGTTTGGCCTGGCGCTGTCATTGATCGTGCTGCGGTCTGGCACGCCGCACGTCGCCGCGCAATTGTCGAGCATGTCGCAGACCATCGGCTACATCGTGGGTGGAGGCATTGGCCCGTTCGCCGTCGGCATCATCCATGACGCGACGGCCTCGTGGCGCACGGTAGCCGTCTTCTACGTCATCATCGGCGTGGCAACCCTGTTCCTCGGGTTGGGCGCCGGCAGGGCCAAGACGGTGCAAACTGCGTCGATGAAGAAGACCGGCGCCAGGCGCGCGGCTGGGGCGGCCTGAGCGCGACCCGGCAACATGTCGAAGCGGGACGCCTGCCGCGCCCTAGGCCGGGCGGACCGCTTTGATCCCGCGCCGGGCGCGCATGGCTCAGCGCGCGTCGCCCGCCAGGGAGGTGGCCAGCGCGCGTATCAAGGCATGTACCCCGTGCATGTTCGGCGTGGGGACGCCGATGAGGTCGCCGATCGCGGCCACGGCACCGCTGAGCGACTCATGTTCCATCGGCCGGCCCAGCTCCAGGTCTTGGAGCATGGAGAACTTGACCTTGCCCAAGGGCCGGCCGCGCTCGAGCCGCGCGCGCGGATTTTGCTCGATGGCCATTCCCAGCGCGCGCCCGACGGCGATGGTTTCGTTCATCAAGGTTTCCAACAGCGCGTAGATCCCGGGGTCGTCCAGCATGCGGTCCAAGGTGGCCCGGGTGAGGGCGCTGACCGGATTGAAGGCGGCGTTGCCGATCAGCTTCATCCAGATCTCGCGCCGGATGTCCGGGGTGAGGGAACAGGAGAAGCCCGCGTCCGACAATAGGGCTTGCAGCGCCTGGCCTCGCGCGGAAAGGCTGCCGTCGGGCTCGCCGAGATGGAGCTCCCAGCGCCCCGTATGCTGTACCACGCCAGGCGCGGGAAGATGGGCGGTCGGGTAAACGACGCAGCCGAGGATTTGGCGCTCGGGCAGGGCGGCTGCGATGCGGCCTCCCGGGTCGAGGTTGTCGAGCCGGGTTCCCTCCAAGCGCCCCCCGAAACCGGAAAAAAACCACCACGGCACCCCGTTCATCGCGGGTACGACGGTCGTTTTCGGACCAATGAGCGGGGCGAGGGCGGGCAGGGCGTCCGCCAGGCTGCAGGTCTTGACGCCGACGATCACGACGTCTTGGACGCCGAGGTCTTCGCCGCGGGAGGACGCCTGTATGCGTACCTTCCAATTGCCTCGGTCCGTGCGTACCTCGAGCCCGTTCCGGACGATGGCGTCCAGGTGGGCGCCGCGCGCAACGACCGAGACCTGGTTGCCGGATTGGGCCAAGGCGCCGGCAATCAACCCACCGATGGCACCTGCGCCAAACACACAGATTTTCATGTTGCTTCAATCCAAGAGATCGGGTTGTTCGGCCAGTACCTTGTCGATCAGCGGCTGCAGGCCGAACCAACCGGCCTTGGGTGAGCCGACTTGCTTGCGGGTCAGCAAGGCCGTCGCTTCGTCTACCTCGACCGGCTGGCCAGCTGCCTCGGCCAGCAGGACTTGCTGGCAAGCCCGCTCCATGCGCAAGAACCAAAAGACGGCTTCCTCGACCGTTTGGCCCACGGTAAACAATCCGTGGTTGCGGCAGATTACCGCCTTATGGGGGCCGAGCGCGCCGGCGATGGCCTCTCCTTCCGACAGTTCGGAGGCGATGCCGTTGTAGGCCTGCATGACCGCGTGGTCCTGGTAGAAGGCGCAAGCCTCCTGCGTAATCGGCGGAATGGGCCGGCCGAGCGAAGCGTAGGTCGTTCCGTACAGGGAGTGGGAGTGCGCGGCCGCCACGACATCCGGACGGGCCCGGTGAATGCGGGAATGAATGGAGAAAGCCGCGGCATTGATCGGGTGCCGGCCTTCGACGATCTGGCCATCGTGATCGACGAGCACGAGGTCGGACACTTTGATGCGGCTGAAGTGCACGGCGAGCGGATTGACCCAGAAGCGGTCTTCATGAATGGGGTCACGGCAGCTGATGTGGCCGGCGATGCCCGCGTCAAAGCCGTGCATGGAAAATATGCGCAGGCACGCCGCGAGGCGCTGCTTGCGATGTAGCCGTTCTTCTTGCGGATCGTCGAACCGCGGCGGCTCCGGGATGGTCAGCCCGTCGGGGCGCACCTCGAGCAACAAGCCAGGTTGCCTGTCATGGGCATTCATGTTGGGCTCCTCATTCGGGTTTGATGTTGGCGGCGCGGATGACTTGGGCAAAGCGCTCGCGCTCGACCTCGATGACTTTCGACAGCGCGGCGGGACCATTGTCGGCCGGAGCAATGCCGAGCGCGCGGCCGCCGGCGTCGATGCCCAGCGTCTCGAGCTTGCTGCGTACGGCGGGCAGCTCCACGATGCGGGCAACCTCGCGCTGCACTTTGGCGATGATGTCCGGGGGCGTGCCGGCAGGCGTGAAGAGGGCGATCCAGCTGGCAAAGTCGTAGCCGGGAACGCCGGATTCCGTCATGGTCGGAACGTCGGGCAAGAGCGACCAGCGCTTCGCCGAGGTCACCGCCAGGCCTTGAGCCTTGCCTGCCTTCATTTGCGTGATGACCGGCGCCGGGTCGAGGAACAGCATCTGCACGTCTCCGCTGGTCAGCGCGGTCAAGGCCTGGACGCTGCCTTTGTACGGAATGTGCGTGACGTCCACCTTCGCCATTTGCTTGAACATCTCGGCCGCCAATTGGAACAGGGTCGATGCCGAGCTGTAGTTGAGTTGGCGGGTCTTGGCAGCCTGGACCAGCTCCGAGACTGACTGCACCTTCAGCGAGGGATGAACCGCCAGCAATAGCGGGAAGCTGCCCATGATCGCCACCGGCGAGAAGTCGGTTTTTGCGTTGTAAGGCAGCGATTGATAGAGTTCGGGGTTGATGGTCATGGCGCTGCTGGCGCCGACCAACAGGGTATGGCCGTCCGGCGCCGCCCGCGCGACCGATTCGGTAGCGATGATGGTGCTGGCCCCCGGCCGGTTGAGCACGACGACGGGCTGGCCCCACGCTTCTTGCATGTGTTGCGCGACGAGCCGGGCAAGGATGTCCGTGCTGCCCCCGGGCGGAAAGCCGAGCACGATCTGGATCGGCTTGGAGGGAAATGAGTCGGCCGGGGCGGCCGACGCCGGCGTCGTGAACACACCCAAAAGCGCAAGGGAAATCGAACCCAGGTACGACTTGATCTTCATTTGCCCGCTCCTTTCTTTGCGTCAGCGGGAACGATGCCCGCGGCTTGTATCACCTTGGTCCACTGCGGCACCTCGGTCCGGATGCGTTGCTCCAGTTCGGCGCGGGTGGTCGGCATCATTTCGATGCCGAGGCTCGCAAACTTGTCATGGGTTTCCTGGCGCTTGAGCACCTCGACCACATCACGATTGATTTTGTCCAGGATGGCGGGGGGAGTCCCGGCAGGTGCAACGAGCCCCATCCATACGCTGAGTTCGTAGCCGGGGATGCTTTCGTTGAGGGCGGGCACGTCGGGCATGGCTTCTGTCCGGTTCTTGCCAGTCGATCCTAGTGCGCGCAGCTTTCCAGTGCGGACGTGTGGCAGGGACGAGGCACCCCCTTCGAACATCATGTGCACCTGGCCGCCGATCAGGTCGGTCATGGCTGGGCCGCTGCCCTTATAGGCCACTTGCAGGATGTCCGTGCCCGTCAAGGACTTGAACAGCTCCGCTGCCAAGTGGTGTGAGCTGCCCAGGCCGAGGGAGGCGTAAGTGAGCTTGCCCGGCTGGGATTTCGCAAGGGCCACGAGTTCCTTCACGTCGCGCGCTGTCACCTTGCCTGGATTGACGACGAGATAAAGCGGGGTGGTGAACAGGCCCGTGATGGGCGCAAAGTCCCGGATGGCGTCATAGGGCAGGTCTTGGCGGATGATGGGATTGAACACCATGCTGCTTTGCGTGCCGACCAGCAGCGTGTAGCCATCGGCGGGTGCGCGTGCGGCATATTCGGTGGCGATCAATTGGTTGGCGCCGGGCTTGTTTTCGACGATGACCGCTTGTCCCCATCGTGCCGACAAGTTCTGGGCCATGAAGCGGGCGAAGGTGTCGATGAGGCCACCCGGCGTATGGGCCACGACCAATGTCACCGGCCGGCGCGGGAAGTCCTCCGCGGTGGCCTGGGCCGATGCCCCGGCCCAGGGAGTGAGGCAAGCCATGCCGAAGGCGATTGCGCTGCCCAGGCGCAACCGGGATGTGCGCCGGAACGATAGCGGTGCACGTAGGGGTATTGCGGTCCTCATGTCGTCTCCTCCAGGTGTTGTCGTAATGAGGCTCAGGCGAATCGATAGCGGCCGTCTTGGTCTCGTGTAATGGGCCGCCTAGTGTGGGTGTCTTCCAACCACCGGATGATTTCGCGGCCGTCGCGGGTGCCGATGGCTGCCATCAGTTCGGCAAAATGCTTCGGACCGTCCTCCAGCGCCGCTTCCAGCGAAGCATGGCGAGGAAAGTCGTAGACGGGAGGCGAGGGCACCCGGTGTTCGAGCGGACGCTCGTGGCCGGCCGGCAGCAGGGGTAGCGTCAAGTCGAAACCGGCCTTGGCGGTGACGGTGGCGCCGTCCAGCGACGGGTCCAGGGGCATCGCGCGCAGGCCGGACTGCACGACCAGGTCGCGGTCGGCTTGGAAGCGGGTGGCCAGGGCCCACTCCATCTGGGCTTCGTCGAATACGTCGATATCCGGGTCGACGACGAATACGTGCTTGATGTTCGCCGACGAAGCGAAGATCGCGGCAATGGCGTTGCGTGCCTCGCCGGGCACGCGCTGGCGCATCGCAACGCGTACGTTGAACGAGCCTCCCGTGGCGGGCGGTGCGTAGACCGCGGTGACCTCGCGCACGGCCGACTCCAGGCCGCGCCACACCATTAGCTCCGTGCGCAGGGAGCACAACTGCGCCGTGTCGGTCAACGCCATGGACTTCCCGCCTATGGTGGCAGTTTGGAAGATGGCGTCGCGACGCCGCGTAATGGCGGTGACATGGAAGACAGGATTGCGCTTGAGCACGCCGTAGTAGCCGAGGAATTCGCCATACGGACCCTCGGGCTCGGCGTGGCCGCGCTCGTCCAGGTAGCCCTCGATGATCATCTGGGCATCCGCCGGGACCCGGAGGTCATTCGTGATGCACTTGACCACGCCCATCGGTGCGCCGCGCAATGCCGCGACCAGCTCGAGCTCGTCCATGGGCAAGCGCATGGTGCCCGCCAAGTGGTCCACGGGGTTCGAGCCGATTGCGAAGGCCAGCGGCATGGGTTCGCCGCGGGCGGCGTGCGCCTGGTAAATGGCCCGCAGATCGGACGGCGCGACGAGGTCGATGCCCGCGGTTCGCCGCCCGCGCAGCATGAGACGGCGCATGCCCACGTTCGTCCAGCCGGTGGCGGGGTCTCGGCTGAAGTCCAGCGATGCCGAGATGTAGGGCGCGCCGTCCAGCGCATGCTGCAGGTGCACGGGCAGCGCGGTGAGGTCGCATTCCTCGCCCACTTGGACGATTTGCTGGACGGGCGCCTGGCTGCGATCGACCTCGACGAGGATGCCCTGCTTGCGCAAGCGTTGCAGGATGACGGATGTCACCGTTTCGGGCGTGGCGCCGAAGGCGTGGGCCAGGCGGGCGCGGCTGCCTGCCACGTTGCCGCACAGGGGCAGGCCGCAGTCGCCCGGCTGATTGAACAAGACCGCCCGCGGGTTGCCATCGAGCACGGCGGCGATGTCGCCCAGTTCGATGCGGCCGTCACGCGTTTCCTTTTGGTCGGGCGGCAAGGATTCGAGGAAGCGCCGGAGGCTGAATTGTTCCAGGTCGGGTAGGGTGCCCGCCGGGGCGGGCTCGCGTTGGTTGGCCATGGCTGTGCGGTTTCCTAGAGGCTATAGAAGTCGAGCTTGGCGTTCAGGTAGTCGTTCAGCAGGACGACTTTTTTGCGCGCGATGCGCCACGTTCCATCTACGCGACGCCACTCGTGTTCCTGGTGTCCGAAGTACACCTCGACGACTTTCTCTTTAGGCAGGAACTGCTGCGTCGTCCAATTCGACTTGAGTTTGAGGAGGTCGGGGCCCGAGCCGTCTGCAACGCGGATGTTGGTGATCGTGTGCTGGGTCCGGGGAAGCACCATCGAGGCGACGGAGCGGCGGGACTGGACGCGCCACACGCGGTCTTCCAGGCCACCGCGGTTGGCGTAGTAGATCAAGGAGAGCTCGGCGCGCGGGTCGGAGGTAGGATGATCTTCGTCCCGCCATGCCGGCACCCAGTACTCGGCATCGGGCAGGAATAGCTCGATCCAGTCGCTCCAGCGGCGCTCGTCCAACAGCTCGGCTTCGCGGTAGAGCAGGTCGGCGGCGAG
>NZ_CALFCW010000058.1:0-60464 GCF_937950555.1 uncultured Pigmentiphaga sp. | reverse complement strand
AGGAAACTCCACGCGCAGCCAAGACCAGCTTCGAGAAGAACGCCCCCCGCACCGACCAGGTGTGGTTCTACGAGGTGACCGGCGACGGCTTCAGCCTCGACGCCAAGCGCACCCCGCGCCCCGGGCAGGACAACGACCTGTGGGATGCACTCGTCCAGTTCCGCCGCTGGCTGCAGGAGGGCCGTGCCGCCACCGAGGGCGAGGCCACCTACCACCAGCCGCTCTACTGGCGCGAGCGCTGGCGCCAGGCCAGCCTGCGCGATGCCAGCGGCCAGCTCACCCCGGCCGGCTTTGCCTTTGCCGACGACCCGGAGGCCGCACCCGCCTTCGACGGCAAGACCTGGGCCATCCATGAGCTCTTCCCTGAATTGCTGCGCGAGGGGGAGGAGACGATCGACCCGCAAGAGGCCGAGGCCCGTGTGCGCGACCGTGTCGCGCCCCAACTGGCGGAACTTGCCTGCCGCCACTTCGCCCATGCCGCCCCCAAGACCGCCACGACCGAATGGAACCGCGCCACTCGCGAGCTGCAGTGCTACTTTGAAGACGAAGGCCCTGCGCTGGCGCTGTGGAAGCAGCTCGCCACCGCGGCGCGTGACCAGGTGCCCGAAGAGCCGCAGGGCGAGCCTGTGGCGGACCTCGTCGAGGCGCTACGCCCCCTGGCCCGTGAAGTGGCCAAGGTGGACGGCTACGACCTGTGGCTGCGCAGCCCGGCCATCGACCAAGTCCGCCCAGCGAAAGAACGCAAGTGCTGGGCCGTGCCGCTCCGTGCCTGGGCGCCAAACCCCGAATGGCGCTCGGCCGACGGGACGCTGCAAGGCTCACACGATGCCCACGGCCAGGTACGCCCCGAGTACGTAGCCGAGATGCTTCCCAAGCTCTACGACGGCGACACGTTGAACGCGGAGCTGCTGGACCCCGACTGCATCGAAGCACGCGACTGGAATCTTTCGGCAGGTCAGTACAAGCCCTTCGACTTCGCGGCGATGGAAAGCGAAGTGTCGGTCACCGAGCTGATCGACGAGCTGCGCCAGCTCGAGCGCAGCATCCTCGACGGACTGGATCGCCTGCAGGCCATGGTGGAGGGACGGGCATGAAGTGGCCTCATGGGTGGCGAGAGGTTCCATTCCAACCGGCCTTGGGCAAGGTTGTCCGAGGCGTTACGTTCAGCCGCGAGGATGCATCCGACGAGCCGATTCCGGACGGTATTCCAGTGCTTCGCGCAGGGAATATTCAGGAGCGCCTGATTACGAACCAGGATCTCGTTTGGATTCCCAAGAGACTTGTCTCTGACGAGCAAGTCTTACAACGGGGCGACGTTGTGGTCTGCACCTCGTCGGGCAGTTCTCACCTTGTTGGAAAGGCTGCACTGCTCGATCACGAGTTCTATGGGACTTTCGGTGCGTTCAACGCTGTCATGCGGTGCGATCCATCGGTGCTGCTTCCGGAGTACCTGCATTTTTGGCTAATGTCGCCACTGTTTGACCGGTGGCGATCACGTCTTGTAGCGGGGGCAAGTATCCAGAACATTCGACAGAGTGATCTGGCAGCTCTGCGAATCGTTGCCCCTCCCCCGCCTGAACAGCAGCGCATCGTCGAGATGCTGCAAGCGGCCGACCTAAGACCGTTCTACGAAGCAGCTAGTCGTGCCGACTCGTTGCGCGAGGCCATTGTTGGCTTTGCTCTTAGTGGTGGCCTGACAGCGGCTTGGGTTAACCAAAACGCTGCCGAAGTTCAGGAGGCTGCGCTTCAGCGCAACAAACTGCTTGGCATCGAAGAAAAAGCCTCATGTCTTGATTGGCCCATTGTCCCCCTTTTGGCCGTCTGCGAACTCAATCCCAAGCTGGAGGCCAATGTCCGTACAGCCGCAGATTCCCCAGTGACGTTTGTTCCAATGGCGGCCGTTGATGAGCATCTGGGTGCCATCACGTCGCCGGAAGAACGCCCGTACGCTGAAGTACAAAAGGGTTATACGGCCTTTGCCGAGGGCGATGTCCTGTTTGCCAAGGTCACACCTTGCATGGAAAACGGCAAGGCTGCCGTTGCCCACAATCTCATTGGCAGCATCGGCTTTGGCTCAACAGAGTTCCATGTTCTTAGGCCAGATACTCGGCTGATTCTGGCGGAATACTTGCTTCATTTCATACGACAACCAGCGTTCCGCGAACAGGCCAAAGCGGCCTTTGTCGGAACAGGAGGGTTGCAGCGTGTGCCTCCTGACTTTTTCAAGCGCGTCAAACTGCCGTTGCCTTCACTGCCAGAGCAGCGGCGAATTGTTGATGCGTTGAAACATGTCGCGCCGCAGTCTTTCCACAGCGCGATCGAACAAGCCAAACGCCTGCGATCCGCGCTAATCGCCGAAGCCCTCTCCGGCCGCCTCACCGCCGCTTGGCGCGAGCAGCACGCGCAGGCTTTGGCCGAGGCCGCCCGTGAGCGCGACGCGCGGCTCGGGGCACCGGCGCCCCAGGTCACGGTGCGCATCACCGAACATGCCCCTGCCGAGCGCCGCACCGACCTGGCCCGCCCGCGACGGCAGGCGGTGATCGAGCAGCTTTCCAGCTTCCAGCATGCGGTGTGGAACACGCTGCGCGTCGAGTGGCGCGGTGCGGTGCTGACTGACGACCCGGCGGCGTTCGAGGAGTTCTGCACCAGCCCGCAAACCGCCTGGCGCCAGGAGGGATTCGCGGCCGGGCGCGAGCAGGTGCGGCGCGCCCTCGAGCAACTGGCTGCGATGGGCCTGATCCGCAAGATGAGCCTGCCGCGCCCCGACCCCAACACCGGCCGCACCGAGTACCTGACCGCTTTCCGCCCCCTGCGCGAGGCCGAGGACGGCAGCCGCCCCGAAGAAGACACGGCGCTGGCCGATGCCGAGCGGCTGGGGCGCGAGCTCGAGCGCCGCCGGGCGCCGGAGGCGCGTTGAATGCGGCTGCGCTACCTGCACCTGTCGCACTACCCGCCGCTGGCCGATCTGGCGGTGGCCTTCAGCCCGCGCGCGCCCTGGGCCGCGTTCGAGCCGCAGGGCGCGCCGGCCCGGCTGGCCATCCACTTCGTCATCGGTCAAAACGGCAGCGGCAAGAGCCACCTGCTGCGCGCGCTGGCCGAGAGCTTTCTGGCCCTGGCCGATGAGCGCCTGCCGCGCAGCCCGGTGAGCCTGGTCTACGAGCTGGGCCGCCCCGGCGAACCGGGGCACCGCACGCTGATCTTCGACTGCCCCGGCGAAGCCCACGCGACCACGCTGTGGCAGGCGGAGGGTTGGGCCTTCCCCGACACAGCGGACCGCGAGGCCTTCGCCCAGGCGATCACATACTTGCGCACCGTCGAGCGCACGCCGCAGGGCACGCTGGCCGTGCTCAAGCCCCGCATCGCCCGGGGCGACTACCCGCAAAATGTGCGCGATGCGCTGCCACGCGCGCTGTTGGCTTATACCTCGGGCTGGATGGAGCCATGGCGCGCCGCCTGGCAGCCGCCCGTGGATGCCGAGGCGCTGAACGTCGTGACGCAGTCGCCCGACCACGACCCCAGCCAGGAGCGCCCGCCGGGCTGGACGGAGGAGGACGAGGCCAGCGTCGTGATCGACGGCGGCCGCTTCGGCGACAAAGCCACCCGCACTGTGGCTCCGGCCGAGGCGGACACGGCGCCGGCCGACCTGTTCCGCCGCCCGCTGCTGCTGGAGCCGGTGATGCTGAGCGCTGCGCTGCTGGCGGTGGCCTTGCAGGAGGCCGAAGCGCGCCGCCAAGGGCAAGCCGATGAGGCGCTGGCGGATTTGTTCCGCAAGGCCGGCTGGCACCGCCTGGTGGGCGTGCGCCTGCGGGTGAATCTGGACCGTGCCCTGGCCGCGCCGCGCGCCTTGCTCGCGCGCGTGCACGACGCCATCCGGCTGGCCGGCGAGTGCCTGGCCGAGCCCCATCCGGGCAAGGCGCTGCGCAGCCTGTTCTTCGACCTCGACGGGGCGCTGCCTGCCAGCGCCGAACCGCGCGACGCCCAACGCTTTGAAGGCTTGACCACCCAGGGCCAAGCCTTGCGTGCCCTGCTGGGCGAGGAGGGCGACACCGCGTTCGAGCGCTTTGGCACCCTGCTGGGCTGGTGGCGGCACGGGGTGCTGGAGGACATTGAGCTCTTCATCCGCCGCAACGACAAGCCCGACGCGGAAAGCCTGACCGACCTGAGCGACCCGGGTGTGCTGCGCCTGAGCGAGTTTTCCGACGGTGAGAGGCTGGTGCTGGCGCGCTGGGCACTATTCCACCTGCTCGCAGGGCAGGACGACGCGCTGCTGTTGCTGGACGAACCCGAAACCCATTTCAACGACGCTTGGAAGCGCGAGATCGTGCAGGTGGTGGATGCAGCCATGGGAGCGGATGCCAGCCAGGTGCTAATCGCCACCCACTCGGCCATCGTGCTGTCCGACGTGTTCGATGAGGAAGTGGTTCTCATCCGCAAGGCGAACGGCCAATCCACCGCCGAGGGCGTGCCGGACCAAACCTTCGCCACCGACCCCAGCGCGCTGATGATGACGGTGTTCGAAGCCGAGGACAGCATCGGGGCGCGGGCCCAGCAGCGCATCGAGGCCTTTTTGCGCGCCGCCGCCCAAAAGACGCAGCCAACGCCGGACGACGTGCGGCAACTGCAGGCGCTGATCCGTCGCCTGGGCACGGGCTTCTATCGCACCGAGCTGCAAACCTTGCTCAACCGCTGGCAGCAAGCTCCCGACCTGCGCGCCATCGAGCAGGTGATTCCCACCCTGCAGTCGGACGCGTTGAAGAACGAACTGCGCGCGCTGATCCTCAAGGCCCGCGATGCGAACGGCAACGCGGAGGACAGTGATGCTTAAGCCCATTCACCGCGTGGCGTGCTCACCAGCCTTGGCCGCCTGCCAGCAGTTGATGCGGCGCTTCGCACTGTGGCTGTGTGATCACCAGCTCTCCGGCGTTTCCATTACCCAAGCGAACCTTCGGGCCAGCATGGGCAGCGCCATTGAAGGCGATTGGCTGTGGCTCTTGCTTGCAGGCGCCAGCGGCACCAAGGCACTCTTGGATAAGGCGAAGCGCATCGCCGACCTGTCACCGGCTGAGAAGACTGGGCTCCAGCAGTGGATTCAGGCGGTTAGTGCTCTGGCGCAGCATTTCGGCCCGACACCACCCGCCGCTCTGCCGGTCGCTCCGCCGAATCAATGGCGCAGCCAGGACGAGCACTGGAAAGCCTTCAAGACACTGATGGTGGCGTTCTACGAGGACGGCTTGCGCGGCGGCCTGCCTTACGCTGCCAACGGCGCCCCCACAACTGATGTCACGCTACGCGTGAGCTACGACCAATTCGTGCGCGAGTTTCGCGCCGCGCATCGCCTCGACTCCCACCCCGATGCCCGCGAGGCCTGCGTGCTCTGTGGCGGGCCGCTGGTACTGCCCGCCGTGGACCACTGGCTGGCCAAGACGACGTTCCCGCTGCTGGCCGTGTGCGCGGACAACCTGTTGCCGATCTGCGGCGAATGCAACGTGGCGCCGCAGAAGGGCCAGAAGGCCGTTCACACTGGCGGCGCGTTCTCCGATTGGTTCCACCCCTACCTGCGCCATGCCAACGGGGCAATCCGGCTGCGCTACGACGAAGCCACGCCGAGCGTTCGCGTCGAGAGCGCAACGCCTGCCGATGCCGTCAAGGTTCAGAACCTGGACATCCTGCTCAATCTTGGTCAACGCTGGACCCGAGAATTCAAAGCCGAGTACCGGCGACTGCAGCGCGAAGCGCAGCGCCGATACCGCGGCGACGTGCGAGCGCTCCAGCATCGCATCATGGACTACCGCCGAAGCCTGTCGGCAGCCGAACCGCACCACGAGATTCACGCTCTGCTGGCCGAGGCGCTGCTCGACCCCGCGCGCTTGCAGGCGTTTGCAGAGTGAATGCCGGGCAGGCTGCAGCAACCCGCACCAGTGCTCATAAGCTCGGGAGGCCAGTCAGCACACGGTCAACCGCCCGCCACCAATACCTCAAGGCCAACCGTGCGCGGTTGGCCTTTTTTATTCGCCCCCACAAGCCCTTGCGTCAACCCGGGCAAGCCCTGGCTTTACTTTACTTGAGCCGGGATTTGCGATATCGATAAGCCAATTTCCCTTCATACGCGGCTTTTACGGGTTCCCCGCAGCCGCCGGCCAGCCATGCCCATCCTATCCAGACTCACCCTGCTCGCCGCCTGCGCTTTTGCCGCGCACGGCGCCGTGGCGTCGTGCATGCCGCGCACCGATGAAGAATTGAAGTCCATGAGCAATGCCGACGTAAGAGCGGCCTATTGCGAAGCCCGCATGCAGTCGGCGATCCGGACGAGCCCGCCGCCGGCGACATCGCCCCTGCCGCACCTGCCCGGCGTCGGTCAATCGAACCCGCTGGGGGGTGCTCCAGCGGGGAATGCATGCCTGACCGCGACCGCGCAGTTGGTGCGCGTCATGGAAGCGCGCAAGATCGACGTCGAACAAGCGCGCAAGCAGTGCGACAAATAAGGCGGGAGGCAGCCGCCAGCCCGCCGGCGTGACCCTCCCGGAAAACAAAGGTCCGGACTCCCGGGATATGGGGACCGGACCTCGCTCGTGCGCTTATCCGTACTTAGAAACGTGCACCGGAAGCGGCAATCTCATCCAACTTGGCCCGCAAGGCTTCGCGCGCGAGCTCGGCCGCGTCCTTGGGTGCGCTCATCTTCGCCATGCGGTTCGCCTTGTCCGAAGTCGGCTCCGGCAGCGGCGGCCCTTCGCAAACGCTGCTGCGGCCGGCCACCACCCCGTCGAGGAAATAGCGGCCGATCATTTCGTCCACGCAGGGAATGCTCTCGCCCACCAGGCCGTGCGTGTAGTGGTTGGTGACCGTGACCAAGTGGGCCTGCGGCAGCTGCTCGAAGGAACGCAGCGCACCTTCCGTCGCGGTGAGCGCGTCGAACTCGCTTTGCAGCATCAGGATCTGCCCCGCGCGCGCCGCCTGTGATAGCGGGGGCTTGACCACGGACGGCCCGCCCCAGTCGAGGCACAGGTGGCGCGTGACGGAACCGCCGGAGTAGGGATAGCGGGCCGCCATTTCGTTGCCGAGCCCGACCCAATACTGGGTATCGGTGTTCGAGACAGGCGTATCGTTACAGACCACGGAGTGGAACACCGAATCCGAGTTCCGGAGCGAGATCGGCCCTGGCGCCGGCTCCAGCGCTTCGAAATAGGGCTCCACCATGGCCTGCGCCAGGCCGCGGATTTCGATGTCCTGGCCGAAGTCGTCGGAGAAGGTGTACTCCATCAAGGCGTCGTTCAAGGCATTGGGGTCCTGCGCACGGGCGGAATCCTCCTCGATGAGCCAATGCATGCCTTTGGCTGCGGCGATGAGCTGCACGCCCCGCTCCACCCGCCGCGTCAAGTTGAGGACGCTGTGCAGGGAGAGGACCCGGTCGAAGGCCACCCGCATCGGCTCAGGCAGCCCCCGGAAAACCGCGGCGATCGCGGCCGGATCGGTGCCGAGACTGTAGAGGCCAGGATAAGCGCTGGCATACTCGGGAATGAAGCTGTCCAGCACCCGCTGCATGGACATGGGCTGCCACACGAGGTTGACGTCGATGGGGCCGGTAACGTCCATCGAGCTGTCCAAGACCATGCGGCCGACGCGTTCCGGGAAGAGCGAAGCGTACCAGGCGCCCAGCCACGTCCCGTACGAAATGCCGTAGTAATTGAACTTGGCATCGCCGAGCAATTCGCGGATCAAGTCCATGTCTCGCACGGTGTTGTCGGTATTGACGTACTTGGCGAGCGGGTTGCGCAGGCAGGCGTCGGCCAGCGCATGGGCGTTGAACAGCATGGCGGCGATGTTCGCCTCGCTGCGGTCGGAGCTATGGCGCTCGGGCTGCAACGCCCCGTTCGTCGCGCAGTAGAGCCGGCTGCTGGCCCCGACGCCACGCGGCGAGAATCCGATCATGTCGTAGCGTTGCACGATGGTGGGCAGCAGCTGGCCCGCCGTGGTGCTCGCATCCGCGCCGCTCCATAGCGAAGCGAGCATCAGGGACATGGTCAGGCCGTCCCCGCCCGGGCCGCCCGGGTTGATCAGGATCGCGCCCTGGCGCTGGGAAGGCTCGCCGGCCGCCACCCGCGTCACGGCCACGACGGCGTCGCCGCGGGAAGTATTGGAATAATCCAGCGGGACGCGGATCGTGGCGCAGGTCAGGCGATCCTTGAAGGTCTGGTACGCGATCGAATCGCCGCCCATGACTTCCGGGTCGCATGGCTGCCAATCGACGACCTGCTCCCGGTAAGGCTGCAAGGGGTCATCGGGCGGCGCGACCGCCCCGTCGCCACCGCAGGCGGCCAGCACGCCCAGGACCGCGACGGCCAAGCCCTGCGCCAGCATGCGTCCGCCACGGCGCCCCCCCGCCTGGCAGCTGGTGGAAAAATCGTTGGTTCCCGCCACTGATACGCTCCGTTAAAGAATTATCAATTTGTTTCATTCATTATCAACTGCGATGGCAAGGAAGGGCAAGTGGACTCGGCCACTGCGGGCGGTACACTGGCTTGCACGACAGAACGCATCCCCGACGGCATGGACGCACTGACCTTATTCCTGGAGCGCACCCGCACGCCCGTGGGAGAACTGCTCATCCTCACGGACGCGAACGGCCACTTGCGGGCGGTGGATTGGGAAGATTATTCGCCGCGCATGCACCAGCTCCTGGGCTGGCATTACGGGAAGAACGGCTACATCGTGCGCGACGCAGCACGATGCAGCGAGGCGCGAGGCCGGCTCGAGGCCTATTTCGCTGGCGAGCTCTCAGCCATTGACAGTCTCGAGGTCGCCACGGCCGGCACGATATTCCAACGCGAAGTCTGGGCCGAACTCCGGCGCATACCGCTAGGCAGCACGATCAGCTACGCCGAGCTGGCCACCCGCATCGGCCGGCCCAAGGCGGTACGGGCGGTTGGCCTGGCAAACGGGGCGAATCCCATCAGCATCGTCATCCCGTGCCACCGGGTCATCGGCGCCAACTCCGGGCTGGTAGGCTACGGCGGCGGCTTGCATCGCAAGATGTGGCTGCTGGAGCACGAGGGCGCACTCACCCCTTCTGCGCCGCCCCGGCAGCCGGCTTTGTTCTGAGTGCATCAGCCTCAGGGGCGCGGAGGACACACGCGCTCGCATGGCACACCACCAGCGCACTGGCGGCCGCGCAAAAAAAACACCGCCTGCGCAACGCGCAGGCGGCGGGTCGATGGAACGCGGCGGCGCAGCCGAAGCTAGCGTTTCATTTGCGCGTTATCGCGGGTGGACTTGACCAGGCTTTGCAATTCCTTGCCCTTGGCCAAATGCTGCTGCAGATTGGGCAGCACCTTGGCCGCGAAGGCCTTGACCTCGGCATCTTCGGCGTCCTTGGCCGCTTTCTCAAATAGCTTGACGGCATCCTCGTGCGCGTCGACGGCGATCTCCTCGGCGTACTCCTTGTCGAAATCCGCGCCGTTTTTCTTCTGCAAATCGTTCACAGCGGAGCGCACCTTCCGGGTCGGCTCGGACGGAAGCTCTACGCCCTTGCGGCTCGCCAAAGCCTTGAGTTCGCTGTCCACGGCGGTATGGTCGGCCACCATCATTTTGGCGAAGGACTTCACGTCGGGGTGGGAGGCGTTTCGTTCCGCCAGCTGGCTCGCGCTGATTTCGAGCTGTCCGCTCTCCGCGGCGTCCTGTAGAAAGCTGGCGTCCTTGCGGGCGAGGTCGGCCGCGCCGGCCGAACCGGCGCCAAACGCCAACGCTGCGGCGAGTACCGCGGTCTTCAACTTAAGCATGGTGATCTCCATCGTCGGTTGTGTGGTGTATGCCTACCCAGCAAGCCGCGTTCCCAGCCCACTCACGGTTTAGGGCCTTCCCGCTTTTCCAGTGTCCACGGGGTATCGTCTTGCGGCTTGCCCAGCCCGGGGCGGTCTTGTCGCGGGTCGGGTTGGGGCGAGCCGTCATACTGCGTCGCCGGCTCGTGTTCGGCTCGCTTCGACGGCGGCTCACCCTTGGAGGCTCCGGTACTCTCGGGTAGCGATGCCATTTGGCCCGCGCCTTCGTCATTGGGGGATCGCTGGGGCTCCTGCTGTTTGCTCGACGTCATGGTGTGCTCGCTGTAAGGTGTTGACTCCGGGGGAGTCCAGCAAGCGCCATGCCCTCTTGGGCTGCCACCACGGCGGCGGGGCCGCTTCGCGACACCCCATCTTTTCTACTCACGCGAGGCAATGACGATTGACGATGGACAGACAGCTCTATGACCTGGCCGGCGCCAACCCGGAATTCCGTTTCAGCCCCTACTGCTGGCGCTCCCGCTTGGCACTCATGCACAAAGGGCTGAGAACCGAATTCTTGCCGTGGCGCTTCACGGAAAAAGACAAAATCGCTTTCTCGGGCCAGGGGCGCGTACCGGTGCTCGTGGACGGCGGTCGCGTCGTGGCGGACTCCTGGAACATCGCGCTCCACCTGGAAACCACGTACCCGGACGCACCGTCGCTGTTCGGAGGGCCGCAGGCCCAGGCACTGGCGCGCTTCGTCAACGGCTGGGCGGACTCTGTCCAATTGCCGGGCCTTTCCCGCCTCGTCTTGGCCGACATCGTGCCCGCCTTGCATGAAGGCGACGTGGAATATTTCCTGCGCAGCCGCCAAGAGCGTTTCGGCATGCCGGTCGAGGCCGTCTGTGCGGGGCGCGAGCGAGAGGTGGAAACATTCCGCGCCAATCTCGCTCCCTTGCGCCTACTCCTACGCAACCAGCCTTTCGTCTGCGGCGAGGCGCCCGCGTATGCCGATTACATCGTCTTCGGCGGCTTTCAATGGGCACGCTGCGTCAGCGACTTCCCCGTCCTGGCGGCAGACGACGTCGTGGCGGAGTGGGTCGAACGCATGCTCGACCACGCCGGCCCGCAAGCGCGCGACATGCCCAAGCTGCGCCGCGTGCAAAATCCCTTGTAGGATGACGCTTCCGGCCCCATATTTGTCGTTCCGGCCGACTGGGGCACAAAGCCGGAGGGTCTGTCCGCCCCCGATACTGATCGGGGTTCGCCATCGCGGACTGGCGCCTCCTCACGATAGAAATTCGTGATTGCCGGAATAAAATCAATCAATTTGATCAATTCTCAGGTGACGTATACCATTCATATACGTCTTTTCAACCCAGCAAGAGAGGAAACTGCAATGTCTCTAGTGAACACTCCGATCAAGCCTTTCAAAGCAACCGCTTTCAAGGACGGCAAGTTCATCGAAGTCACCGACGAAACCCTGAAGGGCAAGTGGGCCGTGGTGATGTTCTACCCCGCCGACTTCACCTTCGTGTGCCCGACCGAGCTGGAAGACTTGGCCGACAACTACGAAGAATTCCAAAAGCTGGGCGTCGAGGTGTACTCGGTTTCGACCGACACGCACTTCTCGCACAAAGCTTGGCATGACACCTCGCCCGCCATCGGCAAGATCAAGTTCGCGATGATCGGCGACCCGACCTGGGAATTGGCCACCAACTTCCAAGTCCTGCGCGAAGGCCAAGGCTTGGCTGACCGCGGCACGTTCATCATCGACCCGCAGGGCGTGATCCAGGCCGTGGAAGTCACCGCCGAAGGCATCGGCCGCGACGCCAAGGAACTGCTGCGCAAGGTCAAGGCCGCCATCTATGTGGCGAACCACCCCGGCGAAGTCTGCCCCGCCAAGTGGAAGGAAGGCGATAAGACGCTGGCTCCTTCGCTGGATCTGGTCGGCAAGATCTAAGCACCGCGCGGATGGATGGCGGCTCCTACCGGAGGCGCCATCCCGCGGAAAGGCATCGCAGTCAACGAATCATCGTATCAAGCAGTATCGCCCGGGCAGCCACAAGCGGTCCGGGCACCATCCGAAAACACAAGACGGAGCGAAGGGAGCGCATATGTTGGACGCTAATCTCAAGAACCAGTTGCAAGCCTATTTGGAAAAGATCACGCAGCCGATCGAGATCGTTGCGTCCATCGACGATGGAGAGAAGTCTCGTGAACTTGCCGAACTCCTGAAGGAGATCGCGGGTCTGTCGAATCGCATCACGCTGATCGAGCGACGCGATGACGACGAGCGCAAGCCTTCGTTCTCGATCAACCGCCCCGGTGAAGACATCGGCATCCGCTTTGCCGCGATTCCCCTGGGCCACGAATTCACCTCGCTCGTCCTGGCGCTGTTGCAGGTTGGCGGCCACCCCGTCAAGCTCGACGCCGACGTGATCGAACAGATCAAGGGCCTGGACGGCGACTTCTCGTTCGAAACTTACGTATCGCTGTCCTGCCAGAACTGCCCTGAAGTCGTGCAATCGCTGAACGTGATGGCGTTGCTCAACCCGCGCATCCGTCACGTGACGATCGACGGTGCGCTGTTCCAGGACGAAGTGGAAAAACGCCAAGTGATGGCCGTGCCGACGATCTTCCTGAACGGCGAAGTGTTCGGCCAGGGCCGCATGGGCGTGGAAGAATTGCTCGCCAAGCTCGATAGCAACGCCGGCCAGCGGGAAGCGGAAAAGCTCAATGCCCGTGCGCCGTACGACGTGCTCATCGTGGGTGGTGGTCCGGCCGGGGCCGCGGCGGCCATCTATGCGGCACGCAAGGGCATACGGACCGGCATCGTCGCGGAACGGTTCGGCGGCCAAGTGCTGGACACGCTGGCGATCGAGAACTTCATCTCGGTCAAGGAGACCGAGGGGCCCAAGTTCGCCAGTGCGCTGGAAGAACACGTCAAGGCCTACGACGTCGACATCATGAACGCACAGCGCGCCGAAGCGCTGCTGCCTGGCGACAAGCAGATCGAGGTCAAGCTCGCCAACGGCGCCGTGCTCAAGAGCCGCTCGGTCATTCTGGCCACCGGTGCCCGCTGGCGTGAAGTGAACGTGCCCGGCGAGCGCGAGTACCGGAACCGCGGCGTGGCCTATTGCCCGCACTGCGACGGCCCCCTGTTCAAGGGCAAGCGCGTGGCAGTCATCGGAGGCGGCAACTCCGGCGTAGAAGCTGCGATCGACTTGGCCGGCATCGTCGAACACGTGACGCTGCTCGAGTTCGCAGGCGAGCTGCGCGCCGACGCGGTCTTGCAACGCAAGCTGCACAGCCTGCCTAACGTGAAGGTCATCACCCAGGCGCAAACCACGGAAATCACCGGTGACGGCCAGAAGGTCAACGGCCTGACCTACAAGGACAGGCAATCCGGCGAGCTGCAGCACATCGAGCTCGAAGGCGTCTTCGTCCAGATCGGCCTGGTGCCGAATACGGAATGGCTCAAGGGCACGGTGGCGCTGAGCAAGCACGGCGAAATCGAAATCGATGCCAAGGGCCAGACTTCCGTGCCGGGCGTGTTTGCCGCGGGCGACGTGACGACCGTGCCCTACAAGCAAATCATCATCGCCACCGGCGAGGGTGCGAAGGCCGCGCTGAGCGCATTCGATTACTTGATCCGCTCCTCGGTGGAGGCCGAGAAGCCGGAAGCCGTTGCAGTACCCGCCTGAGTCCACGCTGGGTTGGCGGTACGAGGGCCTGCCGGGGCAACCCGCAGGCTTTTTTTCTTTCACCCGCCGGCCGTGCCGTTGCCTGTCGCGGGTACATCCCGGGACGCCTGCTCCCACTCTTGGAGCAGCACCGCGATGTTGGCCGCCGTCCGCTCGATATGGACTTTCAGCAAGGCGGCTGCTCGCTCCTTCTCCCGGGCAAGCGTGGCCGTCAGGATGGCCTCGTGTTCGTCGGGAATGTCGCGGTCCAACGGTCGCTCTCGAAAAAATATGCGGCGATAGCGATCCGAAAACGCCAGCAGCTTTTCGCAGAACTGCGCCAACACCGGCATCTGCCCGCCGCCGATCAGCGTCATGTGAAACTCGCGGTGCCGGACCTCCCACTCCGACAAGGCTTCCCGGTCCGAAGCCGCCCGCCTTTCCACCTGCTGTAGCCGGTGATGCGCGGCCAGCACCGAAATCTCCCACTCTTCCCCCCCCTGCTCCATCGCGACGATGAGCGCATGAGGCTCCAGCATGAGCCGCAGGTCCGTGATTTCTTTGTGATTGCGGGCAGACACCGGGGCGGCCCGATAGCCGCGTTGGTCGTGCGCGATCACCAGGCCTTCGGCCGTGAGCCGTGACAGCGCTTCCCGCAGCGGGCTCAAGCTGACGTTGAACTGCTGACTGAGCTGGTTCAGGCGTAGAGGCTGCCCCGGCTTGAAGGTGCCATTCAACAACTCATCGCGCAAAGCGGCAGTCAGTTGAGAAGTCAGGGATGTGCTCATGGGAGGCCGCGGCACCGGACTAAAAAAATCGATATTGACTATAAAATCGATTTAAATAAATATAAACGAAAATCTACAAGCCAGGAGATCCTCTATGCTGCCCAAACGCATTGACCGCGCGGTCGTCAACGCCAAGATCGGCGAATATGCAGACCCGAACCGTTCGCTCGACGATCGGGCGGCCATTTACAAGGAACTGATCGGATTCGTGCCGCCTCGCATCGAGGCGCGGCTGTCAGTGACGGGAGCGCTCGATCCCACGCTCGTGGACCTGCAGGAGAAAATGCGCGAGCACGCGATGTATCCGAAGTGCTTCGACGTGAAAACCGCGCAGCTGATGCTCTTCGGCATGTTATTGATGGACATGAGCGATGCCGCGGTTCTCCATGGCATCGCGGCCCGGCGTGCAGGCGCGACCTGGGAGGAGATGCAGGCGGTAGTGAGCCTGTGCTTCCTGTTCCGCGGTCTGTCGGCCGCCAATCGCGGAGCCGAGCTATTGGCCAACATTGCCGAACACGAAGCCAAGCAGGAAACGCAGCCGCAAGGCTGAGCCGGGTTCCGGCACATAAAAAACCATCTCCGGGAGACACCCATGATTTCTACCTTGCGCCGTCGGCAGACGGCCGGCGCACTCGCGGTCGCGGCCGTCCTTTCGTTGGGAAGCTGGCCCCTGCCCTCGGCTGCCCAGGATTATCCCAACCGCCCCCTGCAGCTGATCGTGCCGTTCGCCGCCGGCGGCGCCATCGACCAGATGGCGCGCGCCGTAGGCTCGGCCTTGAGCCGTGAACTAGGTCAGCCGGTCGTGATCGAGAACAAGCCGGGCGCCGGCGGCAACATCGGGGCCGCGCAAGTGGCCAAGGCCGCACCGACCGGGTACACATTGCTGGTCGGCACCTCGGCCACGCACGGCGTCAATCCCTCCCTGTATTCCCAATTGCCTTACGACGCGGTCAAGGATTTCATCGCCGTCGCCCACTGGGGTTCCGTGCCCAATGTACTCGCCGTACTCGCGACCTCGGACTTCCAATCCGTGGAAGATCTCGTCGCCCAAGCCAAGCGCGAGCCGGGCAAGCTGACTTTCGGTTCGGCGGGCAACGGAACCTCGCTGCACTTGGCCGGGGAGCTCTTCAAGCAAGCCGCCCAGGTCGATCTCGTCCACGTGCCCTATCGCGGCGGCGCGCCGGCGTCCCTGGACCTGCTCGCAGGCAACATCACCATGATGTTCGACACGGTGGCGGTGTCGCTGCCCAATTTGCGCGCCGGCAAGACGCGGGCCCTCGCTGTTGCAGCCAAGACGCGGCATTTCGCGTTGCCGGACGTTCCCACGTTCGCCGAAAAAGGGTATCCCTCGGTGGTCTCCGCCACTTGGGCCGGCATCTTCGCGCCGACCGGCACGCCGGCGCCGGTCGTGCAACGGCTGGAGGAAGCAACGCGCAAAGCCCTGGAAGATCCCACCGTGGTAGAGGTCATGCGCAAGACGGGCGTGCAGATCGACTACAAGAACAGCGTCGACTTCGCCGCCTACGTCGACAGTGAAATCAAGCTGTGGGGCAACATTATCCGAAGCAACAACATACGCGGCGACTAATGCCCTCGCGTGGCTATGCCTCCCGGCTCTCCAGCGTGAAGGCGGCGCTTTCGTCCTGCGCCAGCACGCTGGTGAGCCAGGGCATGGTCTCTTTCAAGGCCGATGCCAGCACCCAGGGAGGATTGACCACGAACATGCCACTGCCGTGCAGGCCCAGGCCGTCCCGCGCGGGTTTGCGCACCGCCAGGCTGACATGCAGCCAAGAGCCCGCAGGCACGCGCGCCAGGCGCGACGGCAGTTGCTGTGCCTCGCGCCGCTGCACGAGCGGATACCAGATCGCATAGCAGCCCGTGGCGAACCGCTTCACCCCCTCCTGCAAGCAATGAACCACGCGCGCGTAGTCGCGCTTGTCTTCATAAGAAGGGTCGATGAGGATGATGCCGCGTCGCGTCGGGGGGGGCAGCAACGCCTTTAGGCCTTCGAAGCCGTCCGCCGCATAGACCATGGCGTGGCGGGCGACCTCCTTGCCCAACTGTCCGACGTTGCGGCGCAATACGTCGATCTCGGTCGGATGCAGCTCGAACAGGCGCAGCCTGTCCCGCTCGCGCATCGCCTGCGCCGCGAGAAACGGCGAACCGGGATAACTGCGCAAGAACTCGCTGCCGTTGAACGCTTCGACCTCCTCCACGTAGTCTGCCGCCGCCGGCGGCAAGTCTTCGCGCGTCCACAGGCGGGCGATGCCCGTTTCGAACTCCGCCGTCTTGTCGGCCCACTCGCCATCCAGCGCATAGGCGCCGGCACCGGCGTGTGTGTCGATGTACCAATAAGGACCGTCTTTCTGCGCGAAGTAACGCAGCAATTGGACCAGGACGATATGTTTGAGCACGTCGGCGTGGTTGCCGGCGTGAAAGGCATGGCGGTAGCTGAACATGGGATTTCCAGAAGAGCGCTCATTGTAGGGGGCCTCGCGCGGCCGTTGGCCGCGATGGTTACAACTGCCACCCATCCCTTGCAAACGTGACCGCTTGCACCCTTGCCCCGCGTTCTCCCGCACCGGCGCGCATCCATCTTACAAATCCACACACGCCGACAGGCATCCGCCGCGGGGTGGCCTTATGGTGACACGGTCCGGCCGCACCGGCGCATCTTGCCGAGCACCCGCTCGGCCCACGCCAGGCCGATTCCAGGAGAGATCGATGACCCTACGCAAACTCATGATCGTAGCGATCGCCGCCGCCAGCACGGCGGCGCCACCATTGGTCATGGCCGCCTCCGACGCCGCGGAGGCAAAGCGCTCTGCGGGCGAGTTCGCAAGCGACGCGCTGATCACCACCAAGGTCAAGGCGGCACTGCTCAAGGAGCAATCCACCCAGTCCCTCAGCATCAAGGTCACGACGCAGGACGGCGTCGTCCGGCTCAGCGGCACGGCAGACGACGAAGCGCAGATCGACTCCGCGGTACGCGTGGCGCGCGGCATCGATGGCGTGCAGGACGTCAGGAACGACATCCAGCTCAAGCCCCAGGGCAAGGACAAGCCCTAGCCGCCCGTGGCCCCGGGGCCGCTTCCGGCTGCCCCGGCCCCCTTTCGCACACCGTTGCAACGGGGAGAAATGCCCCATCTCTGTGCTTTTCATTTTGCAGCGCCGCCCCTAATATGCGCCTGGGGGAACGGACCATGGATGGGCCGCAATCCGGAACGCGCGAACCGCGCCCACGCGGCTCCGGGCCGGGCACTTCGCATGGCATCCCGCCACTGTCAAGCACCCGACCTGGAATCCACCATGCTAGAGCGCTTCTTCAAACTGACCGAACACGGTACCAACGCGCGTACCGAATTGCTGGCGGGAATCACGACGTTCCTGACCATGTCCTACATCATCTTCGTGAACCCCCAGATCCTGTCGTCTACCGGCATGGATCGTGGAGCGGTCTTCGCGGCGACCTGCCTGGCAGCAGCCATCGGCTCGCTCATCATGGCCTTCGTTGCCAATTACCCGATAGGCATGGCGCCGGGGATGGGGCTGAACGCATTCTTCGCCTTCACGGTGGTAGGCGCCCTCGGATTCACCTGGCAGCAGGCGCTCGGCGCCGTATTCATTTCCGGCGTCATTTTCATCCTGCTGACGGTCACCGGCATCCGGACATGGCTGATCGCCGGCATCGCACCCTCCCTGCGCAGCGCCATCGCTGCCGGCATCGGGCTCTTCCTCGCCATCATCGCGCTGAGCAGCTCCGGCATCGTCGTAGACAGTCCCGCCACCCTGGTCACGCTGGGCGACCTGCACAAGCCCGGCCCGCTGCTGGCCATACTGGGCTTTTTCATCATTGCGGTATTGGACGCGCTCAAGGTGCGGGGTGCGATTTTGCTGGGCATCCTGGTCATCACGGTGTTGAGCATGCTGCTCGGCATCAATGAATTCCAAGGCGTCGTCTCGGCGCCTCCGAGCCTTGCCCCCACCTTCCTCCAACTGGACATCCTCGGCGCGCTGCACGCCGGTTTCCTGCACGTCGTGCTGGTATTCGTGTTGGTCGAAGTGTTCGACGCCACGGGTACGTTGATGGGAGTGGCCAAGCGCGCCGGACTGCTCGTCGAAGGCAAGAACCGCATCGGGCGCGCGCTGTTCGCCGACAGCACCGCCATCACCGCCGGCTCGTTGCTCGGGACGAGCAGCACCACCGCCTACGTGGAAAGCGCTGCCGGCGTCCAGGCAGGCGGTCGCACCGGCCTGACGGCTCTGGTCGTGGGCGTGCTGTTCCTGGCTGCGTTGTTCATCTCGCCGCTGGCCGGGTCGGTCCCAGCCTATGCCACGGCGCCGGCCCTGCTGTACGTGGCCGGTTTGATGATGCGCGAACTGATCGACGTGAAATGGGAGGACGTCACCGAGGCGATCCCGGCCGCGCTCACCGCCCTGGCCATGCCCTTCACCTACTCGATCGCCACGGGCCTGGCCTTCGGCTTCATCAGCTACGTCATACTCAAGGCCTGCACGGGCCGCGTCCGCGAAATCCATCCTGCAAGCTGGCTGATCGCCGTCCTGTTCCTCATCCGCTTCGCGTTCTTCGCCGGCGGTTGATCACCACGCCCTGCCAAAGAACCACCGCGGCCGCCGACAGGCCGCCGCGGGCCGGTTCAGGCTTCGTCTTCATCGACAAATAACGTACACGCGCCTTCCTCGGCTGCGCTCACCACCCGGCGCATGGCGCCGAACAATTCGCGCCCCACCCCCCGGTGGTGCGCCCGCAAGTCAGGTGCCAAGGCCGGGGGGCGCGCCTCCAGGTCCGCCAAGACCTCCAATACCCCTTTTTCGGCATCGAGCCGGACCATGTCCCCGGTGCGGACTTTTCCGATGGCGCCGCCCTTGAGCGCCTCCGGCGTCACGTGAATGGCCGCGGGCACCTTGCCTGAGGCCCCCGACATGCGTCCGTCCGTCACGAGCGCAACGCGGAATCCCCGCCCCTGCAATACCGACAGGGTCGGCGTCAGCTTGTGCAACTCGGGCATGCCGTTGGCTGCTGGGCCTTGCCACGGCACGACGGCGACGAAGTCGCGCTCCAGCTCACCCCGCTGGAAGGCTGCCAATACCTCATCCTGGTCGTTGAAAACGATGGCGGGCGCTTCGACCTTGAAGTGTGCCGGGTCCACCGCAGACGTCTTGACGACGGCCCGACCAATATTGCCGGAGAGGACCCGCAGGCCGCCACTGGGCAGGAAGGGGCGGTCGATGGGGCGCACGATATCCTCGTTCCTCGAAACGGAAGCACCCTCCCGCCAGGCCAGCCTGCCGCCGTCCAGGTAAGGTTCGCGGCAATAGGCGGCGAGTCCCGGCCCCACGATGGTGTTGACGTCGGCATGGAGCAACCCCGCCTGGAGCAATTGGCGGATGACGAACTGGAGGCCGCCCGCTTCGCGGAAACCGTTGACGTCCGCGCTTCCGTTGGGGTAGACGCGGGCCAAGAGGGGCACCACGTCGGAGATGGCCTGGAAATCGTCCCAATTGAGCTCTATGCATGCCGCCCGCGCCATCGCGATCAGATGCAGCGTGTGGTTGGTCGACCCGCCCGTGGCCATCAGGCCAACGATACCGTTGACGAAGGCGCGCTCATCCAGCACGTCGCATATCGGGGTATATCGGGCGCCCCCGTGCCAAAGCGAGACGGCCAGCCTGGCCGCTTCGCGCGTCAGCGCTTCGCGCAGCGGGGTATGGGGATTGACGAAAGAGGTGCCCGGCAGGTGCAGGCCCATGAACTCCATCAGCATCTGGTTGGAGTTGGCCGTCCCGTAGAACGTACAGGTACCCGGCCCGTGGTAAGCCCGGCTCTCGGCTTCGAGCAACTCCTCGCGCCCGACCTTGCCCTGCGCATAAAGCTGCCTCACCCTGGCCTTGTCATCGTTCCCGACCCCGGTAGTCATCGGCCCGGCCGGAACGAACACCGCTGGCAAATGGCCGAAGGCCAGCGCGCCCATGACCAAGCCTGGCACGATCTTATCGCACACCCCTAGGTACAGCGCCGCATCGAACATTTGGTGAGACAGCGCAACGGCGGTAGACATCGCGATCACGTCGCGGGAAAACAGCGACAGCTCCATGCCCGCCTGGCCCTGGGTCACGCCGTCGCACATGGCGGGCACCCCGCCGGCGAACTGCGCGGTAGCGCCCGCTTCCATCGCAGCCTCTTTCAGCCACGCGGGAAACTCACCCAGCGGCTGGTGTGCCGATAGCATGTCGTTATACGAGGAAACGATGGCCACATTGGGCCGGTCCTGGACTTTCAGCCATACCTTGGCCTGCTCGGGCATGGCCGCAAAGCCGTGGGCCAGATTCGTACAGGAAAGGCCACTGCGCTGGACTTTGGACCCGGCCCGGGCGCGGGTTTCCTCCAACCACCTCCGGCGCCGATCGCCTCCCCGGGCGACGATGCGCTCGGTGACCTCTTGCACTACGGGATGCAAAGACATGGCGTGCTTCCTCCGGAATCTCGACGGGCGGGCGCGGCCGGCGCGCCGGAGCGGCGCCGCAAATATCGCGCCCGACCCGGGGCTAGCCTTCCAGCGTCTTGAGTCGCCGCAATTGCGGAAACCATATCATCCATAGCAGCGCAACCGCGATCGTGCCCGCCCCGCCGATCAGCACGGCGGGCACCACGCCAAACAGCGCTGCGGTGACGCCAGACTCGAACTCGCCCAGCTGGTTCGAGGTGCCGATGAACAAAGAGTTCACGGCGCTCACCCTGCCCAGCATTTCGGGCGGGGTCTGCAGTTGCACCAGCGTGAAGCGGATCACGACGCTGACGACATCCGAAGCGCCCAAAACGAACAGCGCTGCCACGGACACGATCAGATTCGACGACAGGCCAAATACGATCGTGGCCAAGCCGAACACGCCCAAGGACGCAAACAGCACCGGGCCGACATTGCGCTTGATCGGATAATGCGCCAGCACGACAGACATGACCAAAGCGCCCACAGCCGGAGACGTCCGCAACAGTCCCAACCCCCAGGGCCCGGTCTCTAGGATGTCGCGCGCGTAAATCGGCAGCAACGCCGTCGCGCCGCCCAGTAGCACGGCGAACAAGTCGAGCGACAGGGTGCCCAGGATGACGGGCCGGCTGCGGATGAACGAAATGCCCGAGAAAACGGATTTCAGCGTAACGGGCTCTCTCGGGGCAGCCACCTTTTCGGCGCGAATGAGCGCCACCAGCACGCCGCCTAGGAAGAAGAATAGGCAGGCGACGACGTAGGCCGTCATGGAACCGAGCCCGTAGAGCAGCCCCCCCAGGGCTGGGCCCAGGATGTGCGCCGTCTGCGTCGCCGAGGTAGACCAGGCCGCAGCCTGGGGAATGAGCTCCCGCGGCACGACCCCCTGCACCAGGGCCGCCATGGTCGGCGATTCGAATGCCCGCGCAGCGCCGCCCAGGGCGACCAGCACAAGAATGGCATCGCGCGTGAGCCAGCCGTAATACGTGCCGAGCGCCAATGCGCCGGCGGCAAGCGACTCCACGAGCATGCAGATGCTTGCGATGGCCCGCCTGTCATAGCGATCGGCCACCTGTCCGACCACGAAAGTCAGCAACACCATCGGTACGAACTGCGCGAGCCCGACGAGCCCTAAATCAAACGCGCTGCCCGTGATCTCATAGACTTGCCAGCCGACGGCCACCGACAGCATCTGGAACGACAGCGTCGACATGACCCTGCCGAACCAGAACAGAATGAAGGGAGGATGCCGTGCAACCGAAGTGACCTGTCCGGCATCACTTCCCGAACGCATCGCCCATCTCTCGCGCACGTTGGGCGGCGGCCTGCATGGCGCGGACCAGGGCTTGCCGGAAACCTGCCTGAGCCAACACATCGAGGGCGGCAGCGGTGGTCCCGCCTTTGGACGTGACGCGTTCGCGCAAGACGGCCGGCGGGTCGGACGACGACGCGGCGAGGTTGGCGGCGCCCGCCAGGGTGGCCAAGGCCAGTTTGCGCGACTGTTCCGCATCGAGCCCCACGGCGAGCCCGCCTTCGATCAGCGCCTCGATGAACAAGAAAACGTACGCCGGCCCGCTGCCCGACAGGGCCGTCACGCCGTCCAGGTCATCTTCGCGCCCGACCCAGACGGTTTGTCCGACCGCTTGGAGAATGGCTTCGGCCTGGGCCCGATCGGCCTCGCCGACGCCATCGGACGCCGCCAAGCCCGTCACGCCCTGCCCGATCAGCGCCGGCGTATTCGGCATGCAGCGCACGAGCCGCTGCCAGGGGGCCGCCTCCGTGCCGAGCCAGCGCGCGAGGTCGACCATGCGGATTCCCGCGGCGATGCTGATCACCAGGCTATCTTTCAGCCACGGCCGGGTGGATGCGGCCACCTCCTTCATGACTTGCGGCTTCACTGCGTAGACCCAGACCTTGCAGCGCGACAGTGCCTCGTCGGGCGCGGCCGAGACGCTCGCCCCCCGCTCGGCCCAGGACTGGCGAACCGAGTCGTTCACCTCGACGACGTGGATGTTCGCCATGGGGCACAGCTTGCCGGCGAGGCCGGAAATCAGCGCGGCGGCCATATTGCCGCCGCCGATGAACGCGATGGAAAGATCTGGAGTCATGTCAGTTCCGATGAAGGCGATGAATGCGGTTGCGCGCTCACGGGTGGGCGAGCGCCGAAAATGGCGGTGCCGACTCGTACGACCGTGGCGCCGGCCGCCACCGCGGCCTCCAAGTCGTCCGACATGCCCATGGACAGCGTATCGAGCTGCAGCCCGGCGCGGTTCAAATCATGCATCAGATTCGCCAGGCGGGCGAAGACCTCACGCTGTTCGCGCGGGTCTTTCTGGGGTGCGGGAATGCACATCAGCCCCCGCAGGCGCAGCCGGGGCAGTGCCTGGACGGCAAGCGCCAGGTCAAGCGCATCTTCCGGCGCCACGCCGCTCTTGGTAGGCTGGGCGTCGATGTTGACCTGTATGCACAGTTGCAACGCCGCCGCACCCGCCGGCCGGAGATCCGAGAGCCGCTGCGCGATCTTGAGGCGATCGATGCTATGCACCCAGTCGAAATGGGCGGCCACATGCTTGGCCTTGTTGCTCTGCAAAGGGCCGATGAAGTGCCACTCAGTATCAGGCCTCAGGTCCTGGAGCCTGGACAGTTTCTCGACCGCCTCTTGGACGTAGCTCTCGCCAAAGGCACGCTGGCCGGCGCGATAGGCCTCCCGCACCGCCTCCGCCGGGAAGGTCTTGGAAACGGCGATCAATCGCACCTGTTTCGGATCGCGCCCGCAATCCAGGACGGCACGCTCGAGGCGGGCGCGAACCGCGAGAAGGTGATCGGCAATAGACGACATGGAATGACAACCCGTTTTAGCCCAGGACCGAGGTCTGCACGAAAATCCCGGCGAACACCGAAAAGCCGAACCAGGTGTTGTGCAAGAAAGCCCGGAAGCACGCTGCGCGGTCGCGGTTCCGTATCCACCAGAGGTGCCTGGCCGCGACTCCCGCCGCGCAGGCGAGGCCCGCCGCATAGGCCCAGCCGTAGTCGAGCATGGCGCCGACGACGCCCAGCAGCGCCAACGTTGCGACATAGCAGAAGCCTACCGCTGCGACGTCCCATCGGCCAAAAGTGATGGCCGAGGTGCGCAACCCGAGCTTGAGGTCGTCCGGACGATCGACCATGGCGTACTCGGTGTCGTAGGCCACGGCCCAGAAAATATTGGCCGCCAACATGATCCATCCCTCCAGCGGGATGGTCTCCAACACGGCGGCATAGGCCATCGGAATCCCAAAGCCGAAGGCGATGCCCAGGTAAGCCTGGGGGATGGCAAAAAAACGCTTGAACTTGGGATAAGTCGCCGCCAGGAAGACAGCCACCACCGACAAGGCCCACACCAGCTTGTTCATCGGGAGGATCAACACCAATGAGACGAGCGCGAGCGCGATGGACACGCCCAGGGCCTCGTTGGCGGTGATCAACCCGGAGGTGAGGACCCGGTCGCGCGTGCGCTCGACGTAGCGGTCGACATCCCGGTCGAAATAGTCATTGATGGCACAGCCCGCCGACCGCATCAGGGCGGTACCGGCCACGAAGGCGAACACGTAATACAGCGAGGGCCGCCCCTGGCTGGCCGCCCAAAGCGCCCAGAGCGTGGGCCAGACGAGCAGCAGTATGCCGATGGGCTTGTCGATGCGCACCAGCCGAGCGTACAGGGCGAGGCGCTGGAATACCGTCGGGGAAAGCGAACTGTTCATCCCCATATGGTAACAAGCCGCCGGATTTCCCGGCGGCCATCCCGCCCCTACAGGCTGCGCAGGGCAAAGCGTTTGAGCTTGCCCGTCTCCGTCCGGGGCAAGGCGTCGACGAAGCGGATGACGCGCGGGTACTTGTACGGGGCGATGGTTTGCTTGACGTGCTCCTGCAGGGTCTTGACCAGCTCGTCTCCCGGCTCGAACCCGGGGCGCAGGACGACGAAGGCCGCCACCACCTGGCCCCGTTCCTCGTCCGGCATCCCCACCACGCCGCATTCGGCCACGGCTTCATGCTGCAGCAGCGCACCCTCCACTTCCGGACCGGCAATGTTGTAGCCGGCCGAGATGATCATGTCGTCGGTGCGCGCTTGGTAATAGAGGTAACCGTCTTCGTCCATCAGGAAAGAATCGCCGGTCAAGTTCCAGCCGTTCCTGACGACGTTTGCCTGGCGCTCGTCGGCCAGGTATTTGCACCCGGTCGGCCCCCGCACGGCCAGGCGCCCCACCGTGCCAGGAGGCAGGGAACGCATCGACTCGTCGACGATGCACACCTCATAGCCCGGCACCACCTTGCCGATCGCTCCTCTGCGCACCTGGTCGCCGGCGCTGGAAATGAAGATATGGATCATCTCGGTGCTGCCGATGCCATCGGTCATCTCGATCCCGGTCGCCTGCTTCCAAAGCTGGCGCGTGGCGTCCGGCAGGGCCTCGCCAGCGGAAACCGTATGGCGGAGGCTGGAAACGTCGTAACTCCCGGCCAGGGCTGCCATCTGGCGGTAAAACGTCGGCGCGGTGAATACGATGGTCGCCCGCGCAGACTGGATGATGTCCAGCAGTCCGGCCGGAGTCAGCTTCTCGGCCAGCACGGTAGAGGCACCGGCCCGCAACGGGAAGCACAGCATGCCGCCCAGCCCGAAAGTGAAGGCCAGGGGCGGCGTGCCGCAAACGACGTCGTCCGGGCGCATGTCGAGAATCGAACGCGGGAAAAGATCGCACATGGCGAGCACGTCGCGGTGGAAGTGCATGCAGCCCTTCGGGCTGCCCGTCGTGCCACTGGTGAACGCGATCAGGCACACGTCGTCGGCCGCGGTGTCGCACGGGGCGAACGACGCCGACTTGGCGCGCGCCAGGCTTTCCAGCGATTCGCTGCCTTCGTCGTTGAAATATCGCACTTGGGCAAGTGTCGGACAGTGCATGGGCCCGGGCCGCATGCACGCCTCCAATTCGTCCCGCAAGCGCGCGTCGCACAGCGCCGCGCTCACCTGCGCCTTGTCCAGAATGGGCTTGAGCTCGGCCGCGCGCAGCAGCGGCATGGTCGGCACCGCCACCAGGCCCGCCTTGATGGTTGCGAGGAGCGCGGCGGCCATGGCGGGATTGTTTGGCCCCCGCAAGAGGACCCGATTGCCCGGGACCAGCCCCATGTCTTCGGTCAGCACGCGAGCCAGGCGGTCGACCCGATCCTGCAGCTCGCGGTAAGTGATGCACCGGCGCTCTCCGGCCTCGATGGTCCAGATCGCCGGCCGCTCGCCATGCCCCGCGGCAATTGCCCCGTCCACGAGCTCCGCGGCACAGTTGAACCGGGCCGGGTAGCGGACGGCGGGATGATCCAGCAAGAACGTCGGCATGGACTCGGGCGGGGGAAGATGATCGCGCGCAAACGTATCGAGGTGTCCCGAGCGTTCCATGGTGTGGCTCTCCAGCGATGCGCACGGCAAGCGGCCGCGCAGTGACGGAACAGAATTAATTTAGCCTAAAATTTTTAAACCTCAAATAATTGTCGAGCGGTCTGCCGGAAAGGGAAATAGAAAAAATCCCTGCATCGCGACACGGGCGATACAGGGATTTCCAGGAGGAGCCGCCGGTTCGAAGCACCCAGCCCCTGCCCCGGCGGTTTTCGGAGCAAAACGCCTATTGCAGCAAGCTGCGCAGCATCCACGCGGCTTTTTCGTGGTATTCCAGGCGCTGGGTAAGCAGGTCGGCCGTGGGCTCGTCGTTGGCGGCGTCGGCCACTTTCAGCGTCGCGCGCGCGGTCTTGGCCACGGCTTCGTGGCCGATCACCAGCTGGCGCACCATCTCGAGCGCCTCAGGCACGTCGGTCGGCTCCTTGATGGTGGAAAGCTTGCTGAACTCGCGGTAGGTACCCGGAGCAAAGTGGCCCAGGGCGCGGATGCGCTCGGCGACGTCGTCGATGGAGTTCCACAGGTCGGTGTACTGGGTCATGAACATTTCGTGCAGGGTGTTGAACATCGGCCCCGTCACGTTCCAGTGGAAGTTGTGCGTCATCAGGTACAGCGTGTACGTATCAGCCAGCAGCTTGGACAAGCCCGCGGCGACTGCGGCACGATCCTTGTCCGAGATGCCGATGTCGATGCGCGGCGCACCGACGGACGAACGGGCGGTACCCGTCTTGGTGCTTGTCTTCTTTGTTGCCATTGTGGACTCCCTTGGGTGTGGGTGAGAAAAAGCCGGAGCGGCCTACAGGATACTAGATCGGGGCGGATCGCTATAGCTCAAGCGCAAAAATACGTCACGACGCCGTCTCGGCTTCGAGCATGGTCACGCCGTTCAGCCGGCATGACCGGATGGTGGCAATGAGGGTCTCGATCGCGGCGGTGCGCGGGAAGCTCTTGCGCCATGCCAGCACGACGCGCCGGTCGGGCACCGGCTCTTCGAACGGGATGTACCGCAGGAGGTCCCGCGGGTCGGGCTCGGCCGGCACCGATGACATGGGCAGCACGGTAATGCCTATGCCAGAGGCCACCATGTGCCGAATCGTCTCCAGCGAAGAGCCTTCGAAAGTCCGCTGGATGCCCTCGTTGGTGGCGGAAAACCGCGACAGCTCCGGGCACACTTCGAGCACCTGGTCCCGGAAGCAGTGGCCGGTACCCAGCAGCAGCATCGTTTCGCTCTTGAGCTCCTCGGCCTTGACGCGGCTGCGGTTCGCGAGGGGGTGCCCCTTGGGAACCGCGACGATGAACGGCTCGTCATACAGCGGCTGGATCGCCAGGCCGGTATCGGGCAGCGGCAGCGCCATGATGGCGCAGTCGATTTCGCCTTGCCGCAGCAGCTCCAGCAGCCGGACGGTGAAATATTCCTGCAGCACCAGGGGCATCTGCGGCGCGACCTCGATCAGCTTGGGCACGAGCTGCGGCAGCAGGTACGGGCCGATGGTATAGATCACTCCCACCCTCAACGCTCCCGAGAGCGGATCCTGCCCCTGCTTGGCGATTTCTTTCAGGTTGGCGCTTTCCTCCAGCACTTTCTGCGCTTGCGCCACGATCCGCTGGCCGATGGGGGTGATGCCGACCTCGGCGCCTCCCCGCTCGAAGATGGTCACGCCCAACTCGTCTTCCAATTTGCGTATGGCCACGGACAACGTGGGCTGGCTGACGAAGCAAGCTTCGGCGGCGCGGCCGAAATGCCGTTCGCGTGCTACCGCGACGATGTACTTCAATTCGGTCAGGGTCATGACACGCCTCTCTCAAGCTTTCAGGAAATCTTCGCGCCCGCGCATCCACCGGGCCAGATGGGCCGACACCACGTCAGGGGCACGTGCCATCAGGTCGGCTGCGGCCTCGTGCGCTTGTTCAGCGATCTCCAGGTCATTTTCGAGATCGGCGAACCGCATCAGCGCCAGGCCGGACTGCCGCACGCCCAGGAACTCCCCGGGGCCGCGCAGCTCGAGGTCCCGCCGGGCGATCTCGAAACCGTCCGTGGTTTCATGCATGGTGCGAAGCCGGGCCTTGGCGACCTGCGACAGCGGGGTTTGGTACAGCAGCACGCAGACGGACTCGGCCGCCCCGCGCCCCACCCTCCCCCTGAGCTGATGCAGCTGGGCCAGGCCGAAGCGTTCGGCGTGCTCGATGACCATGAGCGAAGCATTGGGAACGTCGACCCCGACCTCGATCACCGTGGTGGCGACCAATAGGTCCAGCTCCCCGCGCTTGAAGGCATCCATGACCGCGGCCTTCTCAGCCGCCGGCAGGCGGCCGTGCATCAGTCCGACCCGGCATTCCGGAAGGGCATGCCTCAGCGCCTCGTAGGTGTCGACAGCCGTCTGCAGCTCCAGCGTCTCGCTTTCCTCTACGAGCGGACACACCCAGTACACCTGCCTGCCCGTCCGCGCCGCCTCGCGGATGCGCGCAATGACCTCTTCGCGGCGCGCCTCGGACAAGAGCTTCGTGATGACGGGCACGCGCCCCGGCGGCAATTCGTCGATGACCGAAACGTCCAGGTCCGCGAAAAAAGTCATCGCCAAGGTACGTGGAATGGGCGTGGCAGACATCATCAACTGATGGGGAAACTCGTCGGCCCCGCCCCCCTTGTTGCGCAGCGCGAGACGCTGGCCCACGCCGAAACGGTGCTGCTCATCGACGATCGACAGCCCGAGGCGGGCGAATTGGACGTGCTGCTGGATCAAGGCCTGGGTGCCGACTGCCAAGTGCGCCTCGCCGCTTTCGATCATGGCCGCCGCCTCCCGGCGAGCCTTGGGCGCGAGGCTGCCCGTCAACCAGGCCACCTTCACCGACAACGGTTCGAGCCAGTCCACCAGTTTGCGGAAATGCTGTTCGGCCAGGATTTCCGTCGGCGCCATCAAAGCCGCCTGGTAACCGTTGTCAATGGCCTGGGCTGCTGCCAACGCGGCCACCACCGTCTTGCCACTGCCCACGTCTCCCTGCAACAAGCGCTGCATGGGATGGGGCTTGGACAGGTCCGCCGCGATCTCGCTCCTGACGCGCTGCTGGGCGCCCGTAAGTGCGAACGGCAGGGTATGCAAAAGGCGGTTGACCAGGCTGTCCGGGGCGTCCGAGGGAGGCAACGGCGGCGCGCGTTTTTCCCGGCGCGCCGCGCGCGCGCGCGCCAGCGAGAGCTGCTGCGCCAGTAGTTCGTCGAACTTGATGCGCAGCCAGGCGGGATGCGCCCGGTCGACAAGCGACTGGGTCGCGACGTCCGGGGGCGGCGCATGGAGCAGCCGAACCGCCTCCTCGAACGCCATCAAGCCATAGCGCTCCCGCAGCCAAGCAGGCAGGGTATCGCTCAGGTCCGCCTGCTCCAGCGCATTCGCGATCGCTTTGCGCAGCGCAGACTGGGGCAACCCTTCCGTCGTCGGATAGACGGGCGTGAGCCGGTCCGGCAGAGGCGTATGTTCATCGGCCACGGTGACGCGCGGATGCACCATCTCCATGCCGAAAAACCCGCCTCTCGCCTCCCCCCGGGCCCGGACCCGGCGCCCGGCGGCCAACTGCTTTTGCTGGCTGGGATAAAAGTTGAGAAAGCGCAGGCCGAGCTCCCCAGTGTCGTCCTGGATCGCGGCCACCAGCTGCCGGCGGGGACGGTAAGTGACTTCGCAGCGCGTCACGACCCCTTCGACCTGCGCCCACATGCCCGGCAGCAACCTCCCGATGGGGGTCAGCCGGGTTTCGTCTTCATAGCGGATGGGCAGGTGCAAGACGAAGTCGTCCGCACCGGACAGGCCCAGCTTGCGCATTTTGCGCTGCAGCGGCGTCAGCCCGGTGTCGTCGGAAGCTGCCTGCAAGTCCATCCCCCGTCGATTACACCACCAGCACCGCCTCGACCTCGAACTCTGCGCCTTTGGGCAGGGCGGCCACCCCTACCGTGGACCGGGCGGGGAACGGCTGGGGAATGAGTTCTGCCATGATCTCGTTGACGACGCCGAACTTGGACAGGTCCGTCAAGAACAAGGTGAGCTTGACGATCTGGTCGAGCGAGCCGCCTGCTTCGCGCACGACGGCGGCCATGTTGGCGAACGCCTGCCTCACCTGCGCCTCGAAGCTGGACGCCTCGAGTTCACCGGTGGCGGGCACCAGACCGATCTGGCCGGACAAATAAACCGTCCGGCCGGCCGCGGGAACCGCGACCGCCTGGGAATAGGGCCCGACGGCAGCGGGCGCTGCATCGGTGTGAATGATTTGCTTGCTCATGCTTACCTCGAGAATACGGCTGGAGGGGAACCGGTCGGCACCCATGCATAAAGCTATCAGAAATTCGATTGCAATAGTTAGCGGCCCTGCCAGGGGTAACAATTTCCTTGTTGATAGAATGGCCTGCCGAGCGAGATCCCCCGCGGCGTGCCGTTGCGCCGCGCAATGCTGAACGGACAAGCCGCAGAATCCCTTTTCGTATGAAACCATCGTCATGGCGCGAACGCCTGCTGGGCAAGGCTCGCGACCCGTTGTCGCCCGAGACCCGGCATTCGATCGCGCTGGCCGCCATCGTGGCCTGGATCAGCCTCGGTGCAGACGGACTCTCCTCTTCGTCTTACGGACCCGAAGAAGCCTTCCGCGCGCTGGGAAACTACACCCACCTCGCCCTTTTCCTGGCCATCGCCACGGCGATCACGGTCTTCGTGGTCGCGCTCGCCTACAACCAAGTCATCGAGCTCTTTCCGACCGGGGGCGGCGGCTACCGTGTCTCGACCGCGCTGCTGGGCCCTTCCGCCGGCCTGCTGTCCGGATCGGCCCTGATCGTGGATTATGTGCTGACCATAGCGATTTCGGTTGCCGCCGGCACCGATGCCCTGTTCTCGCTGCTCCCGCTCGGCTGGCAGCCCTACAAGATCTGGGCCGCCTGTGCGATGGTGCTTTTCCTGCTCTGGCTGAATCTGCGCGGCGCCAAGGAAAGCGTGAAGGTGCTGCTGCCTATCTTCGCCGGCTTCGTCCTCACTCACGCCGCATTGATTGCATGGGGCATTTTCGCGCACGCCGAAGGGCTGCCGCTGCTGATTCCCAACACCCTGCGGGAAGTCCGCGAACTCACCCACGAGGCGGGCTGGTTCTTCGTACTGGCGGTGTTCCTGAAAGCCTACTCGCTGGGCGGCGGCACCTACACCGGGATCGAGGCAGTATCGAACAACGTCGACCGGCTCGCCGAACCGGTCGTCCGCACGGGCAAGCTGACCATGCTGCTCATGGCCATCAGCCTCGCCTTCACCGCCGCCGGCATCATCCTGCTCTACCTATTGTGGAATGCGGCGCCGGTCGAAGGCCAAACGCTCAACGCGGTGGTTTTCGGCGACGTGCTGCGGGAAATGGGTTTCGACGGCACTGACCTCTTCGTCGCGCTGGCCGCGGTATTGACCTGCGAAGCGGGCCTGCTATTCGTGGCCGCCAACACGGGTTTCCTGGGCGGTCCGTCGGTCCTCGCCAACATGGCGTCGGACTCATGGATGCCGCACCGGTTCCGCTACTTGTCGAACCGCCTGGTAACCGAAAACGGCATCCTGCTGATGGGCGTGGGCGCCCTCATCATCCTGCTCCTGACCGGAGGCAAGGTTTCGGTGCTGGTGGTGCTCTATTCCATCAACGTGTTCCTGACGTTCAGCCTCTCGCTGGCAGGCCTGTCGAGCTACTGGATACGCAACCGCGACAAGCCCGTCTACAAGAAACACTGGAAACGACGACTCGCGCTTTCGCTCGGCGCACTGACCATCACCAGCGCCATCCTGGTGATCACCATCTTCGAGAAATTCTTCGAGGGAGGATGGGCCACGCTGCTCATCACCAGCGTACTCGTGGTGATCTCCCTCGGCATTCGCGCACATTACCGGGAAACGCGGCGCCGCATCGCGGCGATCGACGAAATCTTCGCGGGCCAGGCCTTCGGCTCGGACTGCACGCCCCCGCCCCTGGACCCCCAGGCTCCCACCGCGGCCTTCCTGGTGGGGTCGAGCCGGGGCGGAGGACTGCACGCGCTGCTGTGGGTGCAGCGCATGTTCCCCGACCACTTCAAGAATTTCGTCTTTATCAATGCGCGCACGGTCGACGCACACGTCTACGGCGGGCGCGAGGCGATGGAGGCCATGAAGCTGCAGGCCACCACATCGCTCAAGTACTTCGAGCGCTTCTGCAACAGCTACGGCCTGGCGGCCACCAGCAAGCTGGGATTCGGCACCGACGCCGTGCAGACCTTGGAAAAACTCATCTCCGAAGTGCTGGAGGAATATCCCAATACCATCGTGTTTGCGAGCAAGCTCGTATTCAAGCGGGAAAACTTTGTCACGCGGCTGCTGCACAACCAGGCAATCAACGCGCTGCAGCGCCGCATGCATGTCAACGGACAGCAGCTCATGGTGCTGCCGATGCGGATCGACTAGCGCTCCCCGCGACGGGTGAGTCGACCTGCGGGCGCGTTATCCTATACCCAGACTGTCTGGAATTCGCGCCCCATGCTTCGATTCGAACACATTATTCAGATCAATGACCCACTCGTGCCCCTGCTCACGCCGCTCACGCGGGAGCAGATCTGGCGCGGGCTCTTTATCCGGGCGCACCAGCCGACGGAGTTCGTCATGGGGCTGGAGGGCTGCGTGATCGAAAACGAGATCGAGGAAGCCGGGCGCACTATCCTCAAACGTGTCCTGGATTTCGGGCCATTCCAGGTCCACGACGAGGTAACCCTCACGCCCATGCAGGAGGTCACGGTGCTCGCCGCGGCCACTCGCCTGTGGCCACGCTGTGAGGCCACGATCCGCATCGAAGAGCCCTCGCCGGGAGACTTTTTCCTGCGCTTTATCTACGAACTCGACCTGGCAGAAGGCCACAGCGATCTCGACGAAACATCCGTGGAGCTGCGCAAGCAGGCCTACCTCGCGGCCGACATGGATACCGTCCAGCGCATACGGGAGCTGGCGGAGTCGGGAAAGCTGCTGCACTGAACCGTTGCCCCTAGAACGCAAACACCCTGGGAGCCAGACCACTCCGGTCCGGCTCCCAGGGTGCGCAAGCGCGCGCCGCCTCAGCCGCGCCTAGTTCATTTCTCGACGAACGCGCGTTCGACGACGTAATCGCCGGGATGGCCGGTGCTCTCCGACACCTTGAACCCGAGGCCGTCGAGGATCGCACCGACGTCCGCCAGCATGTGCGGACTGCCGCACAGCATGGCCCGGTCGTGTTCAGGATTGAGCGGCGGCAGTCCGATATCGGCCGCCAGCTTGCCGCTCGTCAAAAGCTCGGTGATGCGGCCTTGATTGCGGAAAGGCTCACGCGTGACGGTGGGATAGTAGATGAGCTTCTCTCGCACCAGTTCACCGAAGTATTCATTGTTCGGCAGTTCGTTGCTGATGTAATCGGCATAGGCCAGCTCGCTGACCCAGCGCACGCCATGCACCAGCACCACTTTCTCGAAGCGCTCGTAGACGTCCGGATCCTTGATGATGCTCATGAACGGCGCCAGCCCCGTTCCGGTGCCGAACAGATATAGGTTCTTGCCCGGCAGGAGGTCGTCCACCACCAGGGTGCCAACGGGCTTGCGGCTGACCAGGATGGAGTCTCCCACCTTCAAGTGCTGCAGGCGCGACGTCAATGGTCCGTTGGGCACCTTGATGCTCAAGAACTCGAGGTGTTCTTCGTAGTTGGCGCTGGCGATGCTGTACGCCCGCATCAAGGGCTTGCCATCGACCTCCAGGCCGATCATGACGAAGTGGCCGTTGTGGAACCGCAGCGCGGGGTCGCGGGTCGTTCTGAAGCTGAAAAGCGTGTCGTTCCAATGATGAACGCTGGTGACGCGTTCGGTGTTGAAAGCGGCCATAACCTGTGGGGTTCCGTCAAGGGGTTTGAAACCAGTTTACCAAAGCGCTTCGGCAGAGCCTGGAGGAAACCCTGGATTCTATGCGGTTTAGCACGCAGTACAGCGCAAATCGCGGCATGTTATGAGCATGGGTTCTAAGCTTATGAACCTCCCTCGCCCAAACCGGCGCCACGCACGAAAGAAGGTGCATCGCCAAGCTCAATTTTGCGCGAAGGCGCCCGGATACAAGCTGCGCCAGAATCCGCACTGATACGCCGCCACGGCATTGAACAAGCCCGATTTTTGGGGCTCGAGGCGCAGGGCAGCGCCAGATTCCCCGAACAATGGCCAGACGGGCAGGCCGGTCGCGCGCGGCACGCCTTCCCGAATGAACGAGGACCACGTCGCCACCATTTGGTCAGCCAAGGCCTGAGACTCGCGGGACAGGTCAGGCGCGTCGATTTTCGACGTATTCGAGAAATTCGGGAAAAAATAGTTGAGCCCGGCCGAGTGCACGGCGCCGAGTTCGAAGCCCGGGTCGGGAGTGTCCGGAATCGATACGCCGAGCACGGGCGCGTTGCGGTCCGCGAACTCAAACATGTAGACCGGCACGTGCCGGGACAAGAGGCGGGCCGTTTCGACGTAGAGGCAATGGTTAATGCCGATGTCGGGGCGGAAATCGCTCATGGTCGACCCGAGCGCCGCAGGCGCGGACGAATAGCGGCTGAGCGGATAGCGCGCCAAGACCTCCGGCGCATGGTCTCCATAAATGGTGCGCAACAGCTCTTCGTGATTGCCCGCCGTAATGCTCTCGCCAGCCTGCATGGCATAGCCGACGTACAGCCGCAGCTCGTCCCGCGTGCCGCCATACAAGACCGGGACCCGAACGAATTGCCCCGCCTGCAAAGACGTCACGCCGTCGCGCGGCAGGGTCTCATTGCCGTACGGGGGCGCAAACGCCATGAGGTCCGAGCCGGCCGCGCGATCGCCCGCGGCGATCAGCGTCTGCGGATCCTTGCCGCGCAAACACGCCACCGCCGTCGCATCGTCCAGGCATCCGGCCTCCTTGGCCACGCGCACCCCGAACTCGCGCCAGGACGCCACGTCCCGCAGGTGAAAGGAGCAGGCCGCGCTAGAAATGATCGCCTTGTGGAACAGGCCCTCGGTCGCTTCCGGCGTCATCAGGTGCATGCAAACGGACGCACCGCCGGCAGACTCGCCGGCAAGCGTGATGTTGTCCGGGTCGCCGCCGAACGCCGCGATGTTGCGCTTGACCCAGCGCATCGCCAGGCGTTGGTCTTCCAGCGCATAGCCGCCGTTGGTCGCGTCGGCGAACCCGGGATGCGGCATGAAACCGAACACGCCCAGTCGATAATTCATTGACACCACGACGGCGTCGGCCGCCTTCGCCAGCCGGTCCAAGCGGTAGAGGTTGCTGCCCCCGCCGACGAAGCCGCCGCCGTGGATCCAGACAATGACCGGGCGTTTGCCTTTGTCGGAAGCCCCGTCACGGATGGGCACGGAAACATTCAAGCTCAGGCAGTCCTCGGCGTCACTCGCCTCGGTCAGGTCGTACCGGGCCGCCTGGGCGCAGGGCGGTCCAAATTCCCCGGCTTGCAACACGCCTTCCCAGGGCTGCGCCGGCTCGGGCGGCATCCACCGACGCGGACCGGCGGTGGATGCCGCGTAAGGAATGCCGCGGAACTCGAGCACACCGTTGCGCACCACGCCCTGCACTTTGCCCGCGTGCGTGGAGGCCATGGTCTCCACGGCGGCCGGCTCCATATCGAAATCCTCCTGCTGGCTCGCAGTGGCGGTAGCGATGCCGATGACAATCTGAATGAGTATCCCGGCCCCAAGCAGCAAACTGCGCCGTACGTTCATCGTCCCCCTCGATTTCGCGCGATGAAAGGCCACGGAAAGCCATGGCCTCGAGCCGCCCGGCGCACATCTGAAGGTACGAGCTCAGGCAGAATCTTGAAACATTTTATTACACTCACTTACCAATCGGGACGAACTGGAAAGTGCCGCACAGGACGGAGGGGAGGCGGCGTTCGAGTGGGGAAGGATGGACAAGCGAAAAAAGCTCGCCGTGAGGAACTGAAAACGGAAGAAACCGGGAGGCAAAGCCGGGTATTGTTTTTTCTGGCTCTTTGCGGTTCGCCCCCCGGCAAACGGGGCAATGCTACGGTTGGTTCAACTCCTGCTTATTCTCCCTCGCCTTTCTTGCCTCATCGTAATGGGACTTCACGGCGAAAAACATGCACGTAAACAACACGATGAGTTTGAACGCACCAAAGACTGCGGGAACCCAAAAATCCATCATTTCCTCACTGCAGCCTGGACAGCTGCATCGATCGCCGGCGGGCCAGGCAAGACAAACACAAACCGGTAGACAGCGGCGTGCTATCGACAGGCGTTAGGCAAACTCCGGTCTTTTCCGCGCCTCATTCGAGGAAATTGCCGCGCGGCACCTGGGGGCTCGCATCAAACGCGGAAATGAAAAAACCGACCTATTGGTCGGTTTTCTCGCCGCACCGGCAAACCCAACGCGGCTTCTTGAATCTTGGTGGAGCGGAGGAGGATCGAACTCCCGACCTTCGCATTGCGAACGCGACGCTCTCCCAGCTGAGCTACCGCCCCAAGAAAAAGGTAGGCCAAAACTATACCGTATTTTTTCGATGCACGCCAACGCGCTGCGCACACGCGCCCGGCCGTACCATGCGAAGCGTGTAGACTTATGAGCTCGCAGTTCCGGCCAATCTCGCGGCCTGGCAACCGGCGACACATCGTAGGCCCAGTTGCTTGAATTCCGAACCATCCTCGTTTGCGCCGCGCGCACTTTGGAAGATCCGCGCGATCGTCACGTTGTCGCTCATGACCGGCGTCATGGGCAGCACCATCCCTACGCCGCTTTACCCGATCTACCAGGCGCAATTGCATTTGCCCTCTTTCACGACCACGGCGATCTTCTTCGCCTACGTCGTGGGCGTGCTCGGCGCGCTGCTGATAGGTGGAAAACTCACGGATCGCATACGCGATCGTCGCAAGCTGATGATCCCGGCGCTGGCGATTGCAGCCGCAGGCGCGATACTGCTCGCCTCGGCCCATAGCCTCGCCACGCTATTGGCCGGGCGCCTGCTTGCCGGGCTCGGCACCGGCGCCTTGACAGGCGCCGCCAACACCACGCTGATAGAAATCGAACCGCCCCAGCACAAGCAACGGGCCGCGTTGTTAGGCACCGCCGCGTTCACTGCAGGTGGCATTCTCGGACCGATTCTGAGCGGATTGGCGCTGCAAAACGACTTCTACCCGCTGGTCGCGCCTTTCGTCGCGATCGTCTCGCTGGCCCTCGTCTCCGCCTACGGCTTGTGGCGCGTACCGCTGGCTTCCGCTGCGTCGGCCGCCCCGGCGCGATCTATCCAACCTGGCCAGCCGGCGCAGTCCCGGCCAATCCCCAGGCGACGCGTCGTCCAGCTCATGTTGCTGAGTTGCCTCACGCTGTCCATGCTCTGGGGCGTCGGCTCGACACTGATGGCGATGGGGCCATCCCTCGGGGAGAAGTTGCTCGGCATCCACGACTATGCCGTGAGCGGCTATGCCAGCTCCATCATGTCGGCTTGCGCCGGCGCGGCGCAATTCTTGAGCCAGCGCATGCCCAGCTCTTCCGCGTTCCGGCGCGGCCATGTGCTCTTTGCGTGCGGTCTGGCCTGCGCCATCGCCTCACTGCTGGGCACGCTACCCTGGCTAATGGGCATTGCCGTGCTAGTCGCCGGCCTGGGGTTCGGCGCCGCGTTCATCGGAGCAGCCGGAGTCGTCAACCAGATCGCCCCGCCGCACCGGCGCGGCCTGATGGTCTCGCTGTTCTACGTCGCCGGCTACGTCGGGAACGCCTGGACCATGGCAACCGGCGCCATGACCGACCACTTCGGGCCCCTGCCCGCCGCGATGACGCTGCTGGTCACCGCCACCATCGCGTCGGCCGGCTTCGTGGTGGCATCTCGCAAATTACTGCCGGCACGCGCCTGACTGCCGGTTTGTCCCCAGTTACCCACGCAGAGTGTGGACAACTGCGTGGACAGCCTTGGGACTACCCAAAAAAAACCTTTCCCGACAACGACTTAGAATGGACGATGAAAGATTGGGCACCGCTGCTTCCGCCCGGCGCCCGTCAACCATGCGTCGGCCCCAATAGCCCGTGCTTATGCTCCACGGTCCGACGGGCGGGCTCGGGCGATGCCGAGAGCCCCTGCAAGATGCCGCAGTCCTTCGCAGAAAGATTCCCGCGGCACTGGCTGCGCAGCGCCTTGAGCGTCTTCTGCAGCGCCTTGAGTTCGGCGATCCGGGTCGCGACGTGCTCGATATGTTCGTCCAGCAGCGCGTTGATCTCGGCGCAGTTGTCGGCAGGCGAGTCACAGGCGTGCAAGAGGCGCCGGATTTCGCCCAGCGTCATGTCCAGCGCCCGGCAATTGCGCACCAATTGCAGCCGCTCCACGTGCGGCTCGCCGTAAACGCGATAATTGCCGGCCGTCCGCCCCGGAGGCGGAAGCAATCCCTCGCGCTCGTAATAGCGGATCGTCTCGACGGGCGTATTCGTGCGCGCTGCCAGTTCGCCTATCTTCATCGAACCCCCTGGCGGTTTCCGTCCGTCTAGCTTACGCCATTGGCACTGCGCATGCATGCCGAGGCATGGCCGCTTGACCCTGTACCCGCTACAGGGTTTCCAATGACTGCAACGATTGCTGGAGTCCATGGATGTCGGAATCTTGTCCCCAGTGCCAAGGCGACCGCCACGCCGCCCCTGCGGGGGCCGGCCGCGCGCCGTCCGTCGACGCGAGCCGTCCTTTAAGGGAATCCCTGTTCAGGATCGAGCAAATGGACTGCCCGACCGAAGAGCGACTGTTGCGCAAGGCCCTCGAGTCGCTGCACGGCGTGCATACGCTCTCCTTCGACCTCATCCAGCGCACGCTGAAGGTCGGACACGTGCTGGACGACCCGCAGCCCATCATGGCGGCCATCGCCGGGTTGAACATGTCACCGGTACTGCTCGAAGACGGTAGCCCAGCCGCCGCAGGCGAACCGGCCACACAGCGCCCCCCCTGGATCAGGATGGGCCTGGCGGGGCTCTGCGCGATCGGCGCCGAAGCATGGGCGTATGCCTCCGGCAGCGACGATTCGCTTCCGGTCATCGCGATCGCACTGGCCGCCATCCTCCTCGGTGGCATCCCCACGCTGCGCAAGGGCTGGCTGGCGCTCAGGCACTTTACGCTCAACATCAACCTGCTCATGACGGTAGCGGTGATCGGCGCCGCATTGATCGGCCAGTGGCCAGAGGCGGCCATGGTGCTCTGGCTGTTCGGCTTGGCCGAGATGATCGAGGCCTTGAGCCTGACCCACGCGCGCAACGCGATCCGCAGCCTTACGGCGCTCGCGCCCGAACAAGGCCTGGTAAAGCAGGGCGACGGAGCCTGGCGGGAGTCTCCGGCCCGTCTCATACCCGTTGGCGCCGAGGTGCGCGCGCGACCGGGCGAACGCATCGTGTTGGACGGCATCGTGCTGCGCGGCGCCTCCAGCGTCGATCAATCCGCCATCACCGGGGAAAGCATGCCGGTGGACAAGCAGGCGGGCGACACGCTCTACGCGGGCACCATCAATCAGGAGGGCGTGCTGGAGTACCGCGTCACGGCAAGCGCCGGCCACTCCATGCTGGACCGGATCGCCCAGACCATCCAGGAAGCGCAGGGCAAGCGCGCGCCTACACAGCGTTTCATCGACCAATTCGCACGCATCTATACGCCCGCCGTCTTCGCGGTCGCCATCGTGGTGGCCTTCTCCGGCCCGCTCGCTTTCGGCATGACCTGGCTGGACTCGATCTACCGCGCCCTGGTCCTGCTCGTCATCGCGTGCCCGTGCGCGTTAGTCATTTCCACGCCGGTCACCGTCGTCAGCGGGCTGACGGCAGCCGCCAAGCGCGGCATCCTGATCAAGGGAGGGCTCTATCTCGAACAAGGCCGGCGCCTGCGCTGGCTGGCGCTGGACAAGACCGGCACGCTCACCCATGGCAAACCCGCGCTGACGGACGTCGTGCCGATCGCCGCCACGCCCATGACCACCGCGCTGGCATTGCAACTGGCGGCCAGCCTCGACGCCTTGTCATCTCATCCCATCGCGCACGCGATCGTCTCTGCCCACCATGGCGAGCTACTGCCCGTCACAGACTTCGCCTCGAGGCCCGGCCTCGGCGTCACCGGCCGCATAGCCGGCAAGGCATACGGCCTAGGCAACCTGCGATTGGCTCACGAGCTGGGCGCCGTGGACGCCATGCTGGAAACGACGATGAAAGCCCTGGAGCGCCAGGGCAAGACGACCGTCATTTTGTGCGAGGAAAGCGTGGCCGTCGCAGTGCTCGCCGTAGCCGATACGGCGCGCGAGACCAGCCGCGCGGCGTTGGCAGACTTGCGCCGGCTCAACGTGGAGCCGGTCATGCTTTCGGGCGACAACGCCGACACGGTTCGTGCCGTGGCTGACGACCTGGGCATCGAACATGCTCGCGGCGAACTGCTTCCGCAGGACAAGCTCGTCGCCGTCGAGGAGCTCGCGATGAAAGGCCCGGTGGGCATGGTAGGCGATGGCGTGAATGACGCACCGGCGCTCGCACGCGCCGACATCGGCTTTGCCATGGGCGCGGCCGGAGCGGACACGGCCATCGAAACCGCGGACGTCGCCCTCATGCACGACGACTTGCGCAAGCTTCCCGAATTCATCCGCCTCTCCCGGCGCACCGGGAGCGTGCTGCGTCAGAACATCGCCTTCGCCCTGGCGGTCAAGTTCGCCTTCTTCGCCCTGACGTTCACCGGCGACGCCACCTTGTGGATGGCCGTATTCGCCGACGCTGGAGCGAGCTTGCTGGTCGTGTTCAACGGGCTTCGGCTGCTGCGCTGAACCGCGCAGCAAGCCTACGCGGCACGGCGCCGGAACACGAGCTTGTCGGCCGACGACGCCGCGGCATCGTAGGCATAGCCTTCAGAATCGAAGCCCTGCAAGCCTTCCGGCTTGGCAATGCGGTGCTCGATGGCATAGCGGGCCATCAGGCCGCGTGCACGCTTGGCGTGGAAGCTGATGACTTTATAAGCCCCGCCCTTCCAATCCTCAAACACGCACTGAATCACGCGGGCCTTCAGGACTTTGCGGTCCACGACCTTGAAGTATTCCTCGGAGGCCAGGTTCACCACGACGGGCTGCTTGTCGCCCTCCTGCCGCTGGTTCAGGTAGTCAGAAATCGTGGTGCCCCAGTACTCGTAGAGATTCTTGCCCTTGGACGTCTCCAGGCGCGTGCCCATTTCCAGGCGATACGGCTGCATCAGGTCGAGCGGACGAAGCGCGCCATACAGTCCGCTCAGGATCACCACGTGCTCCTGCGCCCATTCGAGCTGTTTGGCCGTCAAGCTACCGGCCTGCAGCCCCTCGTACACGTCGCCATTGAAGGCCAGCACGGCCTGCTTGGAATTTTCGGCCGTAAACTTGGGCGTCCATTTGGCATAGCGCGCCACGTTGAGCTCGGCCAATGCAGGACTCAGGTCCATGAGCGCGGCGATGTCTTTGGCCGACTTGGCCTTGAGCACGGAAATTAGTTGCTCGGCCTGCTCCACGAACAGGGGCTGGGTGGCGGTCTCGACGTGCGCAGGGGTGTCATAGTCCAGCTTCTTGGCGGGAGAGAGAAGAAACAACATGGCAGGGTATCGGAGCGAATGAAACCAGCCGTTAATGTAGAACAAATGTGCCCTTGCGGCCTGGGGCAGCCCTACCCCGCGTGCTGCGGCCGCTGGCACGGTGGCACGATGCGCCTGCAGGCGCCCGACGCACCAACGTTGATGCGATCCCGCTACAGCGCCTATGTGCTCGGCCTGCACGACTACCTGTTGGAAACCTGGCATCCGTCCACCCGGCCGCCCATGCTGGACGCCGACCCGCCGGGGCTCAAATGGCTGGGGCTGGAAATCCGCCGCAGCATCGAACACGACGCGGGCCACGCCACCGTGGAGTTCGTCGCCCGCAGCAAACTGGCCGGGCGGGCGCACCGCCTGCACGAGATCAGCCGATTCGTGCGTGAAAACGGACGTTGGTACTACCTCGACGGCACCTTCCCCGAGCAGAGTGGTTAAACTTGCAACCGGCCTTCGAGGCCGCATCTTCCGGCCGTTCCCGGCCCAGACGCCAAATTCGAATCATGCCTGTCCACCCCCTGCACGACCATCCTGCCTTCACGCCCGCATTTTGCGAAAGCGAATACAACAACCTCGCCCGCATCCCCGACCACGCCAGCTACACCGCCCGCTGGGCCGCCGACGGCGCCCTGGCCCGGCGCGTGCAAAGCGCCCAGCTCGGCTTGCGCTATGGCGATGCGCCGGCGGAAACGCTCGATTTTTTCCCGTCGCGTCGACTCGGCGCCCCGCTGCTCGTATTCATCCACGGCGGCTACTGGCGCGCACTCGGCAAGTCGGATTTTTCGTGGATCGCGCCCGCCTACGTCGCCCGCGGCGCTGCCGTCGCCATCCTGGATTATGGGCTTGCTCCGGCCACCCCGATCGAAGAAATCGTGCGGCAAATGCTGCGAGCCCACGCCTGGCTGTACCGCCACGCCGGCGAACTGGGCTTCGATGCACGCCGCATCGTCACGAGCGGTCACTCCGCGGGCGGCCATCTCACCGCGATGATGGTGGGCGCGCGCTGGCAGGAATGGGCCCCCGACCTGCCCGCCGACCTCATATCGGCCGGGCTGGCCCTCAGCGGCTTGTATGACCTCGAGCCGGTCGCAATGGCGCCGTTCCTGGCCAACCTTGGGCTGACGCCCGAACAGGTGGCCAAGCTCTCGCCTGCGTATTTCACCCCGGAGCGTAAGACGCAAATGGTGGCGGCCGTGGGCGCGTCGGAAACCAACGAGTTCCGGCGCCAGACGGGCCTGATCGCCGCCTGCTGGCCGCGCAATGTCTCGCGTACGCTGGAGCTGCCTAACTGCCACCACCTGGACATCTGCGATCGACTCTCGACCCCCGGAGACCCGCTCTTCGAAACAGCCTGCGAGCTGCTCGGCATCTAGGCAAGCGGCAAATTGCCGGACGCCGCCTGCTGGAGCCAGGGCATGCGGCGAACCCGCTGGAGCATTCCAGCCGAGACGAGCCAGCTTTGCCCCTGCCCTCCAAGGCACCTCGGCCATAAAGTTGACAAAGTTAACTATTTAGTTTAATTTATCAACTAATTTGACGAGAAAGGCTTTCCCATGGTCGACGAAAATGCCCTGCTGGCCGAACGCCGCGGCCATGTCCTGCTGCTGACGCTGAACCGCCACCATAAGCGCAATGCGCTGGATACCGCCATGATGCGCGGACTGATCCAAGCATTGCGCGACGCCGATGCCGACGCCGACATCCACTGCGTGGTGATCGGGGCGCGTGGCACATGCTTTTGCGCCGGCGCGGACCTGGAAGAACTCCGCGCCATCCCGCGCGACCGCGCCGACCTGCTCCGGGCACGTGCCGACTTGCTGGTGGAGATCAACACCATCGTCGCCCGTATCAGCACCCCAGTCATCGCCGCCGTCAACGGTCCTGCGGTCGGGGCCGGCGCCGGGCTGTCGCTGGGGTGCGACTTGGTCGTCGCCTCGCCTGCCGCGCGATTCAGCTACCCCGAAGTCAAGCATGGCATCTCGGCCGGCGTCCTGATCCCCAACCTCATCCGGCAGGTCGGCCCCAAGCCCGCATTCGAATTGATCGCAACAGGAGACCCGATCAGCGCCGAGCGTGCCTACGAGCTCGGCATGATCAACAAAATCGTTCCGGCCGAGGAGCTGGATGCCGCCGCCCTCGCCCTGGCCGAGCGGTTGGCGCAGTTCGCCCCTGCCGGCCTGAGGGCGTCCAAGCAGGCGTTCCAGCAAGCTTACGATATGACCATGCAAGACGCCGTGCGGGCCGCGCGCGACGTCAACGACCGGATCCGCGCCTCGTAAGGACGACGCGCGCTCAAGAATCGCATCCATTTCCTCATTTCCGACCATGCTTTCCACTCGACTGACCAAACTCCTCGGCATTCGCCACCCCATCATCCAGGGCGGCATGAGCTGGGCTTCGTCCAACGCCGAGCTGGCGCTGGCCGTATCGCGTGCGGGAGGGCTGGGGGTCATCGCCGCCGGCCCGATGTATCCGGACGATTTGCGGGAAGCCATCGCCAAGGTCCGGGCCAATACCGACCAGCCCTTCGCGGTCAACGTCCCGCTCTATAACAAGCGGTCCGCGGAGTACCTGGACATCGTCCTCGAAATGGGCGTACCCATCCTCATCGCGTCGCAAGGGGGGCCCAAGGCTCACATCGCCCGCTTCAAAGATGCCGGCGTCACCTGGATCCACGTCACGGCCAATCCGGTCCACGCCAAGAAAGCCGAAGATGCCGGCGTGGACGCGGTCATCGCCGTAGGAGGCGAGGCAGGCGGCCACCCCGGGCCGGATGAAGTCGGCACCCTGGTCCTGGTGCGCGCCACGGTCAAGGCGGTGTCGGTGCCCGTCGTGGGCGCCGGCGGCATCGCCGACGGCGCCGGCATCGCTGCCATGCTGGCACTGGGCGCGAGCGGCGCCCAGCTCGGTACGCGATTCATGCTCACGCCGGAGGCGGGCCTGCATGCCGCCTACAAAGAAATGGTGCTGAAAGCCGGCATCGGCGACACGGCCATCGTCGGCCGCGGACGCTCGCCCATCCGCATGGTGAAGAACGCGTTCTCCGCCGAGTACGAGGCTGCGGTAGCCGCAGGCGCCAGCGATGAAGAGTTGAACGCCCTTTTCGCCCGCAGCTCGCTGCGGCAGGCGGCCAAAGACGGCGACATCGAGCAAGGCAAGGTCGAGGCGGGACAATGCGCCGGCCTGATCGATACGCTGGAGCCGGCGGGAGAACTCGTGGAGCGCCTGGTACGCGAAACGGAAGCTGCCCTGGCCGAAGCCGGATCCTGCGTCCGCTGAATCTTCGCCGGCACCCCGGCTACCGCGGCGTGCCGCACATCATCGTTGCGGCACGCCGCGCGCTGGCAGGATCAGGCCACGGAAGACGGAGCATACGTCACGCCCGTTCCGACGCCATCAGGAACGGTCAATGCGCCTGCCTCCACCTCCAGGCCTGCAAAAGGATCGTCCAGCAGATGGTCGAACTCGGCCAGCTCGGCTCCCGCATGAATGTTGCCCGCCACGCTAGCCAGGTGCGTGCCCTGGGCAGCCAACAGGCGGGGGCCGAAGATCGCGCCGAACCGATACCCGACGCCCGCCGCTTCGCAGATGCGGACTGCGGTCAGCGTATTCCGGATGCCCCCGAAATAGTGCATCTTGAGGTTGTATGAGTCGGCGGCCCCCATGCCGATCAGGCGTACCAGGCCGGACAGCCCGCCGATGGCTTCGTCCGCCTCGATGGGCAATACGCCCGCCGCGCGCACCTGGCGCAATCCGTCGATATCGTCTGCCGGCACCGGCTGCTCCATCAGGACGACACCCAACGGCCGCAACTCGCCACACACGCGAATGGCATCGTCGGCCCGATACGCCTGGTTGGCATCCACGGTCAACGTGACTGAGTCGCCCAGCCGCTCGCGCACGGCGCGGACCCGTGCGACATCCAGGTCCGGCTCGCCGCTGAGCTTGAGCTTGAGATAGCGATAGCCCTGTCCGGCCAGCTTGGCCGACTGCGCCGCCATCTCTTCTGGCGACTTGATCGACACGAGGCGCGACACCTCGACCTTGTCCCGCACCTTGCCGCCCAGCAGCATGTGCAATGGCAGGCCAAGCATGCGCGCCTGCAAGTCATAAATGGCACACACGAACCCCGACAGCGCGCAAACCTCCGCCCCGGCGGCCGCCTCCAGGCGCCGGTGGAGCGTCTCCAGGCTAAAAGCGTCCTGGCCGAGTGCTTCGCGCCGGAGCGCCTCCAGTGCCGGCTCGATACGGGCGGTATCAGGCTTGAAAATGGGCGTTCCCAGCACGTGCCCATAGCCCACCTGGCCGTTGCGCGCGGCCAGGGCTACGATCCAGCCGTCCACGTGGGTGATGACACCCCGCGCGAAGCGCCAGGTCGGATCGTCCTGGCGCTGCGAGCACGGGATGATGTCCACGCGGTCTATCGTGGCGTCCCCGCCGCGGCGAACGGCGGGGGCAATGGCGGCGTTCGTCATCATTGCAACTTGAGGTTGGCGGCTTTGATGAGGTCCTTGGTGCGCGTCGCATCCTCCAACACGAAACGCGTGGTTTCTTCCGGAGTGAGCGTCGCCAGTTCGGTGCCCTGTGCCTCCATTTGCTTGCGATATTCAGGTTTCTGGGCCACGACGTTGAGCGCCGCGTTGAGCTTGTTGATGATCTCGGCAGGCGTTCCTTTGGGAGCAGCCACCGTGTACCACGAGGCAGACTCGGCGCCTCCCAGGCCGACCTCCGCGAAGGTCGGCACGTCAGGCAACAGGGGCGAGCGCGACTTCGAAGCGTAGGCCAGCGCCCTCAGCTTGCCAGCCTTGACGTAGGGAAGTTCTCCCGACAGATTCATGACGCCCACCTGCAGGCGACCTGCCACCAGATCGGTGATGGCCGGCGCGGCGCCGCCGTACGGCACGTGAACCATGTCGATCGCCGCGGCCTGCTTGATCAGTTCCCCCCCCAGGTGGGGCGAGGTGCCGGTACCCGAGGAGCCGTAGTTCAGCTTGCCGGGCTGGCTCTTGGCGAGCGCGATGAATTCTTTGACATTATTGGCCTTGACGGACGGATGGACCACCAGCAGGTTCGGTTGGTTGGCCGCCAGGCCGATGAAGGCAAAGTCCTTGATACCGTCGTACGGAACGGGTTGGATCAGCGGCGTCACGATGTGCGCGGCCGCCGTACCGAACAACAGGGTGTAGCCGTCAGGCTCGGCGCGCGCCACGTGAGCCGCGCCGATCGTGGCGCCCGCGCCGGCCTTGTTCTCGATTACCACCTGCTGGCCCAGCTCGGCCGACAATTCCTTGGCCAAATTGCGCGCCACCAGGTCGGCGGGCCCGCCGGCCGCGTACGGATTGACTAGTACGATCGGCTTGCTGGGATACGCCTGGGCGTTTACCCCCGAGGCAGCCAATGCCAGGGCTGCCGCCAACAACGACTTCTTGAACAGTGTCATGGATGTCTCCTGATTAAGCCATGTTCCGGGCACTTGCCGCCCGCTAGATGGCATTCCTTTCCCGCAACGCTTGGATTTCTTCGGGCCCCAGTCCCAGCCTCTCAGCCAGGACCTCCTCCGTATGCTCGCCCAGCAGGGGCGGTCGCCCCAGGCTGGGGTCCTCGAAGCCTTGAAACTTGAACGGCACCGGCAGTGCATTGAATTTGCCGATGAGCGGATGCTCGAACTCCCGCACCATCCCGCGCGCCAGGACGTGCTCGTTGCTGAGGACTTCGTCCACGCTCAGGATGGGGCCGGCAGGTACCTTCGCTTCGTCGCAGAGGCGGCAGAATTCGTCGCGGTCGAAGCGAGCGATCGCCGCCGACAGGCCTGCCATCACCTCTTCGCGACGATTGACCCGGTCAATGTTCTTGGCGAGCGAGGGGTCATTGGCCCATTCGTGCAGGCCGAGCAGTTCACACAAGGGTTTCCAGTGCTGGTCGCTGCCCGTGACCTGTACCCATTTGTCGTCCCGGCAGCGGAATGCCGCCGACGGGACCCTACCCGGGTGCTCGGTACCCAGCCGCGGAGGCACTTCCCCCAAGGCGAAATACCGCGCCGCCGCCAGCGACAGCAACCCCACCTGGCCGTCGAGCATGGAGAAATCCACGTGGCAGCCCTTGCCTGTTGCCTGCCGTCCCATCAGCGATGACAGGATGGCGATCGCAACCCACAAACCGGATGTCAGGTCCGCCACGGGTAGGCCGGGCTTGACCGGTCCGCCGCCCCGCTCCCCGGTCAGGCTCATGATGCCTCCCATGGCCTGGAAGACGGTGTCATACCCTTTGCGCGGGGCGTACGGGCCCGTCATGCCGAACCCTGTGCAGGAGACGTAAACCAAGCGCGGGTTTTCCCTGGAGAGGCTGGCGTAATCCAGGCCGTAGCGCTTGAGCGTCCCTACGGGGAAATTCTCGAGCACGACGTCGGCCTGCGCGCTCAAGCGGCGAATCAGGTCCTGCCCCTCCTGGCTGCGCAAATTGACGGTGATGGACTTCTTGCTGCGGTTGAACGCCATGTAATAGGCAGACTCCTCACCGCCCTCGCCCTGCACCTTGGGCTCGAAGCTGCGGGTCTCGTCGCCGCTGCCGGGCTGTTCGACCTTGATGACCGTCGCGCCGAGCTCCGCCAATATCATGGTGGCGAAGGGGCACGCCAGGACCCGGGACAAATCCAGGATGGTGATGTTTTCCAGCGGACGAGTCATTTCGCGGCCTTGCGGAAACCCCGCATGATGACGTTGACGTCCCGCCCGGCGGCCAGCCCTTCCTCCAGCGTGAGCTCGGCCACCCGGTGGAACAGGCGCTTGGTGGTGCCCATCGCGATCGGGCTCCAGCTAGCCAATTTTTCTGCCATTTCCAGCGCGACGTCGAGCACCTTGTCCTCGGGAGCGACGCGGTTCGCCAACCCAAGCTCCAGCGCCCGGGCGCCGTTGATGGGTTCGCCCATGGTCAGCAGTTCGAAGGCGTGCTTGCGCCCCAGCTGGCGCACGAGGTTGGACATCACCACCGCGGCGACGATGCCATGCTTGAGCTCAGGATAGCCGAAGCGTACGTTCTCGGCCATCACCGTCAAGTCGCACGCGATGGCCAAGCCGGCGCCGCCGCCCAGGGCATTGCCACGTACGGCAGCCACGACGGGCTTGGACATCCGGGAAAAAACCATATGGAGGTTCGTCGTCAGGTCGGCACGGGCATTGACCGCGTGCGGATCCTCGGGCACCAGGGTGCTGAATTCCGACGTGTCGGCGCCGGCGCAGAACGACTTGCCGGCACCGGTCAACACGACGGCGTTGACGCCGGCATCGGCATCGGCCTGCCGAAGGGCGTCCAGCAGCGCCTGCGTCAGGGGGGTATTCAGGGCGTTGTGCTTCTCCGGCCGGTTCATCGTCAGGACACGGACGGCGCCGCGGTTTTCTATCAGGAGTTCGCTCATGCTCTCGTGCTCGCGGTTATCCAATATAGTTGATTTTATATACTATTTAATTGACAACTTCAACTATAAGCAGGAAATCGCCAGTCATTCCAGGCCAAAAAAACGAAGCCCGCTTGCTCGAACGCAAGCGGGCTCGCCGCGACGCGAATCCGGCCGGAGCCGGTGATTACTTTTCCTTGCGCCCGGAAGACTTGCCTTCTTTGGCAGTCTTGGCCCTGACCTCTTCCAGCAATTCGATGGCATGTCCGGTCAGCTTGTCGAGCGCCCGTTCGAGCACCTCGCGCTCCTCATCGGTCAGGACCGAGAGCATCTTCTCATTGCGGTCGACCGCCTTCGGGAAGACCTTGCGATACAAAGTCCGCCCCTGCGGGGTCAAGTCCAGCCGAACGCCGCGGCCGTCCGATTCGTCGGCCCCCCGCTTGACGTATCCGCGCTCGATGAGCTCGGCCACGCTGCGACTGGCCTGGCTTTTGTCGATATTGGCCTCGTGCGCGAGCGCATTCAGCGATAGCGGTGCAAATGCGCCGAGCAATCCGATGATGCGCCAGTCACGCGAGCCCAGGCCGTACTGGCTTTCGTTCACCGTCGCCGCGATGCGGCTGGAAACGAAGGCCAGGCGATTCAAGCGGTAAGAAAACAATTCCTTGAGGTTCGCGGGAACGGGTCTCGTCATACTTTCTCTCGCTAGGAGGGGGGAACGCAGCAATTTACCTCAGACCGCGCCGGACGATTTGGGCCGCCTGAGCTTGAAGCTGCTCATGGCCGTAGCCACCAGCGTGCCGGCTTCGTCCCGCACCTCGCACTGGCAGAACGCGATCGACTTGCCGGCATGCTTGACCTCTGCCCGCGCCGTCAGGTCCCCCTTGCCCGGCGAGGTGAAGTGGATGTTCAGGTCCACGGTGCCGGACGTCTCCAAGCCCGCCTCCAAAGTGCGGGTTGCGATGGCCATGCTCGAATCCATCAGCGTCGCGATCGCGCCGCCGTGGATCACCCCCCGCCGATTGGCCAGGCGGCTCGTGGACGGCATGCGCAAGACCGACCGTCCCCGGTCGGCCTCGACCACGGTAATGCCCAGCCAGGCCGAGAACGGCGCGATGGGCGAGCCTGCGAGCGGCCCGACCTCGATGGTGGCCACGGGGGGTTCAAGGTCCATGTGGGCTGGGTTATCCATTGGCGGCTCCTGAACGCGCAGCGATCAGCGGATTCAAGCCGCTTTGCGCCACGCGGCTGTGCAAAGTGCGGCCGAGCGCCCGCTCGCATGCTTCGGACGTTTCCAGGAGCGCATCCAGGTCTATGCCGGTCGAAACGCCCATGGATTCGAACAAACTCACCAAATCCTCCGTGCAAACGTTGCCCGTATGCCCGCCACCGTACTTGACCTTGGCCGGATGCCCGCCCACGCCTCCGAAGGCGCAATCGAAATACCGGCATCCCGCCTCCAGCGCCGCCACGTAATTGACCAGGCCGGTTCCCCGGGAATCATGGAAGTGGGCCACCACGGTCACTTCGGGTACTTCCGCATGCACTGCCTTGACCAGCTTCTTGACGGTCACCGGCGAGGCCATGCCCGTGGTGTCACCCAGGGCCACATGCATGACGCCGAGCTGCGCGAACCGGCGGACGTCTTCCAGGACACTTTCCGCCGGCACCGCTCCCTCGAAAGGACAGCCCCAGGCGACCGACACGGTGCCTATCATGCGAAACCTCCCCTGCGAAGCCGCCACCATGTCGGCGATGTTCTGCCATTGCTCCGCCCGGCTTCGCCGCAGGTTCTTCATCGAATGCGACTCGCTGGCCGACACCAGCAGACTGATCTCATTCGCGCCATGGCCCGCATCCAGGTCTGCCAACGCACGCTCGACCGCCCTCACGTTGGCGCAGGTCGCCTTGTACCAGACCCCCTCCCGCCGCGGCAGGGTGCGCAGCAGGTCGCTTGCATCGGCGAACTGGGGTACGACCTTGGGATTCGAGTAGGAAGTCGCCTCGACGCGCTGGAATCCCATCCTCGCGAAACGATCGATCAAATCGACCTTGGTAGCGGTCGGGATGAAGGCCTCTTCGTGCTGCAGCCCGTCGCGGGCGAAGCACTCACACAGGATCACGTCGCTCATGCCTTGCTCCCGGTGGCGGCATGCACGTTGGCCAGGCCGAACAACTCGATGGCATGCGCCTTGAGCTTGTTCTTCTGCACCTTGGAACTCCCGGTCATGCCGATATTGTCGAACGAATCCACGATCTCGAGATAACGCGGGACCTTGAAGTTGGCGCAGCGCTTCTTGCACCAATCGATCAACTCCTGGCGCTCCGCGTGGTGCCCCTCTTTCAACTGCACGAACGCCGCGGTCACCTCGCCCAGCCGCGCGTCGGGCACGCCCACCACCTGGGCCAGCTGCACCGCGGGATGCGCGTGCAGGGTTTCCTCGACCTCGGCCGGCGCGACGTTCTCGCCGCCGACCCGGTACATGTCCTTGAGCCGGCCAACCATCCGGAGCCGACCGTCAGGCGACATTTCACCCAGGTCGCCAGTGCGCAGCCACCCGTCCGGCGTGAACGCCTTGGCGGTCGCCTCGGGCATCTTGTAGTAACCGCGCATGACGTGCCAGCCTCGCACCTGGATTTCACCCTGCGCCCCGGGCGGCAATACTTCGCCCGTGTCCTGGTCGGCGATGCGCACCTCGGTGCCGGGATGCGGCAGCCCCCAGCCATGCGCCCGCAGCTCGAAGGGGTCGTCCCAGGAAGTCATGATGACGTTGGGCGAGGCCTCCGACTGCCCATAAGCGTTGCAGACGTTGTCCACGCCCATCACGTCCCGGATCTTCTGCATCACCTCCGGCCCGGCGGCGGCCCAGCCGCCCCTCAGGTGGAGCTTCTTGGGATCGAAGTCGGGATGGCCCATCATCATCAGGAAAATGGTGTCATTGCCGGACGTCAGCGTGCACTTTTCCACGTCCATCACGCGCAGCGTCTCGGCCACGTCGAACTTCGGCAACGTGAGCAGACAGCACCCATAGACCAGGCTGACCAGGATGGACAGCGTCGTGCCAGAAACGTGGAAGAAGGGGCGGATGCTGAAATAACGGTCGTCATGCCGCACGCCGATGCGCTGGCCCGCCGCCCAGGCATTGGTGAGCATGTTGGCGTGGGTAAGCATCACGCCTTTGGGGAAAGACGTCGTGCCCGAGGTGAACTGCATCAGCAGCAAATCGTCCGGGGTGACCTCCGCGGCCAGCGATTCGATGCGCGCCAGCGACGCCTCGTCCGCACGGGCCATCAAGTCGGCAAACCGCTCGGCGCCGGCAGGACATGGCCCGTCGCCCACCATCACGGCGCGACGCAGCTCCGGCAGCGCCTCGCCCGGCAGCCGCGAGTTGAACGCAGGCTCGACCGTCGTCAATAGCTCGACGAAGTCGATGCCCAGGAATGTGTCGGCGAAGATCAGCACCTTGACGTCGGCCTGCTTCAGGCAGAACTGTAGCTCGTCCGTCTTGAAGCGCGTGTTGACCGGCACCGTGACGGCGCCGATGGTGGCGCAGGCAAAGAACAGCTGCAACCACAGCGCGCCGTTGCCGAGCATGATGCCGACGTGGTCCCCTTTGCGTACGCCGCTGGCATGCAGCGCCGCCGCCATGCGGCGGGTTCCGTCCAGCACCTCGTTCCAAGTCAGCCTATCTGCCTGGCAGATGAAGCCTTCGCGCTCGCCATACTCGGCTGCCGTGCGCTGGAGCGTGCGGTACAACGTGGTAGGACGCTCAACCATCTTTGCGGCCTCCCGACCCGAATCCGGCGATCGCACGCTTCCAGTCGCTATGACGCAGGTTTTCCTCGATGGCGAGTAGCTCCACGGCCATCGCGCCTTCGCGGGTCGTCTCTACGCCTTGGTCCACGCAGCGCTTGGTGAGCCGCACGGTCAGCGGCGCGGCGGCGGCAATCTGCTGGGCCATCGCGGCGGCACGCTCCTCGAGCTCCTCCGGCTGGTACACGTGGTTGACCAGCCCTATCTCCTTGGCCTCCTGCGCATCGATCGTGCGACCCGTGAACAACAGCTCCTTGGCCATCCGCGTCCCCACCATGCGCGGCAGGCGCTGCGTAGCGCCGATGGTGCCCCAGCTCACTTCGGGATAACGGAATTGCGCCTTGGTCGACGCGAGGATGAAATCACAGGCTCCGGCGATCTCGCAGCCCGACCCGAACGCCGGCCCGTGCACGACGGCGATCACAGCCTGCGGCAGGCGCTCGATGGCGGCGTAGGCGGTGAACCCCTTGACCCGGCGAGCGGTCAGCTCGGCAGTAGACATGCCTTGCCGCTCTTTGAGGTCTGCCCCCGCGCAAAACACCGGTCCTTCACCCTTGATGAGAACCACGTGCACGCTCTCGTCGGCGGCCAGCGCCTCGGCGGCGGCGATCAAGTCGCCACACATGGCCGAATTGAGCGCATTTCGGCTCTCCGGCCGGTTGAGCGTCAGCGTCGCTATCCGGTCCTGGACCTCGACCCGGATGGTGGAATATGCACTGCTCATACGATCCCCTGGTGTTCTGGTGCTTAGATAGTTGTTTTTATACACTACTTTGTTGACGATCTCAACTATATGGATGTGACAAAGCTTGCGGGCAGATTCTCTCCGGCCGTTCAGCTTACGGGGAACGCAGCCGCAGCGGGTGCAAGCACCCCGTCATCCATGCACAAACAGCGGTCGGCGACGGGCGCAACGAGCGCCTCGTTCTGCTCGGACAACAGTACGGCCAGCCCCTCGGCCCGCAAGGCCCGCATGGCTTCGGCCAGGCGCTGCACGACAATGGGCGCTACCCCTTCGGAAGGCTCGTCCAGCAATATCACTTTCGGCTGGGTCATCAATGCCCGCCCTATGGCGAGCATCTGCTGCTCTCCGCCACTCAAGGCACCGCCCGGTCGACGCTCGAGCGGTGCAAGCTCGGGAAACAGCTCATACACGCGTTCGGCCGTCCACACCGGGGCGCCCGCGCGCGGAGGTGCCTCGGCCACCTCCAGGTTCTGCCGCGCCGTGAGCTGGGTAAATATGCGCCGGTCCTCGGGCACCCAGGCCAGGCCTGCCTGCACGCGACGGTCGGTCCGCCAGCCGCTCACCGGCACGCCGTCCAACAACACCTCCCCCGTCGTCGCCACGCGGCCTGCCAACGCCCGCATCAGCGTAGTCTTGCCGGCGCCATTGCGCCCCACGAGCGCAACGATCTCCCCCGCTGCAACCTCCAGGTCGACATCGAACAATGCTTGGGCGCGGCCATAAAAGGCGCACAGCCTGCGGGCCTGCAACACAACGCTCATGCCCCCTCCTCGACGGCGGTCGTCCCGAGATACGCGGCGCGAACCTGCGGATCCTCCGCGATCTGCTGCGGCGTACCCTGTGCGACCAGGCGGCCGCGCACCAGCACCGCCACGCGATCGGCAAAGCCGAATACCACGTCCATGCTGTGCTCGGTAAACAATACCGCCAACCCGCGCGCGGCCTCCTGCTTGACTAGGGCCATCAATGCCCGGCGATCGGCCCGCGTCATGCCCGCGGTGGGCTCATCCATCAGCAGCACGCGAGGGCGTTGCGCCAAGGCGCTCGCCAGCTCGACGCGCTTGAGCTCGGGATACGGCAACTCAAGGCACGGGCGATCGGCCAGGGCGGCTAGCTCAAAACGCTCGAGCCACGCCTGTACCTCCTCCTGCGCGCCCCGCAAGCCGCGCGTTCCCAGCCGGCGCCAGGCGGCCGGATCACGGGCGGCCAGCGCCAGCGCGACATGCTGCCGCACGGTAAGTGAAACCGCTACCTGGGCGATCTGGAACGTGCGTGCCATTCCCATCCGCGCCCGGGTTGCCACGCCCAGGCCGGTCACGTCCGTTCCGTCGAACTCCACGCGCCCGGAGTCGGGCCGGAGCTGCCCATTGATGCATTGGAAGCAGGTGCTCTTCCCCGCGCCGTTCGGACCGATCAGCGCCAGCATCTGGCCGGCGTCCAACGCGAAGCTCACGCCATCGACCGCGCGCACGGCGCCGAATGATTTGGAAAGACCGGACACCCTCAGCTTCATGCCGTACCCGCCGCCGATCGACGACGCCTCCAGCCTGTCAAGCCGCCAGGCGCCAGCATCACCAGGGCCAACATGGCGCCCCCCACCGCGGCGCGCCAGTATTCCGTGCTCCGGGCCAGGTAATCTTGCCCCACGGTGTAGACCGCCGCCCCCAGCCACGGCCCGAAAAGTGATTGCAGCCCGCCGAGCAGCGTCATCACCAATGCGTCGACAGAACGGGGAATGGCCAGCAGGTCAGGCGCGACTGAACCCTTCGCAAACACTGTCAGCACGCCCGCCGCGCCGGCCATGGCTCCGGCCAGCATGAACGCCGTCCATCGCACCGCGAACACCGGCAGCCCCAGGCTTTCCGCGCGCAACGGGGCGTCGCGCGTCATGCGCAGCGTAAGGCCGAACGGTCCGTGCAATACCTTGCGCAACATCAAGCCGCATGCAGCGGCAATTGCCAACACGAACCAGTAATATCCCTCGCGCGACGAGAGCCAACCTTGCGGCCAAAACCCGAACAAGCCATTGCTCCCTCCCGTCACGGCATCCCATTGGAAAGCCACGGACCAGGTAATTTGCGCAAAGGCCAGGGTCAGCATCGCCGCGTACACGCCGGCCGCGCGCAGTACGACGAACCCGTACACCACCGCACCAAACCAGGCCAGCAGCATGCCGGCCAGCAGGCACACCAGGGCGGCAATCAGCCCGCCTGCCCCGGTCGCGTCCAATCCTGGCAGCCAACGCGTCACCCATGGCGCTGCCAGCGCGGCGCCGTAGGCGCCCAACCCCAGGAATGCTGCATGACCGAAAGAATGCATGCCCCCAGGCCCCATCAAGACGTACAGGCTCGCGGCAAACAGCCCGGCGATCAGCACGTCCACCGCGAGCACGAGCAGATAAGGCGCATCGGAGGCGAACCAAGGAAGCACCGCCAACCCAGCCAGCAAGAGAGCCAGTGCCCCGCTGCCCCGGCGGGTAGGAAGCGGCAACGGATGCCATTCCGCGCGCAAGGCGCGCGTCGGTGCAGCTGGCCTGCCGAACAGCCCCCACGGACGGAAGGCCAACACGACCGCCATCAACAGAAACTCAATAACCAGCGTGAGCTTGGGAAGCACAAACTCGGTGCCACCGATTTGGACCGTACCCAAGGCCACGCACGCAGCCTTCACCAAGCCTATCATCATGGCCGCGACGAACGCACCAGTGACGCTGCCCATGCCGCCAACCACCGTCACGACGAAAGCCTCGGCCACGACCTGCAGATCGTAGGTCAGCGCCGCCGGCTCGCGCGGCATCTGGAGCGCGCCCGCCAACCCCGCCAGTCCGGCCCCCAGCGCGAACACTTGGGTGAACAACCGCCGCTCGTCCACCCCGACGGCCAAGGCCATCTCCCGATCTTCGGTCGCCGCCCGCAACTGGAGCCCCCACCGGGTCCACGCCAAGACCCCATGGCTGAGAACCAGCACAGCAAGCCCCGTGGCCATCAACACCAGGTCATAAACAGGAAGGTTCAGCGTCCCCGGCGCGATCACCCCGGTCAGTCCGGGCGCCTTGGGCCCGAGCCGGTCATCGGCGCCCCAGATCGCCAATGCGATGTCGCGGATGATCAAGACCAACGCGAAGGTCGCCACTAATTGGAAGAGTTCGGGGCTACCGTAAAGACGCCGCAACAACACGCGCTCGATCAATGCCCCGACCAGCGCCACGCCCAGCGCAGCACCGGCGACCGCGGCCCAGAAGCCGATCCCGCCGAGCCAAGGCATCAGCCATGCGGACAAACTCACCCCGAGGTAAAGCCCCAACATGGCCAGCGAGCCATGGGCAAAATTCACGACCCGCGAAACGCCGAAAATCAGCGTCAGCCCGAGAGAGAGCAAGAACAAGCTGCTGGCGCTCGCCAGCCCGTTCAGCAGTTGCGCCAACACCGTCTAGCGCGCCGGACGCAGCTTCGCCACTTCCGCGTCGGAAGGCTGGTACTTGGCGCCGTCCGCATAGTAGAAGTCCACCATGACGCCCATGCGCTGCGCGCCCTCGCCTTGCAACGCGGTACGGCCGACGAAAGCACCGAGCGTGGCCTGGTTATCCTGGGGCCGGAACACGATCGGCCCCCAGGGCGTCGTGAGCGGCATGCCGCGGAAGGCATCGACGATCTTCTCGGCATCGGTGCTCTTCGCGCGGCGCAAGGCCGCCGCCGCGGCATGGATCGTGACGTACCCGACCACGGACCCTTGCCGCGGAGGCTCGCCATACTTGCCGCGATAGGCATCCAGGAAACGCTGGTGTTCCGGCGTCTTGATGGCATACCAGGGATAACCGGTCACGATCCACCCTTCAGGGGCCTCGTCGCGCAGCGGCTCCAGATACTCAGGCTCGCCGGACAAAAGACTCACGACCTCGCGGCCCTTGAACAGGCCACGCATCGCGCCCTCGCGCACGAACTTGGTCAGGTCCGTGGCAAACAGCACGTTGAAGATCGCGTCTGGCTTGCTCGCCTCCAGCGCCTGGACGACGGGGCCGGCATCGAGCTTGCCCAGCGGGGTCGCCTGCTCCGTGACGAACTCCACATCCGGCTGCGCCGCCTTGAGCAGCGTCTTGAACGTCTGGACGGCAGACTGCCCATATTCGTAGTTGGGATACACGATGGCCCAGCGCTTCTTGCGCAGCTTGGCGGCTTCGGGAACCAGCATGGAGACCTGCATCCAGGTCGATGGGCGCAAGCGGAAGGTATACCGGTTGCCATTGGCCCAGGTAATCTTGTCGGTCAAGGGCTCGCTGGCGAGGAACGGGATCCTGCGCTGCCTGGCATAGTCGCCCAGTGCGAGTCCCACGTTGGAGAGGAACCCTCCCGCCAGCATGACCACCCGCTCGCGCGAGACCAGCTCTTCCGCGGCACGCACCGCATCGCCAGGCACGCCGTTGTCGTCCCGGATGACCAACTCCAGCGGCCGCCCCAGGATGCCCCCTGCCGCATTGACTTCCTCCACCGCAAGCAACATGGCCTTGCGATAGGGTTCGAGGAACGCGGGCTGCGCCTTGTAGCTGTTGATCTCACCAATGCGCAAGGGATCGGCGGCATGCGCTGGCGCAGCAAGACACATCGACAGGCAAAAGAAACCGGAGACGAGCGAAACGCGGAACATGGACGGACTCGAATAACGCCCCGGAACGGGAAAATGCCGGGCGGACGGGGCGGTGGGCGCCGGCATGCCTCCTTGTCGGAGATCCGGCTATTGTACGAGGAGCGTGGCCGCAGGCGAGGCAAGCGGACACAGGGCGTGGGGTAGATGGCAGCCCCGGCTGCCCCAGCACTCAGCCTGCAGAAGCCAGGCCCAGGCGCTGGGCGTAGAGGCGCAGGTCCTGCGCGGAGGGCTCTGGAAACACAACGGCGTCGGACTCCTCTTCCGGCGGGTTGAGGTCGTCGCCGGCCACGGCCAGCAAAGGAGGTAGCAAATCTTGCCAGCGCTGGACCTCTTCTTTGTCCAGCAACCCGGGATACATCTTGTCCAACTGGATGAGATCCAGCAAATCCTCGACCAACGCATTGCGATACCGGTCGCTGGCTTCCAATCTCGCACGAAAGTAGCCAGAGCGCAAGACGGTGCGCAACACCGCCACCCCCGTTTTCCTCCAGCCCGCGGCCTCCTGGCCCTCGAAAAACGCACCGGCAAAAACCAGGGCCTTGGCGGCCTTGGCCGGATAAGCGACATTCAGCGAAGCGCCGAGTCTCTGGCGCAGAAACCGGGTTTGCACCACCAAATTGCGCCGTCCGACCTCATTCAACCCGTCCCGGTCGACCTGCCACTTGATCCAATTCACGATACGGCGCGCCAAACTGTAGGATTGCCAGCCCACGCCCTTGCCCGGCGCGTTGGCCACGATCCAGTTCGTGATCAATTTTTCGTGCCACTCGAACCGGGCTTCGGCGCCGTCTGCAACCAGGTCATCGAAGGCATGCAAATTCCGCAGCCAATTCTCCCCCCAGGGGCGCCAATGCCATCCGCGATTGTCGGAGAGCACGCGCTCGATCCCGAAAAAATTAAATGCCTGCGCGCCCACCATCGTCGGGGCACGCCGGCAAAAACTCCATTGCCCCGCCGTGTGACGCAATACTGGTGACTCCACCGTATCGAACCAAGCGAGATATTCGTCTTTCCGGGTCAGGCGCCCGCCAAGCAAGGCCAGCGGCTGCCCATATCGCACCCCCCACCAAATGCGGTGCAAGCCCTCGGCGCTCTCGCTCCAAAATGTGGACGACCTGGAATGCTGTGGGAGAGAGGACATCCTGGGCATATCGCACACTCGATTAGTTTGACGTCTCACGCACCGCGACTGGCGCGCCCGCAACAACAACAGCCCTGCTGCGCCTAGCGGCGCCGAACCAGCCCTAAAGATCGGAAAAACGCAGCCGATAACTCGGGAAACGAAATCGTTATGGCGTAATTTTGCCTACTAATTCCTACAGATGAAATAGTTCTGTCAGGCTGTTTGGTTACGATGTTTTTAAACCACTAAACGAAACGCTCGGGGAAGTGCTGGGCTGCCGAGCCACACGCGAGCGATCTTGGAGCAGTCCTGGCGTGATGTGCTCGGAGGGTGGAGGGGTTGAAGGGCGTGGGGAGGGAGGATGGGTGGGGGGATGGCGGCGTAGCCTGGACGCATAAAGTAAAACCCCCGCCGGGAGGCCCGAGCGGGGGTTTTGGGGTAATTAGCCTGACGATGACCTACTTTCACAGACGTGCGTCCACTATCATCGGCGCTGAGGCGTTTCACTGTCCTGTTCGGGATGGGAAGGAGTGGGACCACCTCGCTATGGTCGTCAGGCTTTGACTGGTTGGCGGGCTGTTGATCGCGCTTGGCGCGGTATCGAACAACCTACCCAATTGGAAGAAGCAACAACGTGTTGTGACTGCGTTTTTTGCGGCACACGCTACAACCGCCAGGGTTATAGGATCAAGCCGCACGGGCAATTAGTATCGGTTAGCTCAACGCATTACTGCGCTTCCACACCCGACCTATCAACGTCCTGGTCTCGAACGGCCCTTCAGGGGAGTCAAGCTCCCGGGAGATCTAATCTTCAGACGAGTTTCCCGCTTAGATGCCTTCAGCGGTTATCTCTTCCGTACATAGCTACCCGGCAATGCCATTGGCATGACAACCGGTACACCAGAGGTACGTCCATTCCGGTCCTCTCGTACTAGGAACAGGCTCCGTCAAATCTCCAGCGCCCACGGCAGATAGGGACCAAACTGTCTCACGACGTTTTAAACCCAGCTCACGTACCTCTTTAAATGGCGAACAG
>NZ_CALFCW010000057.1:0-6690 GCF_937950555.1 uncultured Pigmentiphaga sp. | reverse complement strand
GGTCGCCTCAGCGGCGTCGAGCTGTCCGCTCTCGGCCAGCACGTCGCCGAGCTCGTTCTGGGCGGTCGGTTCGTTCGGATCCAGCTTGATCGCCTGCTCCAGGGATCGCCGTGCGTTGTCGAGCGCGCCGCTGGCGCGGGCGCCGCGAGCCTGCTCCAACAGGCTCCAGTAGGTGGCGCTGTTCAGCGCCGAGCGCCAGCGCGAGGCCGATCCTTGTCGCGACGCACGTTCGAGGAGGTCTTTGGCTTGCGCGAATTTTTCCTGCCGCAGGCGCACGATGCCCAGGCCGCCGAGCGCGTCGCCGTCGCCGGGGCGCGCGGCCAGCACGGCCTGGAAATCGTTTTCGGCCTTGAGCAGGTCGCCAGCGTCGAGTGCCTGGAAGCCGGCCGCAGCGCGTTGGCGCAAGGGGTCGGCGGAAACCGTGGCCGCCTGGCGGGTCGCACGCTGCTGGCGTTCGATTTCGTCGAGCTTCGTGCGCACGTCTACGTCGTCCGGGTAGGCTTCGAGATAGGCGCGATACAGTGGCGCATCGGCGGGTCGGGTGCCGGACCAGGCTAGGGCCTTGCGCCAGCTGTCCGCCGCCGCCTTGCCGACGTCGGGCCGCTTGGCCAACTCGGCAAGCCGTTGTATGCCTTCGCGCCGGGTCGCTTCCCGATAGGTCAGGTGCTGTGCCAGCGCCAGGGCGATGTGAGGATCGTTGGGCGACTCGCTCGCCAGCTTTTCCAGCCCTCGGCGCGCTTCGTCCCAGCCTTGCGGCGTCCCCCCCAGGGTTTGGTAATACTCGAGTGCGAGCGGCCCTTCGGGCGCCTTGCCGCCCAGGGCCGTCTGGTAGGTCGCCAGGGCTTCGGATGTTTGGCCGCTGCGGGCCAATTCCCGCGCCCGCTGCAGCACGCGGCTGCTTCCGCCGAGATTGATGGCTTGTTCCAACCGGGCGATCAGGGGGCTGTCGGGGTGCGTGCGCTTGAGCTGGGCGAGGTAACTACGGGCTTGTTCGGTGCGCCCCGCGTCCAGTTCCACGTTCCCCATGCCGTAGAGCGCTTCCGGGTGGTTGGGAGCCAGCTTGAGCAATTTCTGCCAGGCTTCGGCCGCGCGTTCGCCGTTGCCACGCGATTGCCAGTAGCGGCCTTGTTCGACCAGTACCTTGACTGGATCGCTCTGGGCCCACGCACCACTGTGGATGAGTGCGGCCAATAGTCCGACGACTACCGTTTTGCGGCGTGCAGACATACCTTCTCCCAGCTCAACTTAAGTGTTCCCGCCGTCAGGAATCGATATCGTTGTTCATCCCAGCCCATTCCGAACAGGCCGAGTACATAGTCGTAGTAACGCGGCGCGCGCTCAGTCGGCATGTCGGGCGCCGCAGGGAAATGCCCGCGCACGCGTGCGCGTTGGCGGTCCAGTTCGTCCTTGGCGCCGCGTGCAGCCAGATAGGGAAGCAGCGCGGCGGAAAACCCCACGGGGCCGCTGCCGCTCGCGGCACCCGTGGCCGCGTTGACCGACTCCGGGGGCAGGCCGTCCACGATGGCCTTCTCCATTCCGGCGAGCGCCTGCAGCATGGGCTTGGCCGCCGTATCAGAGCGGGCCGTCATGCCCGCCCACAGATAAACGCGTATGGCATCGTAGCTGCCCACCACGCCTTTTTCCGGATCGGCGACGAAGCCCTGCGTCGCGTCGGGCGCGGTGCGGTACGCCACCCAGTCGGCCACGACGCCTTGGGGCGTGACCGCCGCCATCATTTTCATCGTGTTGGCGGCAATCTCGCGCCAAGGCCCGCCCGGATCGAACTGCGCCAGGCGGCGCAGGACGGGCAGGGGCAGGTAGCGGGGGTTCAGCCGCCAGGTTGGGCCGTCCAGTTCGAAACCCGAAGGCCCGGGCAACAACATCTTGCCAAGCCCCGGCAGCTCCTTGACTTCATCGGCTGCGATGCGCGCCAGCAGCGCGCGCGCTTCGCGGCCATAGTCGGGACGCCGCCACAGGCGTGCCGCTTCGGCCAGTGCGTACGCGAACCAAAGGTCGGCATCGGAGGCCGCGTTGGCATCGAGTATGCCCCAGGTGCCGTCATCGCGGCGCCCCCATTGCCAGGCCGGCAAGCGTGCGGCGGCGTCGCCTTGCGCAAGGTTGTTCACGCTCCATCGCCAGGCCCGCTCGAAGGCGGCTGGGTCATTGGCGACCAGCGCGAAGAACATGGCGTAGGACTGCCCTTCGGAGGTGGAGTGCTGCTGTGGCACGCTGGGGTCGACCACGCGTCCGTCGGCTTGCATGAAGCGCCGCTGGAAGTCCTGCCACAGTGGCCAGTCTGCGGGAGGGCACGGCGCAGCGCTGAAGGAAGCGGACGGCAAGGCCAGGCATAGCGCAGCCGCCCAGCGCGTTAGCCGCGCGCGGACGGGGCCCCTTTGCGTGCCGGTCCGGGAGAGCTTCAGGCTGAACGCGACCTTGTCCATGTTTGTCTCGGCGTCAGGAGGCCAGGCGCCGGCGGGCGCGCGAACGCAGCGACAGGTAGAGGATCACGGCCAGCACCAGGGCTGCCAGCACTCCGAGCAAGGCGAGCAGGAGCGGATGGTTGGACAAGAACCACTGGACGTACAGGATCGGGTTGAGTGAACCGACGAAATAGGTCTGGTCTGCCGTCAGGCTGTCGACCTGCTTGTTCCGGACCACGACGGCACTGCCCTGGATGTGCTTGACCAAGTCCGGATCCAGCGTGGCCTGGACCACGTGGTGCAAGCCGGCAGGTTGGTTGGCGGCGATCAGGACGACGCTGCGTCCGCTGGACAGCGGCGATTCGAACCCGGCGATGACCGCGTCGGTGCTGGCGCTATTGAACGCCAGTTCCTGACGCGTGGGTTTGGCGTTGGTGCGGGCGTCCGTGTCCAGCCAGTTGAAGAGTTGATAGACCTTGTCGGACAGCGAGAAGCGCTTGACATTACCGTCCAGGCTCACGGGCATGTGTTTGGACCATTGGGTGAGCAGCGGCTGGTTGCCGCTCGATGCAATCACCAGCAGGTCTTTGCCTGCCACGGACTCGACGCGTTGCGCTTGCGTGACCGTGACGCCGGTGGCGGGATAGCCGGTCGATTCTCCCATGCGCCCCAGCATCGTCAGGTAGGTGGAGTAATCGGCGGGCGAGGGCGTATCGGGCAACACCACCGCGGTATCCGACAAGTCCGCCATCCTGGTGAACGGGAAGCCGCTGTTGCTGAAAGCGGCCAGGTCAGGCATGGCGATGAAGTGGGAGAAGTGGGAGATGTCGATCGTGGAGTCCGGCTCTATGGTGCCCCGCACGTTGTCCAGCACGACGTCCTTGCATTCGCCCTGCTTGATGTAGTCATAGTAGTAATGGAACTGCATCTGCGTCTTGGCAGGGAGCATGAAGAGCGGGATCTGGAACTTTGCCCGCGCAGGCACGGTGCCGTCCGGCAACACCTTGTTCAGCAGCCGGTCCACGTGCGTGGATGCGTCGTGGCGGACCGCGCGGAGCGGCTCCGACCGCAGGAAGCGCTCGTTGATGTTGATGTTGAGCGTGGACTTGTCCGGTTCGGCGCGCGGGGTATAGCGATATTTCAGGTCGACCGGAATGCCCTTGTCGCGCCAGGCGAAGAGGTCCGGAGGCATGCGGAAATTGACCCGGATCAGGTCGGGCGAGTAACCGGAGACGTTCAGCGCGGCCGCGTCCGCCAGTTCGCCAAACTTGACTGGCCGGTCTGCGCGCAGCCAGTTGGGGGCGTCATAGGGCTTGCGCGGCTTGAGCTGTTCGACGCCGGTGATGGTGGCGACTTGGCCCGACAGGGTGGGGGCGCCGATCGCAAGCGCCATGGCGGCGGTTTTCAGTTCGGCGGCATCGCGGCCCAGCACGAGCAGCAATTTGCCGTACGGGTCGTTCGGGTGGGTAACGACCGCCACCGTCGGCCCCTGGACCTGGGGCCAGTCCACGCCGGGAATGCGCTCATTGGCCGTGGCGAGGATGATCGCATTGCCGCTGTCGGGCAGCACATTCTGCGACACGGGGAAGGTGGCACCCCGGTAGCTCGCGAGGGCACCGAACCAGGAGGACAGCACGCCTGCCGCCTCCAGCGCGGCATTGCTGGGCGTGCCGGCGAAAACGAAAGGCAGGTTCAAAGGCCGGATGTCACGTCGATCGAAGAACGGCCGGGGCAGCAGCGCCAAGTCGTTCTCCAGCGCGATGCGGGTCACCCGCAGCTCCAAGGTGCTGGCGTTGCTGATGTTGGCCCACAGGCTGGAATGGGCAGGGTCTTCGCAATCCAACGTGTAATGGCCGATCAGCTGCAGGTTCAGCCGGTTGAACTCGGTGATGAGCCGGGGCGGGATAGGAATCTCGCGCGTGAGATTGACGCCACCCTGCTCCTTGGTCACTGCCAGGGAGGAGGCGACTTCGCCGTTGACCAGGACGTTGATGTGCGAGAGCACCGGCAGCAGCGCCGGGGAGTAGGCATACGAGAGGCGCAGCGTGGCGCCGGTCACCACCTCGTCCGCGCGCACGCTGAACGGAACGCCGTAGATCCCGTCGATGCCGCGCAGCTGGACGGGGTAAAGCGCACCCAGTTGCTTGAGGCTATAGGTATAGGTCCGGGATGCGCCGGTTGCGGACGACGCAGCATACGGGGACGTCGCGAGCGACGACGGGCCGGCCGCTGCAGCCAGCGATAGACCATTCGGAGCGCAGACGAGCAGCCCCGCGACCAGGGAGGGCAGCGTGCGCAGCCGCGCGGCTGCGGCGAAGTTCCTAAGGGCAGACCTCGAGATCATTAATCCCTCGTATGGAGAGTGGATGAAACGGCGCGGGCGCGCCGAGACGGGGTGACGAGACGAACCAAGCCCCGGGCCAGGTCCGTGAAGCCTTTCAGGGAGATCCGGAGCACGGAGGCGAAGGCACGAGGCAGTGAGTCGCGCTGCCGCTGGCCCCAGACGCTGGCCCAGTTGTCCGCGCGGGCGAAGGTCAGCTGAGCCAGTTCGACCTCTTGCTGGACGTTGAGCGGCTGGAATTGCAAGCCGAGGTGATCCCCGCGCCGGAACGCGGCCGCGACGGGGAACACGCCTTCTTCCTGTCCCCGATAGAGCGAGACGTGCATGGGCTCGTCCATGGGAATCTCGACGTCGGCAGGCACGCGCAGGCCGATGCCGGTCTGCGAGAAATCGATGGTCTCGCAAGCGAGGGTCTTGCCGCTGGCAAAGCGCAGGGTGGCCGGCATGCGCATGCCGACGCGGGGGGAGCGCCGGACTTGCCGGGTTTCGTTCGCCACGGCGACGGCGGCGCCCGTCATGATGATGTTGTAGCCGGTCCAGGCCAGGTTGATCAGCAGCGTCGAGACGTCCGGGGACTCCATGAAGAAGAGTTTGCCGATGCCCACGACGGCGCCGAGCAGGTTCAGCGCGAGCAGCACGATATAGGGCCGGGCCATGTCCCAGTCGAAGAAGCCTTCTTCGGTAATGCCGCCCTTGGCCGTCACGTTGAACTTGCCCGCGCGCGGGTTGATGAACGCGTACAGGGTGGGGCGCAGGATGTACCACGCCAGCACCGATTCATAGACCTCATTCCAGAAGGAATGGCGGAACCTGCCCTGCATGCGCGAGTTCGTGACTGATGCATGGCAGAGGTGGGGTAATGCGTAGGCGGCAATCAGGAACGCAGTGGCCTGGAAGACGTGCGCGTTGAGCAGCAAATACGCGAGCGGCGCGGTCAGGAACACCAGCCGGGGCAACCCGTAGAAGAAGTGCATCATCGCGTTCAGGTAGCACAGCCGCTGCCCGAGGGTCAGTCCGGGGCCCAGCAGCGGGTTGTCCACCCGGCATATCTGCGCCATGCCGCGCGCCCAGCGTATGCGCTGGCCGACGTGGCCGGAGAGGCTTTCCGTAGCCAGTCCCGCGGCCTGCGGAATGGCGAGGTAAGCGGTGTTGTATCCCTTGCGGTTCATCTTGAGCGCCGTGTGCGCGTCTTCGGTAACGGTCTCCACTGCAACGCCGCCCACTTCCAGCAGCGGGGCACGGCGGATCATGGCGCAGGAGCCGCAGAAGAACGTGGCGTTCCAGAGGTCGTTGCCGTCTTGCACCAGGCCGTAGAAGAGTTCACCCTCGTTCGGGACGACCTGGAACGTGTTGAGGTTCTTCTCGAAGGGGTCGGGCGAGAAGAAGTAGTGGGGCGTCTGCAGCATCGCGAGCTTGGGATCACGGAGGAACCAGCCCATGCAGATCTGCAGGAATGACCGTGTCGGTATGTGGTCGCAATCGAAAATCGCCACGTATTCGCCGTCGGTGAGCGTCAGCGCATGGTTGATGTTGCCGGCTTTGGCGTGCGCGTTGTTGTCGCGCGTAATGTAGCCGACGCCCACCTCTTCGCAGAACGCCTTGAATTCCGGCCGGCGGCCGTCGTCGAGCACGAATACCTTGAACTTGTCGACCGGCCAGTCCATGCCCACCGCGCTGTAGACCGTCTGGCGCACGACGTCGAGCGGCTCGTTGTAGGTTGGAATGAAGATATCGACGGTGGGCCACGTGCTCGGGTCGTCGGGCATGGGAGCAGGCTTGCGCCCGAGCGGCCATGCCGTCTGGAAATAGCCCAGGAGCAGCACCAGCAACGCATAGATTTCCGCGGCCACCAGCCCGAACCCGAAGAATGCGTCGATCAAATCCTCGAACCCCAGCGTGGAGGTCAGGCGCCAGTACATGTACCGGAGC